>NZ_JBJMBF010000002.1:0-326756 GCF_046640325.1 Loktanella agnita | reverse complement strand
AAACAGTGCCGCGATGGACGGCGACACCATGCGTCTCGGCCAGTTCGGCAACCAGTTCGTCGAGCGTGATTTCGCCTGTGTCGGCGACGCGCATCTCGATCCAGGCGGATAGGCCCGCAAGTTTGCCATGGCCACCGCCATTGCCTTGGGCGCGCGGGGCCAGCGATCCGGTTTCGCGCCGCAGCTTGATCAAATCATTTACGAACTTCGGCGATACACGGAAGTGCCGCGCCGCCTCGCGGTGCCCGTGTCCCTCGTCAACAAACGCTGCGACCCGCTCACGCAACTCTATCGGATGTGGTTTGCCCATCTGCGACCCCCATATCTGCGCCAAGCATAGGGAATCACATCATACGTGATCTGGGAATCCTGAATCTGAAAGCACGCGACACGCTCTAGTTCGTTTCTTGCAAAACCTAAAACACGAGAGATCACATGGGTGCTTGATTGTGGTTTACCCTGATTGGCAGAATGGGCCATGTTCGGACTTTGAAATCAGCGCGACGCGCACGGTTTCAAAGATTGCGAGAAAAAATGTTAGAGTAATTCGATTTATACTTGGCTCAGCATGCGTGACCTCGCGTTTTCGATACAGATTCAACTGATGAAGCGAGAAGTCTCAGCTTAAATTAGAAATGCTTTACGCTTCACCACGACCGGGGCGCCGCGCACGGCGCAGTCCCGGGCTTTGACCCGGGACCTCTGACCTCAGTCCTGGCCGCGTTTGCGCATTTCGGCGCGGATGTTGAACAGGATGTTACCGATCGTCCCACCTGCGGTCATATCGTTCAGGATGATGGTTGTCTGGGTGCCCAGATCATCGGTGACGATCCATTGCCGTAACTCTACCGGGTTGGCGGTAAAGACCATCTGAATGTTGCCATATTCCGGATGTTCGGGGTCTTGCGCGGTGATCGTCGTGGCCGTGCCGTCATATGTCTGGTTGGTGACCATACGTTCACTGCTCAGGTCGACATTCTGGCGCAGCATGATGTCCAGCGGGGTCTGGTTCAGCGGAAACCGCTCTGGCCCGGTGTTGGAGCGTGGGTCGAACACGGCCACCTGACCGCCGCCCGCCATCACAAGCGACTCGTCCGGCGGGTTATATTCGAACCGAATGCGTCCGGGCCGCTTGATGTAGATCTGCCCTGTCGACAGCGTGCCGTCGGAATTGATCTGGGTGAACCCGCCCTGGGCTGTTTGCAGTTGGTTCAAATACTGCGAAATCTGGCCCAGCGAAAGCTGTTGCGCCGAGGCCATGCCCGCATACATGGCAAGCGCCACAGTCAGCAGGATATAGAAGAAACGTCTGGTCATTTGCCTTACCTCAATCTTTGGGGCCATATGTGCACCCGATTTCCAGCCCCGACAACAGCACGGGAACAGGATGTTAGGCGATATCAACCTGGATGTTTATGGATAGCGCCCGGCAGGCATTCGGCAATGGCATGTTGGTAAAATCATTGGGACCTCTATCCCCCACTCGCTGAACTTCACCTGTGGGCAAACGCGATTGGGGCAGCGGACAGAGGTCGATACGCGCGCGGCAGAAAATCCTGTGTAGGATTTTGCCCAGATTTTTCGCGAGAATCTGTCTGCACCTTTGCGGTGACGTCCCCCATAGGCGCTGACAGAAGACCGGGTTTACCGGTACCAGATTTCGACCCGTGTGTGGGTGTCGCCCCGGACCTGACCGTCATAGCAGGTTGCCGGTGCCACCGATCCAAAGCCAAAAGAGGCCAGGCTCAAACCGTTTGCGTCGATCACATCGCCGGCCATGGCGCTAAAAGCCGCTGCCGTCTCTTCCGCGGCCTCTTGCGAGGCATCTAGCGCGATCTGCGAGCCGCTTTCGCTGCTGCCAAAGCCCACAAACATGATTTCACGGCCCGCATAGCTGTCATCCGCAACGGCAGCGGCAAGTGCTTGCAGCTTGGCCCGGTTCCACGCGCCTTCCGGACCGCTGGCAGGGCCACCGGTGACGGTTGCGGAAAGGCGCTGTGCTTCGAACAAGGCTTGGAACATCCGCGCACCGGCGCTGCGTTCGACTGCGTCAAGATCGGCGCTTAGCAATTGGTTCAGGCGCGCGTTCTTTTCGGTCACCCCCTGCTCCACCACCCGGTGGCTGATCAGACCCTCATCCGCCAGAAGCGCCTGCACCGCATCCGTCGAGGCGAAATCAAATAGTGCGGTCAGCAGCGTCGTGCTTGGTGTACGATCAAAAGACGCCATGATCGGCCGAACCAGCGGGTAATCCCCTGATACGATGTTGAACCGGGCCGGGGTGACCGGGTGACCACAAGACCCGGCAACCGGGACGATTGTATTATTACCAGCGCTGTCCACCCCAACAATGCTGATGCTGCCCGGAAACTGATTGACAGAGGACGCCATGCCCGTTTCATCCGCCATCGTTAGCACATTGCTGGCGATGTTTTTGCCGAACGGGTTCATGACCAGTTTGACCAGTTCATTTCGCAATTGTGAATTCAAAGGCTGTTGCAATGGTAGGATCTTTTGATCTGGGCCGCCAACCTCGGCCCAGTTTGTGATCTCGCCCGCATAGATACTGGCCAATTGTTCCATCGTCAGAAAATCGATGTCGACCTGCGGGTTGACCACCACGGCAAAGGCTTGCAGCCCCAGCATCTGGTAATCCAACCTGCCCGTCCGGGCCCAATCGATCGGGCCGTCGAATTGCGCAGGCGCGCGGGTCTGAAGCGAGACAGCCTCGATCGACAGATCAGAGGGTGCTCCAACGGCAGCGGTGCTGATCACGGCGGTCTGCTGGCCGGATGCATCTTGCAAATTCAGGTCGCCGCTGCCGGCAAGATCGGCTGTGATGCCATCCGGGTTGGCATTCGCAAAGGCGTCAGCCAGCGTGCGATAGATGGTTTGGTAGGCTGGGGCGTCAAAGCTGACTGCGAAATTGTCGGATGTGTTACGCGGCGCTGCGGCTGGCTGAGGTGCAGGGCGGAGCGCTGCTTCCTCTGACTGTCCGACGCCGATGGCGAGGAAATTGCCTGCCGCAAGGTCAAAGTTGTCATTTGCGATGGCTTCGTTGCAACCGGCGCCGAAACATACGACCTGTCCCGCTGGAACGCTGACGATCCCGACCGAGGTTTCCACCGACAGCATGATACCATTGAAGCCGACAATTTCGCCTTCGACACTGATAAAACCATCAGGTGAGCGCAGTTCAACATTCTGGGCGCAGAGCGCACCGGCTGAAGCTGTACAAAGCAGCGTAGTGGCAATTTTCTTAAGCATTTCTTTTTCCAGACTCGTTATGCGACGGTCTTAATCCGTACATCCTTCTTTCCAGCGGATAACGTAACCATTGGATCCGAAATACTGGTAAGACGCCGATAATGACCGATGGGACTCTTTCACCTTGATTGGCATGCTACTGGAAATGTCGTTGATGTCAGTACTTGTTTGACCAAAATTCGCAGTGTTGTTGTAAATCAACAATCGCGCGCATCGCGTCAGGTCGCAACCGCCATTTGCGCGGTAAGCGGGCAGTTGCCCGAAAAAGAGTTTGGGATTGATCACAAAAGAAAAAGATCTTTCGCGCTGCAGTGTTCATGGATTGTGTGCGGATTCCGCCATACGGCTCTCGCTCTTTTGCCAGAATCGATAATGCGTCAGTTTTCGGTGTTGCCGTGCGGCGCGGCACGCATCAGCCCGGCGAAGTCAAAGAGCTTAGGGTCGAGCAGATGTGACGGTCGCGCGTTCATCAAAGCCCGAAACATGACCTGTCGCCGTCCGGGGCTGTTCTTTTCCCAACCGTCGAGAATTTGCTTGACCTGCTGGCGCTGCAATCCGTCCTGTGATCCACAAAGATCGCAGGGGATGATCGGGTAGCTCATCGCTTTGGCGAATTTCTCGCAATCCGCCTCGGCCACATGAGCCAGCGGGCGGTAGAGAAACAGGTCGCCCTCTTCATTCACCAGCTTGGGCGGCATTGTCGCCAGCCGCCCGCCGTGGAACAGGTTCATGAAGAAGGTTTCCAGAATGTCATCGCGGTGATGGCCCAGCACGACGGCGCTACACCCTTCTTCACGTGCGATCCGATAGAGATTACCACGCCGCAGCCGTGAACAAAGCGCGCAAAAAGTCCGCCCTGCGGGCACCTTGTCCATCACGATGGAATAGGTGTCCTGATATTCGATCCGGTGCGACACACCCATTTTTTCCAGAAACTCTGGCAGGACCGTCGCGGGAAAGCCCGGCTGTCCCTGATCGAGGTTGCAGGCGATCAGTTCCACAGGCAGCAGCCCGCGCCATTGCAATTCGTACAGTGCGGCAAGCAGCGTATAGCTGTCCTTGCCCCCTGACAAGCAGACCAGCCACTTTGCGCCGCGTTCAATCATGCCGTATTGTTCAATCGCTTCGCGCGTTTCGCGCACGATGCGTTTGCGCAGCTTCTTGAACTCCGTCGTGGACGGTGCCCCGTGGAAAAGCGGATGAATGTCACTATCGTCTAGCATGATGCCAGCACCTACCCCTCCCGCGCCCGTCCGCCAAGAGGTTTTCGATGATCAAACGTTTTGATCAGCGTACCGCGCGACTGGTCGCAGCCCCGGCGCGCGCTAGGTCAGCAGAAACAGAAGGATGACCCGATGCGCCTGATCCTGATTGCCGCCCTTGCCCTGCTGACCGCATGCACCGGAAAACCGTCATTCGACGATCCCAGACTGAGCGACCGCAAGCTGAACCTTGAAGAGTTCTTTAATGGGGATCTGGTCGCCTATGGTCAGTTTCAAGACATTCTTGGCACCGTGCGGCGCAGCTTTGTCGTGAATATCGCCGGGGACTGGGACGGGTCGCGGCTGCGGCTGATTGAAGATTTTGTTTATGAGGACGGATCGACCGAACAGCGCGTCTGGACCCTGACCAAGACCGGCCCTGATAGCTGGACCGGCACCGCGCCGGGTGTCATCGGTCAGGCCACCGGGCAAGAGCAGGACAACCGGTTCAACTGGCAGTATCAGATTGATCTACCCGTGCCAACAGCGGACGGTGAGACAGAGACCTTGCGGGTCAGTTTCGATGACTGGATGTGGCTGTTGACCGAAGACCGGTTGCTGAACCTTGCCTATGTAAAGCGCTATGGCGTTGATATTGGTGTGGTGACGATTGCGTTTGAGAAATTATGATGGTTAGCAACGGCGCAACGCCCGTTTAAAACAGGCCTGATATTGGTCGCGGGCATTGCTGAATGACTGCTTTGCGGACAAAGCCGACCTTAACATCCACACAAGATTGTGGTTTATCAACGCTGCGAGATGAGTTTGAGCTTTAAGGATATGCCAAATGAAAGCGGGATGGATGTTCGCCGTTACAATGGCAGTACTTACCAGCAATGCTACTGTTGCAGGCGCGGAAAGAGAAAAAACAGATCTTACACCTGATGAGTGCTTGGAGGCATTTTATTCCATCGCCGGAAGCGAACGGATAACGTATCAGCGCGAATATCCATTACTCTATGACGTGCAGGGATCCGCAGCGTCAACGCTTCTTCAACATGATTCAGCTTGGCTTTATGCCGAGTTAAGGGAAAGCGACCCCAAAAAGGAACTCATGGATGACATGGGGTTTCGAACTGAGCGTATTCGGTTTCAAATTTGTGAGACTCAAGGTCCTGGAAGAGAAGCGAGTTACTGTATTATTGGAATGGTTCGCGAGGACCGCCAGATTTCTGACGCTCAAGAAGGGTTATTAGCGTCATTTGAGTTCATCGGTGGAAGCGGCTGTGATGCACTTCTCAATCAAATGTAATGTGTGCGTTTCTTGGCACACTGTTCAGCTTGAATCGAAGTGGTGACTTTGGGCTCTTTCCTGACATTCGCCTTTTGATGATGATCCAGAAACAGGGCTTGTTAGTCCGGTACGTTGTCGATCCCTGATCCGCCCCAGGGGTGGCAGCGCCCGATGCGGCGCAGGGTCAGCCAGCTGCCCTTGATCCCGCCGTGTTTTTCCAGTGCTTCAAGCGCGTAAGCCGAGCAGGTTGGCTGGTAGCGGCAGCCATGACCCACCCACGGGCTGAACACCAGCCGGTAGGCCCGGACGGGCAGGGCGGCGATATGGGCGAGCGGTGTCATGTGTGCACTTTGCTCAGGGCGCGTTTCAGGTCTGCGACGAGTGTATCAAAGGGCAGCGTCGCCGTCACATCCTTGCGCCCGACAAGCACGTAATCCCAGCCATCACGGCCATGGGCGGGCAGCACCAGACGCGCGACCTCGCGCAGGCGCCGCTTGGCCCGATTGCGCGCCACGGCATTGCCGACTTTCTTGGAACAGGTGAACCCGACGCGGATGCCGGTCGCCTCACCCTCGGCCCGTTTGCGAGCCTGTAGGTGGATACCGGGCGCGCCATTGCGCCGCCCATGGGAGGCGCGCACAAAATCGGCGCGCTTTTTAAGGACGGTCAGGCAAACGGAAACCGCCGGAGCGCCTATGACAGGCCCAACCGGCGGCTGCAATTCGGTCAAGAAACTGGACGCGCTTACGCGCTCAGCTTCGCACGACCCCGTGCGCGGCGCGCGTTCAGGATCTTGCGCCCGGCCTTGGTGGCCATACGTGCGCGGAAACCGTGACGGTTCTTGCGAACCCGGTTGGAAGGTTGGAACGTGCGCTTCATCGCGTGCTCTCCGGTTATTGCGGCCAAACCCACGGATGGGGATTCGAAGCCTGTCATCAATTCAGAATTGCCGTTTAGAGGGGCCACTGCCCCATGTCAACGCAGACGACAGGTGCAAATTGCAACATTTCCGGCAATTCGCCCGTCTGAAATGTTACAGCTTTCGTGATCACCTGCAAAAAACCGCATATCCGCCCGGTTTTCCATCAATGCGCCGTGATCAGGGTATCGCCCAGACATGTGTTTGGTCCATCTAACATCAAGCGATGCCCGTATAATTGGACCCGAAAGATGCCCGAAATGACACAAAAGCCCGCCAACCCGCTGCTGCGCAAGCTGCCATTACTGGTCATCCTTGTGGTGGCGGTGCTGGGGGCTATCTATCTGCGCGATTACCTGTCTTTCGACGCATTGGCCGCCAACCGCGAGGCGTTGATCGCCTTTCGTGACGATAATTATGCCCTGACCATGCTGGCCTTTATCCTTTCTTATATCGTGATCGTCGCCTTTTCCCTGCCCGGCGCGACCATCGCAACGTTGACTGGCGGGTTTCTGTTCGCCACCTTCCCCGGCGCGTTGTTCAATGTCACCGGCGCCACGCTGGGTGCGATCTGTATCTTTCTGGCCGCCCGCTGGGGGCTGGGCGACAAGCTCGCCGCCCGCATGGAAAGCGGCGCGGGCACGGTGAAAAAGATCAAGGAAGGCATCGACAACAACCAGTGGGAAATGCTGTTCCTGATCCGGCTGGTGCCTGCGGTCCCGTTCTTTGTGGCGAACCTTGTCCCTGCCCTCGTCGGTGTGTCGCTGTTCCGCTTTGCTGTCTCGACCTTTCTGGGCATCATCCCCGGCGCGGTTGTTTTCACATCGGTCGGCGCGGGATTGGGCGAGGTATTCGCCCGTGGCGAAACACCCGATCTTGGCATTATCTTTGAACCGGCCATCCTGCTGCCGATCCTTGGCCTCTGTGCGCTGGCCGCGCTTCCTATCGTTATAAAGGCCCTGCGGGGCAGAAAAGGACTGTAATCCATGAACCGGATCAAGACAGATATCTGCATTCTTGGGGCAGGATCGGCGGGGCTGTCGGTGGCAGCGGGTGCCGTACAGATGGGCGCAAAGGTCGTGTTGATCGAAGGCGGCAAGATGGGCGGCGACTGCCTGAATTACGGCTGCGTCCCGTCCAAGGCGCTGATCGCATCAGGCAAGCAGGCCCACGCCATGTCTCACGCTGCGAAATACGGCATCGCCGATGTGGATCCTGCTGTCGATTACGCCGCAGCCAAGGATCATGTGCATGACGTGATCGCCACCATTGCCCCGGTCGACAGTGTCGAACGGTTCGAAGGCCTGGGCGTGCATGTCATCCAGGACTACGGAAAGTTCGTCTCAAAAACAGAGGTACAGGCAGGCGAAAACATCATCGAAGCGCGCCGTTTTGTGGTGGCCACAGGCTCTGGCCCGCTGGTGCCCCCGATTCCGGGGCTGGAGGGTGTGACCCATTACACCAACGAAAATATTTTCGACCTGCGCGAGCGCCCCAAACATCTGCTGATCATCGGCGGCGGCCCCATTGGCATGGAAATGGCGCAGGCCCATCGCAGGCTGGGCAGCAATGTGACCGTGATCGAAGGTGCGAAAGCGATGGGCAAGGACGACCCTGAGCTCGCCGTAATCGTGCTGGATAACGTTCGCGCCGAGGGCGTGAACATCGTAGAAGGAGCGCAGGCCGAGAAGATCAGCGCCGATGGGGATATGGTCACGGTACATACACCCAAAGGCGATTTCACCGGCTCGCATCTGTTGATCGCGGTGGGGCGCAAGGTGAATACCGACAAGCTGGATCTGGATGCGGGCGGGATCGCCCATGACAAAGGCGGCCTAAAAGTTGGCGCTGACCTCCGGTCGGTCACAAATAAAAAAGTCTATGCCGCAGGTGATGTAGCGGGCGGACTGCAATTCACCCATGTGGCGGGCTATCATGGCGGCATCCTTGTTCGAACGCTGCTGTTCGGCTGGCCGTTCAAGACCCGCACAGACCACATCCCATGGGCGACCTATACTGACCCAGAGCTTGCGCAAGTTGGCCTGACCGAGGCGCAAGCGAAAGAGAAACACGGCAGCGCGGTCGAAGTAGTGCGCGCCGAACTGCATCACAATGACCGGCTGATTGCGGAACGAAAAACCAAAGGGCTGATTAAGGTCATGGTAGTCAAAGGCAAGCCTGTCGGGGCCACTATCGCAGGGCATATGGCGGGCGAGCTGATCGGCATGTGGGCGATGGCGATTGCCAACAAAATGAAAATGTCGGCCATCGCAAACACAGTTTTACCCTATCCAACGGTCAGTGAGGTTAACAAAAGGGCTGCGGGGGCCTATTTTAGTCCCAGACTGTTTGACAACCCTACCGTAAAAACTGTGGTAAGGTTTGTGCAGCGCTGGCTGCCCTGACCCGATAACGCGAGAGCCCATGTTCAACTCCCTTTCAGGCCGCTTCCTGATTCTCACGGTCATTTTCGTGATGCTGGCCGAAATCCTGATCTTCGTGCCCTCCATCGCGCGATTCCGGGAAGACTATTTGCTGGCCCGGTTAGAGCGGGCGCAGATCGCGTCATTGGCGCTGGAAGCGGATGCGATGCTGACGCAAGAACTGGAAACAGAACTGCTGAAGAATGCCGAGGTGTATAACGTGGTGCTGCGCCGGAACGAAATCCGGCAGTTGGCGCTGTCGTCGCCCATCCCCTCGCCCATCGCAGCGACCTATGACATGCGTGACCCATCAAGCATGACCCTGATCGCCGACGCGCTGCACACGCTGGTCGAAGGGCAGGACCAGATCATCCGGGTGATTGGTGACCCGGTGCGCGGCGGCGGTCTGCTGATCGAGGTCACGATGGACGAGATGCCCCTGCGCGCGGCGATGCTGGACTATGGGCGCAACATCCTGATCCTGTCGGCCTTCATCTCGATCACCACGGCGGTGCTGCTGTTTCTGGCGGTGCAGGTGCTGCTGGTGCGCCCAATCAAAGGCGTGGTCGGGCACATGCAATCTTATGCCAAGGCCCCCGAGGATGCCCGTCAGATCATCACACCGAAAGCGGGGGTGCGCGAGCTACGCGATGCCGAAGAGGCGCTGAAGATGATGCAAACCCAGCTGACCGGTGCGTTAAAGCAAAAAGAACGGCTGGCCCAACTGGGCGGTGCGGTGGCCAAGGTCAGTCATGATCTGCGTAACATCCTGACATCGGCCCAGTTATTTACCGACCGGATCGAAGGGTCCCATGATCCGCTGGTGATACGGATGGCCCCGAAGCTGGTCAATTCGATCACGCGGGCGGTGAACCTCTGCGAAAGCACGCTGGCCTTTGGCCGTGTTGATGAACCGGCCCCGACGCTGGCGCGGGTCAATCTGGCCCGGATCGTGGGCGATGTGGTGGACAGCGAACGGCTGGCCGCGGCCGATTATGACCTGTCATTTTCCGAAGATGTGCCGGCGACAATGACCCTGCGCGCCGATGGCGAACAGCTTTACCGCGCGATCTTCAACCTCGTGCGTAATGCGCGTCAGGCGATCATGGCCACCGGTCAGCCCGGCGAGATCAACTTGCAGGCCAAAGAGGATGACAACAGCTGGTGTATCATCATCACCGATACCGGCCCCGGCCTGCCGAAAAAGGCGCAGGAGCACCTGTTTCAGGCGTTCCAAGGAGGGGCGCGCAAAGGCGGATCGGGTCTGGGCCTTGTGATTGCTGCCGATCTGATCCGGGGACACGGGGGCCGGCTGGACCTGCAACGGACCGATGAGACTGGCACGACATTCATGATTCAATTGCCAAAGGCCGATATGGCACTCGCCCCGGCCGCCGAATGAAAAAAGGACGCAATTCGCTCTTGCATCGGGTCGCCACTGAGTCTAAGTCGCACCCTACGCGGACCGATAGCTCAGCTGGATAGAGTACTTGACTACGAATCAAGGGGTCGGGGGTTCGAATCCTCCTCGGTCCGCCACAACATTCCTTTAAGTAATTGATTTTAAATAAAAATTCGCGATCACGCGAATTCCGCCCCCCCTTTCGCTCACTGTTCTGGAATCTGTGCTTTTTGTATGTTCCCGCATCTGGCGGGGCCTTTGCCGCTTGGACGGTCCGCGCCGTGATTCACCTCATGACAAAACCGACAATACTGACAAAACCTCGGTTTGGAGATTGTGTCGCAAACTTTCTTATGGGTTGAGAAAATACCTTGGCTGGCCGCACTTATCCTGCGAGTTCAGCGAACTGCTCGAAACCTGACAGCCCCAACTGGTCGAATTGCCTCTTTCGGATCATGTGCGCAACCTCGATACCAGCCAGTGTAGAGGCGGCCGAATTTAACGATTTGAAGGTCTGCTTGGGGCGCGGAGCAGTCAGGAAGCAAACGCGTGGTCGCCCCTTGCGCGGTGTCACTTCCGGCCCAAAGCCACCTTTGGTGCATGTCGCGGTTAAGGTCCGCAACGAAAGCCGGAAGTGCCGGATGCCGCACAATGTATCAATGGTAGGTTTTGCTGTTCACCCAACACTTGCAGACATCACATTAATAATTCAAAAAACAGAATATATGTTGCTATATCATAGATTAAAGACGTGATAGCAGCAAGATTGTAGGCGGAAAGCCTAACTTCGGAGATGCCCGCACGTCTTCGGCACTTTGGGGGTATTCTCTTTGGTATCAGACTTCCGGCACGCTCTGCGGCGACGAACCCAAGATGATCATGATCACCTTGATCAGTTAATCTCCATGCTCAACATCACGGATCCTGTCGGCTTTCGGCTTTTTTTACAATTGCATCTCAGCTGCTTCTTGGCGATGCAATCCCGGCTTTCAACTGAATGCAGATGCCATGCGGTGCTTGATCGTATGGTGGATGGGTTACAACGTGACCTGAAATCGGTTTCATCCGATCACGCATTGCCTGAAGCTACCTTGCCTTCCGACTTAGAGCCGCTTGCGATTGACTATATGGTCGCAGGATCGCAGTTAGGTACAAACATCCTTCGTAAATCTTGGGCCGCAGCAGTCAATCCGCTTGTGCTGCAGGCCGATGGGTACTTTGGTCAGCCACTCGATCCAAGCCTTTGGCAAGAAACCTGTCAGGCCTTAGCTGTCATACCCACGAACAGTTCACATGCCGACGCCATCACAGCAGACACCCGAATTCTCTTTCAGCTTTTTGCGTCAGTGTTGGAAGCGCTGACCTCCGATCAGGACGTTTTCGCATGACAAACAGTAAACCCTTTCTGAATTCGGATGACGCCGTTGACCTTACGAATTGTGACCGGGAACCAATTCACCTTCTGGGCGGTGTACAGAGTTACGGCTGTCTTATTGCGACGTCTGCAGACTTTATGGTCAACCACGTTTCGGCAAATATTCAAGACCTGCTAAATATAGTGCCAGAGACGGCAGTTGGCGTAAGGTTGCTGGACCTGCTGCCAGAACGCACCGTTCACGATCTGCGTACAAAGCTGCAACTCCTCAACGTAGAGACCAACTCTTCGCGACTGTTCGGGTACGATGTCTTGGGCAATGGCATACGCTTCGACGTATCGGTGCACGCGCTTGGCCAAACCTATGTTTTCGAATTTGAGCCAAAGATCGACACCAAGGCGCGCGATGAGATGAGCCTGGTGCAGCCATTGGTCGCGCGGGTGCGTCGGACGAACGACCTGAAGGCCGCCTGCGATCAGGCCGCAATGGCAATACAGGTCATGTCAGGGTTTGACCGCGTGATGGTCTATCAGTTTGACGAAGATGGCACGGGCGAAGTGATCGCTGAGAAACGGCAATCCCACATGGAACCGTTTTTGGGATTGCGATACCCTGCCAGCGATATTCCTAAGCAGGCACGCGCATTGTATTTGCGCAGCCCGTTGCGGCTGATTGCGGATGTCAACGGAACAGTGGTTCCAATTGTGCCGGCACACAATATACACGGCAAACCGATGGATTTGTCTTTGTCTGTGACCCGCGCCGTATCGCCCATTCATTTAGAATATCTGCGCAATATGGGTGTGGCTGCTTCGATGTCAGTGTCCATTATTAAAAACGGACAGCTTTGGGGCCTCTTTGCCTGCCATCACGAAACCCCTCGCTACGTCGATTTTGAGCGGCGGACAGCCATTGAGTTGTTCGCGCAGTTTTTCTCGTATGAGATAATCCAAAAAGTCGACATCGATGCACGTGTTCGCAGTGAGGATGTGCGCCGGATGCAGGACAATCTGATGATCAAGCTTTCAGGTGGAACAAACCTGATCGACGGGTTTGATATCATTGCAGATGAGTTAGAAGGGCTGATACCGAATGACGGCGTTGCCGTCTTTTCGGACGGGCGCTATGCGGCCCGTGGCGAAGCCCTTGACGAGGCAGAATTCAAGAAACTCGTGCGCTTCTTGAATACCGCCCCCACGGGTGAGCTGTTTGCAACGCATAGTCTCGCAGCACTCTACCCGGGTGCAACCGAATTTTCAGCTGATGTCGCAGGGATTTTGGCTATCCCGATCTCTCGCACACCGCGCGACTACATCGTCTTCTTCCGCCGCGAAGTTGCGACATCGGTCAATTGGGCCGGTAACCCGCAAAAACCTGTCGAAGTTGGCCCTAATGGAACGCGCCTGACGCCGCGCAAAAGTTTTGAAGCATGGTCTGAGATGGTGCGCAACATGTCCGCACGATGGTTGGCAAACGAAACGCAGATCGGTGAATCACTGCGCATTTCGCTGATTGAGATCGTCTTGAAACTGACGGACGACGCGAGTGAGACCCGCCGAAAGGCAGCCGATACGCAGGAGTTGCTTATCGCTGAACTGAACCACCGTGTGCGCAACATTCTCAACCTCATCCAAGGCCTTGTTTCGCAAAGCCGAAGCGGTGCCCAGGATGTCGCGACCTATACCAAAGTCCTTGACGGACGGGTGCAGGCGCTTGCGCGGGCACATGATCAGCTTACCCGGCAAGAATGGTCTCCTAGTTCGTTGAGAAAACTCATAGATGTCGAAATAAATGCCTTTTTGACCGGCGCGGCAAATCGTCTTGAGGTCACAGGTGACGCACCGATGCTGATGCCCGAAGCATTTTCAACTGTAGCGCTGGTCATCCATGAAATGGTGACAAATTCGGCCAAATATGGTGCGCTTACAGATCATAGTGGCAAAGTGTCGATCAATCTAAGTGTTCAGGATGATGGTGCACTGCTTCTTGCATGGCGAGAAATTGGCGGTCCCCCGGTTCAAGCACCGAAACGTCAGGGTTTCGGTACGACGATTATCGAAAAAACGATTCCCTATGAGCTCAAAGGGAAGGTTGAGACACGCTACCTCGTGACCGGGTTTGAGGCGGATATCATGATACCTTCTGTGTCAATCTCTGCGGATCAAGAGGTCATCGAGGTCGATGTGCCACCAAAAGAAACGAGCGATGCAAAATTTCTCAAAAAGCTAAGCGGTGATGTTCTTGTCTTAGAGGATAACATGGTCATCGCCCTTGATGCCTCTGACATTCTCAGCGCAAACGGAGCGGATCGGGTACATATGTCAAGCTCAGTAGATGATGCCTTGAAAGTGCTTGAAGATAATCCAATTTCCTTTGCTCTGTTAGATGTGAACCTCGGCAAACAAACGTCCTTGCCTGTGGCAGAACAACTTGCAGCGCGCAATACTCCGTTCATCCTCGCGACCGGGTACGGCGATGCCGAGAGTATTACCGCGAACTATCCGTCGGCAATTATCGCAAACAAACCTTTCACTGCTGAATCCCTTACAAAGGCCATCAATGCATGTCTCTCTATTTGAGTTGAGGTAAGCAGGTCGACCGGCATTGTCGGTAAAATAGTCTGTTCGGGAGCGGCAATCATCATTGCCGCCCTAGAAGGGCAAAACTTTGGCACAGTTCCTGCCAAAGCTCTCTTTACCCTGCATAGTAGACCTCGACGCAATCTGTGTGTCATGCAGCATCTAGAAAATAGGTTCCTCACGCGAGTTAGCGCTTTTGGACGTAAATGCCGACGTTGATCCGAACCCCTTACCCCCACATTAACATTCCCACCGCACGCACCATTAACCCCGCTCATCACTGCAAAATGGTCCGATGCATGTCCGACGTTTTTCCGATCACATAAAACCACTGAAAAGCGCTGCATTAACATATGATTCGCAGCCCCATCCGCACCACCGCACGGTGCGCCCAAAGCAACACCACCGACCGTTGCCTCGGCTGCGGCCCCGTCAGATCAACTGGTCCCGCGCCACCGGGATGATCGACGCTGCGATCAACTGCATGATATCGCCAAAATACCCGCCAGAGCGGGCGGGCTGTGTCGGGTCGGATGTCAGCGCCACGGTCAATTCCAGCCCCGGCACCACGCAGATCACCTGCCCGCCATAGCCGCGCGCCAGCGCATAAGGCGCACCCCGCGCGCTTCCTAAAAACCAGCCATATCCATAGCTTAGCCCGGAATAGGGTGATCGTGTCCGCATCTCTAGTGATCGCCGAACCCAGTCACCGCTCAGCACCTGACTGCCATTATACATACCGCCCTGCCGGTACATTTCGCCGAAACGGATCATCGCCTGATGGGTCAGCGCCATCTCGTTTCCGCCCAGATACCGGCCCTGCGGATCACGGGTCCAGGCCGGGATATCGATGCCCAGCGGCTGGCCCAGGCGGCGGCGGGCCAGGGTGAGCAAGCTTTGACCTGACACCTCTGCCAGCACCGCTCCCAGCACGTGGAAAGACCCTGTGGAATACAGCATCCGGCTCCCCGGTTCCGCGACGATGGGGCGGGCTAACGCATTGGAAACCCAATTAGAACTACTGACCCAACCATCATAATTCCCACCCGAAGTCCGCTCCAGCCCGGCCTGCATTGTCACAAGATTTTCCACCGTAATCCCCGCGACACGCGGATCGGCACGGGCCGGTATCAGGCGGGGTGCGACCTCTTCCAGTGTGGCGGAAAGCGCGGGGATCTCCCCCCTGTCCAGCGCCGCACCAGTCAAGGCGGCCACGATGGTTTTCGACACAGATTTCACCGGCACCGCACGGCCCATCGCGGGCCCACGAAACACCTGTGACAACACCTCTCGCCCTTGTTGATGGATCACCAGCGCGTGGCATTGCGCCAGCCCGCGCGCCTGCTCCGCAACGGATTGCCAAGCATCCTGCGCAGAAGCGGGCAGCGCCGCCAGCGCGGTGGCACCTGCAAGAAATTGACGTCGGTTTGGTCCTGACACAGCGATCCCTTTTCATAACCTCTGCCAGCATAGGGGGGCCGGTGTCAGGCGCCACTCAGAAGATCGTGAGCGTATTGGTTTGGGGCAACCTTGGGGTCACCCGCCCTGCTGACAGACGACAAAATCCTGTAATGTCTTGCCTTTTTCGTGACGAAACCGGTCCAACTCTGTCAGAGTGGCAATACGATCCAGCCGGAACATCCGGAAATCATTGCGCAACTCGCACCAGCAAACAGCGGTCCATACCTTGCCCCAGAACCAGACACCCAAGGGACGCACATCGCGTTCGCTGGGGCGGCCAGACTCGTCTTTATATGTAATCCGCAGCCGTGTCCGGGTCTTCGATGCGGCCTCGATCTGGTCCAGATAATCGCGCCAGTCTCCGCCATGCCACGGGATATCCAATACATGGACACTGACCTGCCCCAGTTCCGCGCGCAGATGTTCCGGTAGTACGGTGTCAATCTTCACCAACGCCTCTTGCGCGGCAGCCGCCATCGCCCGGCCGCCCCAGCTTTGCAGAATGCGCGCGCCGGATACCAGGGCCACAATTTCCTGCGTCGTGAACATCAACGGCGGCAGGTCATACCCATCCCGCATCAGATAACCAACACCTGCCTCACCCTCAATCGGAACGCCTGATCCGATCAAATGGGCGATATCGCGGTAGATCGTGCGCTTTGTTACCTCTAGCTTTTCAGCCAGTTGGGCCGCTGTCGTGAGCCGACCGCCCCGCAGATATTGCAATATCTGGAACAGGCGGTCGGCCCGGCGCATCAGACCGCCGTTTCGTACAGACCGATGGAGTTGCCATCCAGATCCTTGGCATAGGCGAACCGCCCGGACGGAATTGTGATCGGGTCGCCGATCACCTCGCCCCCGGCAGCAGTGCAACGTGCCATCCCGGCCTCTAGCGTGTCAGGCAGTCCCAGATGGATCGTGTTCCCACCATCACCGGCAGGCTCTCCGGGATAGATATGGCAGCCAGCGCTGTTCATCGCACTGCCCAGCATAGCCATTGGGTTCGGTCCGGAGTTGTCGATTGTCATCTGGTAGCCAAAGACTTCGTTATAAAAAGCAACGGATTTTTCCATATTAGTCACGGGAATTTCGCCCCATACGATAATGTCGCGGTCGGTCATGTCGCATCTCCTTTTTTGAATTGGACAGACCCACCTAACCATAGCCCTGCTGACAGCGTGGTGTCAGCAGGTTTTCAGCAGGGCGGAAAATCAGACGCCTACTCCTGCATCCAGCCAAGCCCGTCTGTCGTAGCAGCGGCGGGCTTGTATTCACCGCTGATCCAGCCGTCATACCCATCACTGTCCAGCCGGGCAAAGAACGCTGGATAGTCCACATTTCCTTTATCGGGCTCACTGCGTTCGGGCGGTTGGGCGACCTGCACATGTGCCACAAGATCGGCCATGTCGGCCCATGTCCCCATCACATCGCCGGTGATATTAGCCGCATGGAACGCATCGAATTGAAGCCGCAGATTGGGCGCCCCGACCGTGGTGATTATATCGCGTGCAAGGTCAAAATCGTTCAGAAAATACCCGGCCATCGCCTGCGGGCTGATTGGTTCGATTGTCAGGCTTTGGTTGGGGGCCTCGGCAGCGGCCCAGCGCAGATTGCTAATAAAACACGCCTTGGCCGCCGCGCCCTCTGCCACACCCGCCATGATATGCAGATGACCCGCGCGCAGCGTGCGCGCATAACGCAGGGCGCGGCGGAAATCGCGGCGAAACCGCTCGCGTAATTCGGGGACTGCGGCCCAGCCCGGCTTGCCGCCTGTGTAATTCGGCGGGGGGCAGTTGATCAGCGCCATGGTCAGGTCATATCGCACCAGCTCATTCACGATATCCTGCACGTTGCCCTCGTAAGGAAACAGCACCTCGACTGCGTCGAAACCGGCGTCACGTGCTGCGGCGAAACGTTCGATAAAGGGCAGTTCGGTAAATAGCCAACTCAAATTGGCACAGTAACGCGGCATTAAAATATCCTCTTACCGCAATCAGTTACATTTTTTCGCAAAGCTGCCAAGTCAGCGAAAGGTCATAAGATATTATCGCAACAATGAACGGTTGAGCCCCCCATTTATTCCAGTTCCCGCGATGGAATGATCGGGAAAAACATGCCGCCAGAGCGCAGACCGAACCAGCTATCGCCGTCATGTTGCGCATGCTCGCCCAGTTCGACCAGCCGGTAGAACGACTTGCGGTCGATCAGCGCTTCCAGGTTTGCGCGGATCAGGATGTAGGGCGAAGGCTCGCCCGTTTCGGGCTCGCGCGCGACCCGGATCGGGTGGTCTGGCCCTGCGATAACACGGTCGCCCACATGGGTTTCAAATTCCAACCCTTCCGAAACCGGGTTGAAATCGACCGCCACAAAGGGTGCGTCATCAACAGTGATCCCCACCTTTTCAACCGGGGTCACAAGGAAATAATCATCCCCGTCCTTGCGCAGAATCGTTGAAAACAGTCGGACCAATTCAGGTCGCCCTATAGGTGTGTCCATGTAGAACCACGTTCCGTCACGCGCGATCCGCATGTCCAGGTCACCGCAAAACGGTGGATTCCACAGGTGAACGGGCGGTAATCCGCCTTTTTTCGCGGCCCGCGCGCTTGCCGCGAGGCTTTCTGCCGACGGTGTCACGATCTTTTGTCCGGTCATTGTTTTTGCCATTGGGGTCATACAGGATATCTGTTGTTATAGAGGCATATAGTTCAGCAGGAGACTTGTCATGGTCAACGACGCCGATCTCGTCACAGAGATTGAGACTTTGGGCGAAAAACTGGGTCAGGCCCGCAATAGTATCTCGGCCCGGTTCATTGGCCAGCAGCGCGTCGTCGATTTGACCCTGTCCGCCCTGATCTGCGGTGGCCATGCGGTGCTAATCGGCTTGCCCGGTCTGGGAAAAACCCGTTTGGTCGATACGCTGTCCACCGTAATGGGATTAAACGGCAACCGCATTCAATTCACCCCCGATCTGATGCCTGCCGATATTCTGGGGTCCGAAGTTCTTGAAACTAACGATAGTGGTGCCAGATCGTTCCGTTTCATCCAAGGCCCGATCTTTTGCCAGTTGCTGATGGCCGATGAAATCAACCGCGCCTCGCCCCGGACCCAATCTGCGCTGTTGCAGGCGATGCAGGAAAAAGAGGTCACGATTGCCGGCCAACATCACCCGCTGGGAGTACCGTTCCACGTGCTGGCGACCCAAAACCCGATCGAACAAGAAGGCACCTATCCGCTGCCAGAGGCGCAGTTGGACCGTTTCCTTGTCCAGATTGACGTGCCTTACCCCGACCGTGAGACGGAGAAAGACATCCTGATCGCCACAACAGGTGTCGAGGATGCGCAATCACAGGCCGTCTTTACCGCGCAAGAGCTGTTGGCCGCACAAACACTGCTCCGCCGGATGCCCGTGGGTGAAAACATCGTGGAAATGATCCTTGATCTGGTCCGCGCTTGCCGCCCTGACGAAAACGCGCCGGATATCATTCGTCAGAATGTCAGCTGGGGTCCCGGCCCCCGTGCGGCGCAGGCGTTGATGCTGACGGCCCGCGCGCAGGCGCTGCTGGATGGGCGGCTTGCGCCCTCTGCCGAAGATGTGCGTGCGATGGCCGTGCCGGTGCTGGAACATCGTATGGCGCTGTCCTTTGCCGCCCGTGCACGGGGTGAAAGCATCCATAATGTGATTAACACTGTCGCTGCCCAGATCACCCATGTTGAGGCGGCCGCGTGACAGAGGCGCTCGCCCTTCGTTCTCAAGCCGAAACGCTCGCCGCCCCGCTCCCGGCGCTTCTTGCCGATGCAGAGCATCTGGCGGCGGCAGTCCTGCTGGGCGACCACGGGCGCAGGCGGGCAGGCGTGGGCGATACGTTCTGGCAATACCGCCCAGCCCAGCAACATGATGAGGCGCGCAGCATCGACTGGCGCCGGTCGGGCCGGTCTGACAGCAATTTCGTGCAGGACAAAGAATGGCAGAT
Source organism: Loktanella agnita (assembly GCF_046640325.1). NCBI lineage: Bacteria > Pseudomonadati > Pseudomonadota > Alphaproteobacteria > Rhodobacterales > Roseobacteraceae > Loktanella > Loktanella agnita. The sequence goes on along the minus strand of NZ_JBJMBF010000002.1, from coordinate 306,862 downwards.
CGCCCAGTCGATCATCCTTTGGGTCGATCAGGCGGCGTCGATGGGGTTTCACTCTGACGACAACCTGCCCAGCAAGGCACAGCGCGCCCGCACCCTTGGTCTGGCGGCGGCTATTCTGCTGATCCGTGGCGGCGAACGGGTGGGCCTGACCGGGCTACGCCTGCCCCCCCGGCGCGGCGAAGCCCAGCTGATGCAGATGGCCCAGCTTTTGACAGAACAAGACGGCACCGACTACGGCGCGCCAGAGGTGCAGGGCATGCTGCCCCATTCACGCGCGTTGTTCGTCAGTGATTTCCTTGGCGATATCGCCCCTGTCGAAGAGGCGCTATTGCGTGCGGCGGACCGAGGCGTGCGCGGCGCGCTATTGCAGGTGCTCGACCCGCAGGAAGAGGCATTTCCCTTTGACGGGCGCACGATTTTCGAAAGCATGTCAGGTAAGCTGCGGCATGAAACGCTGAAAGCGGGCGATCTGAAATCGCGCTATCTGGAACGGCTCGCCGCGCGCAAGGACAGGCTGGCCCATCTGGCCCGCACCACCGGCTGGCAGTTCAGCACGCATCACACTGGCGAAAGCGCGGCTGGCGCGTTGCTTTGGCTTTATGGCGCGATGGAGCGGCACGCATAATGTGGACACTCGGCCCTATCGGATTTGCTGCCCCCTGGCTTTTGCTTGGTTTGCTCGCCTTGCCGATCCTGTGGATTTTGCTGCGGGCCGTGCCGCCTGCGCCGATCCGCCGCCGGTTTCCCGGTGTGGCCTTGCTGCTGGGTCTGACCGACGACGAAAACCAGACTGACCGTACCCCGTGGTGGCTGCTGCTTTTGCGGATGCTGGCTGTGGCCGCGCTGATCGTCGGCTTTGCCGGTCCGGTCCTAAACCCGCAAAACGCGCGAGATGGTGCCGGCAATCTGGTGATCGTGATGGATGGCACTTGGGCGGGCGCGCAAAGCTGGCAGGCGCGGATTGACCGGGTTGATACATTGTTGTCCGAAGCGGCGGCGAACAACCGACGCGTCGCTGTCACGACGCTGACCGATCTGCACCCGAACGAAATCCCGTTCGCCTCGGCCTTGGAGTGGCAGAACCGTCTTCCCAACCTCAAGCCCGAACCATGGCAGCCGGTTGATGCCGACCTGTGGGTAGCGCAGTCGGATGAACAGTTCGAAACCTATTGGATTTCGGACGGCATTGATTTCGCGGGGCGCGAGGACTTGCTGGCAGAGCTTGAAACACGCGGTAAGGTTACGGTTTTCCAAACGCCCCGGCAATCCGTCGGGCTGCGACCGGCCCGGTTCGAAGACGGGCAGGTCATGGTCTCGGCCACGCGCACCCCGGTGGGTAGCCAGTTCGTCACGACGGTGGCGGCCATCGGCCTTGATCCCGCAGGCGTTGAACGGCAGCTTGCAACTGTTCCGCTCGCCTTTGCCGCAGGCGAAGCCGTTGCCGAAACCGCCATGGTCTTGCCGCCGGAATTGCGCAACCGGATCACCCGGTTCGAACTCAGCGGCACCCGTTCTGCCGGGGCGGTCAGCCTGACCGATGATGCCCTGAAACGGCGCGAAGTTGCCCTGATCGCAGGCCGCGATGCCCGTGAAGAACTGGAACTGCTTTCGCCGCTTTACTACCTGCGCGAAGCGTTAGAGCCGACCGCAGATATCATCGACGGCGCATTGGAAGACATCCTGCTGGCCAACCCCGATGTGATTGTGCTCGCCGATGTGGCGATCCTGACCGATATTGAACAAGGTGGCTTGGAAGACTGGGTTGAAAACGGCGGGATGCTTTTGCGCTTTGCCGGACCACGGCTGGCCGCGTCCGATCTGGGGCGCAACAGCGAAGACCCCTTGCTGCCGGTGCGTCTACGCTCTGGCGGGCGCAGTGTCGGCGGCGCGATGAGCTGGGGAGAACCCAAAACACTCGCTCCTTTCGACGAAGACAGCCCATTTTTCGGCCTGCCGGTGCCAAACGATGTGTCCATCAGCAGCCAAGTCATGGCGCAACCCGATCCGACACTGGCCGACCGCGTGATCGCGCAGCTGGCAGACGGCACACCCTTGGTCACGCGCAAGGCGGCAGGTGAAGGTCAGGTCGTCCTCGTGCATGTGACCGCCAACGCGGAATGGTCCACCCTGCCACTGTCTGGATTGTTCGTGCAGATGCTGGAACGGCTTGCCGTTTCGACCCGCCCGATCACACCGGATGCGGCTGAGCTGGAAGGCACCACATGGCTGCCCAACCGGGTGCTGGATGCTTATGGGCGCTTGGATGATGGCAGCGCACTGCCCGGCGTCGCGGGTGAGGTTCTGGCCGAAGGCATCCCCGGCCCCGACCTGTTACCCGGCCTTTATTCCGGTGCGGACCGCCAGTTGGCCATCAACGTGATCGGAAAGGATACGATGCTGAACGTCGCCCAATGGCCCGCAAGGATCGCCGTCGAAGGTATGAACATCGCCCGTGAAACCGCGCTGAAAGGCTGGCTGCTGGCCGCCGCTATTGCGTTGCTGCTGGTTGATGTCATTGCGTCGCTCGCCGTGGGTGGCCGGTTGCGCGGCCCACGGGCCGATGTTGCTGCGGCCTTCTTTCTGCTGATGCTCGCCGCGCCCGATGCGCAAGCGCAGGATAGTGACGATTTCGCGTTGCGTGCCACATCCGATGTCGTGCTCGCCCATGTGCTGACAGGCGATCCGCAAATGGACGAGGTTGCCGAGGCCGGATTGCGCGGCCTGTCGGAAACGCTGTTCCGCCGCACCTCGATTGAGCCAACGGCACCACTGGGTGTCGATCTGGAAGCGGATGAACTGGCGTTCTTTCCGTTCCTTTATTGGCCCATCACTGCCGACCAACCGCTGCCCTCGCGCGCAGCATATGGTAAGCTGAACCGCTATCTGCGCTCTGGCGGGATGATCATGTTCGACACCCGCGATGCGGATACGGCCCGCTTTGGGTCCGGCTCACCCGAAGGGCGCAAGTTACAGGCGATTGCGCGATCGCTTGACGTTCCCGCGTTGGAGCCGATCCCATCGGACCATGTGCTGACGCGCACATTCTACCTGTTGCAGGATTTTCCGGGGCGCTACGCCAGCCGCGATGTCTGGGTCGAAGCCGCGCCACCAGACGCCACGCAAGCCGAAGGGATGCCTTTTCGTAACCTCAATGATGGCGTGACACCTGTGATTATCGGCGGCAATGATTGGGCGCGCGCTTGGGCCGTGGATGGCAGCGGGCGGCGTATGTTCCCCGTGGGCCGGGGCATGGCAGGCGAGCGGCAGCGCGAAATTGCACTGCGTTTCGGGGTGAATGTGATCATGCATGTGCTGACCGGCAACTATAAATCCGATCAGGTGCATGTGCCTGACCTTCTTGACAGGCTTGGCCAATGACCGGAACGCTGATCCTTGACCCGCTTATCCCGCTCATGGCCTTTTATCTGGTCGCCGGGCTGGCAGTGTTTGCACTGGCGCTGGCGATCTGGCGGCGGCTGCCCGGCTGGTGGCTGCGCGGCGTGGCAGGCTTTTTGCTATTAGGCGCGCTTGCCAACCCTGCCATCCAGCAAGAAGACCGCGCGCCGCTCAGCGATATTGTCATGCTGCTGGTCGATGAAAGCGCCAGCCAGCGCATCAGCACACGACCCGACCAGAACGCAGCGGCCATCGCGAATATAGAAGCCGAGATCGCCCGCCAGCCCAATACAGAACTGCGCATCGTGACGCTGTCTGACGGCGAAGGCGACACTGGCACCGCGCTGATGACCGCCCTGTCAGAGGCACTTGCCGAAGAACCCCGCGCGCGTGTCGCCGGTGTCATATTGCTGACCGACGGGCGGCTGCACGATCTTGAACGCGCCCCGCGCCTGCCTGCCCCGCTGCATACGCTGCTAACCGGCGAACCCGATGATTGGGACCGGCGATTGGTGATTTCGAACGCGCCCGCCTTTGCGATCCTTGGCGAAACGGTCAGCCTGACCGTCCGGGTGGAAGATCAAGGCGCTGCGCCAGGCACCGAAAGCGTGGATCTGTCGATCTCTATTGATGGTGCACCTGCGATGGCATTCTCTGTCCCTATCGGCCAAAATATAGACCTGCCGCTGGAATTGCCCCATGGCGGCATGAACGTGCTGCAATTCGCGATCCCAGAGGCCGAAGGCGAGCTGACCAACCGCAACAACAACGCCGTGGTGCAGATCAACGGGGTGCGCGACCGGCTGCGGGTGCTGCTTGTTTCTGGCGAACCGCATCCGGGTGAACGCACATGGCGGAACCTGCTGAAATCAGATGCCTCTGTCGATCTGGTGCATTTCACCATTCTGCGCCCACCCGAAAAGCAGGATGGGGTGCCGGTCAACGAACTGTCGCTGATCGCCTTCCCCACGCGTGAGCTGTTTCTGGAAAAGATCAATGATTTCGACCTGATCATCTTTGACCGCTACCGGCGGCGCGGCATCCTGCCTAGCGATTACATCGACAATATCCGCCAATATGTGGAACAGGGCGGGGCTGTTTTGATCTCTTCCGGGCCGGAATACGGGTCCGCCGAAAGCATCTATCGGTCGCCGCTTGGCAACATCCTGCCCGGCGCGCCAACCGCGCGGGTATTCGAAGAAGGCTTCACGCCGCAGATCACCGATCTGGGCCAGCGGCACCCGGTGACCGAAGGGCTGGCAAGCTTTGCCCCCGATGGCGACGGTAACGGTCCCGGCTGGGGGCGCTGGTTTCGCCTGATTGATGTGCTGGTCCCCGAAGAGGCGACCACCGTTATGTCAGGCCTTGATAACCGCCCGCTGCTGATCCTGAACCGGGTGGGCGAAGGCCGTGTGGCCTTGATGGCATCGGACCAAAGCTGGCTGTGGGATCGTGGCTATGAAGGCGGCGGCCCGCAACTGGAATTGCTGCGCCGTCTGGCCCACTGGATGATGAAAGAACCCGAGCTTGAAGAAGAGGCCCTTTGGGCGGAACCGACAGGTCAAACCATGCGGATCGTGCGGCGGACGCTGGACATGGAAACCGGTGATGTGACCGTGACCCATCCCGATGGCACAGAGACAACACTGTCACTGGAAGAAGTCTCGCCCGGTCGGTTTGAAACCTTGTGGGAGGCCCCCGAAATCGGGTTGTATCGGCTGGATGACGGGGAAGAAACCAGCGTGATCGCGCTCGGCCCCGCAGCACCGCGTGAATTCGAACAGACCATCGCGTCGGGCGCGGCGTTATCGCCCTTGGTGGACGGCAGCGGAGGCGGGATCAAACAGGTATCCGACGGGGATATCAACATCCGCAGCGTCCGCGCAGGCCGCCCCGCCACGGGCCGGGGGTGGATCGGGATCACACCGCGCGGGGCCTATCAGACGGCAGATATCAGCATCATGCCGCTGCTGCCCGCATGGGCCTGGCTGCTGCTGGCATCGCTGTTTGTCGTTGGCGCATGGCTGCGAGAAGGGCGGCGCTAGGCAGCCCCCTATCCCAGCTTGGCGTGCACCTCGTCCAAGTCGATTTCCCCGATGGGCATCTTGTTGGCCGGGTTTTCGAAATCATATTTGAAGATCCGGAAATCCCTTTTGTAGATTTCATAAACCAGATGCATCGACAGATCGTCGAAGTAATCGGCGACCGGGTGGGCGCGCTTGGGTCCATGCCCTTCGCTTTCGTTGAAACGCGGGATTTCGGCCAGATCAATCGGATGCGGCGTTTCAATCGCGTCTAAGACATCCTGCATCCCGTCGTTGAATTTCTCGGTCCAGAAAATATTGTCATAGCGCCCGCCGTTCACGATGAAGGTGCTGATATGGCCGGACATGGCTGACCAGTGGATGTCAGGCTCCATCGGGCGACGCCAGCGAATCGTGTCACGGGCGAACAACAGAAAGCGGCGAAAGCTTTGGATCTGGTCGAATTCGAACCCGGTTTCGGGGTCGCCGACCTCAATCCCATATTTCTGGATTAGCAAGGGAACAAGGTTGCCCCGGTAGCGTTTGCCATTACGCTGAATGCCACAAATCTTGTCAAAAAAAGACGACAGGATGCGCGTGTAAGGGTTGCGGACACAGGTGAAGGCATAGCTTTTATGCGACTTCACATTGTTGGTGATCAGCTCTTTGCTGGGGTCCATCGCCCATTTGTGGATGCCCGCCTTGGCATCGTGAATATCGCCGTCAAAAAACGTGCCGTGATCGGAATAATACATGATCTGACCGATGGTCGAGCAGGCGCATTTCGGGACCACGCGGTACACCACGCTTTCGCTTTCTGTCATCCAAGTGCCGGGAAAACTCATCTATTCACTTTCTTCTGCCTGTCTGCAGCTGAACAATCATATTAACCGCGCAACAGAGCAAAGAAACCCTGTTTATTCAACGGCTCTTCACGTTATGACGTGTAAACAACTGACGACACAGGACCCGAAGACACATTTCATGGCCAGAATCGCCTTTATTCTTCTCTGTCACAAGAACCCTGAGGCCATCGTGCAGCAGGCGCAACAGCTGACGGCCGCAGGCGATTACATCGCGATCCATTTTGATGCCTCTGCGCCTGCAGCGCATTTTGCGACCATTCGCACGGCCCTGGCCGACAATCCCAATGTTGTTTTTGCCAAACGCCGGGTCCGCTGTGGCTGGGGGGCATGGAGCCTTGTGCAGGCAACGATCAACACCGTGGAAGCAGCGGTCGATGCCTTCCCCCGCGCCAGCCATTTCTACATGGTGTCGGGCGATTGCATGCCGATCAAATCGGCGGGCTACGCACATCACTTCCTTGATCAACATGATTGCGACTTCATCGAAAGCTTCGACTTTTTCGAAAGCGACTGGATCAAGACAGGCTTCAAGGAAGAGCGGCTGATCTACCGCCATTTCTTCAACGAACGCACGCAGTCGCGGCGTTTTTACGGCAGTTTCCAGCTGCAACGCAAACTTGGGCTGACCCGCAAAGTGCCCGCCGACATGCAAATCATGATAGGCAGCCAGTGGTGGTGCCTGCGTCGTCGCACCATCGAAATGATGCTCGAATTCATCCGCACGCGCCGCGACGTGATGCGTTTTTTCCGCACGACCTGGATACCGGATGAGACATTTTTTCAGACGCTGACCCGTCATCTGGTGCCGGGGCGCGAGATTGAAAGCCGCACGCTGACTTTCCTGATGTTCTCTGATTACGGCATGCCGGTGACATTCTACAATGACCACCACAGTCTGCTTCTGGGTCAGGACGGTTTGTTCGCGCGCAAGATCAGCGCCGAAGCGCATGACCTCAAAGCACAGCTTGGTGATCTCTACGCCAGCGAACGTATGGACTTCACGATCTCGAACGAAGGGCGCAACCTGTTCAAATTCCTGACCGGCCGCGGGCGGATCGGACGCCGTTTTGCGCCGCGCTTTTGGGAAAACGACACCTCGCTGGGCCGCCATCGCGAGTTATTGATTATTGCCTGCAAGAAATGGCATGTCGCCAAACGCCTGATTGAGGCGATCCAGCACCACACTAATATCCCGGCTGTAGAATATCTTTTCAACGAAGAGGATACGCTACTGCCCGATTTAGGCGGCATCGAAACCACGCAACAAAAGCGTGGCCGCCACCGCCGGGCCATGCTGCGGTTGCTGTTTGATCACTACGAAAGCGACCGGCTGGTGATCTGCCTTGATACCTCTAGTCTTGATCTGATGTATGATTTCCACGCAGACCGGGCGACGGTCCGGCTTCTGGATATCGAATGCCGCTTTGACGATGACTACCTTATCGGCCATGCGCGACGTGTAGGTCTGGCGGGGGAACAGACCAACGACGCCACCTTGTCGCGGCTACTGCCAACAATCCGCCACGATATGATCTATGAACGTGATGCGATCCGCGACGCCGGGTTTACACATACCAGCATGATGCGTGAAACCGCCGGGACTGACGAAAACGCCGCAGCACTTGCCGCGTTTCTCAGCGTGAATGCGGATGTCGCCCGCACATTGGCCGAAACCCCCCATCTTTTTGTCGATTGAGGAACCAGATGCAGTTTGAATACGACGACCAGAACATCTTTGCCAAGATCCTGCGCGGCGAGATCCCCAATAACACCGTCTATGAAAACGACCACGCGCTGGCCTTCCATGACATCCAGCCACAGGCCCCGGTGCATGTGCTGGTGATCCCCAAGGGGGCCTATGTCAGCCTTGATCACTTTGCCCGCGACGCATCCGCCGCCGAACAGGCGGGCTTTATGCAGGCGGTGGCCGAGGTTTGCCGGATCACAGATGTCAGCGACGGCTTCCGCGCCATCTGCAACACCCGCAGCCACGGCGTGCAGGATGTGCCGCATTATCACATGCACATTATCGGTGGAAAGCAGCTGGGGCGGATGCTGCAGGCGTAGATGGGTTCCGGTGGATGTGGCTCATTGAACTTCAGCACTGATACAGGGCGCCAAGGTCCGAGGTCATCAAAAAGCCAAATGTCCGATTTGAGCCCTGAGTGACCGATACTACGAATTGCGCAAAGGTCTGCTGATAGTATTGGAGAATGATTACACAAAACCTCTGGAATAAGATGCCAACTTTCACACGCATCAACGATGACTGGAATGCGCCACACCTCTCCGTTATGCATGATGGTGAGACTCTCTTGGACGTTATGAAACCAAATCCGTATCTTCATTGTGGGATGTGAGGTGTCTAACATTCACTATATTGTTCTTTGGCAGAACTATAACATAAATTCACGTAATTGACCACGTAGCCTAACTGCTATTTCGATATACACGTGACCGACGTCGATCAATTTCGCCTCGCTGTGAGCAGCAGGCAATAAACGGAAAGAGCCTAATTGATTATTCAACCATCAAAAATCACCAATTTCGACGGGCGCTGCCGTATCGCGGCAATGGTTGAGCTTGAGACGCCTGGCCGTGTTTTTACAGCGACTGGCACCGCTCAACAAGAACTTTGGATTGACTGGCCAGCCGACTATTTCGTCCCTGACAAACCAGACGGTGGACCATTTGCGTTAATTTGCTTGTCAGTAGCAATGTCGTTGAAAGAACGTCTGGTTATAGGCGATCCAATTTGCCAGTCTTTACTAATCAATATTCTTGAGGCGATGGAAATTTATAAGACTGACTTCCCTGATATATGCGACGTGATACAGTTAGAGACAGTGACCTATCATCGGCCGAAGTCCGAGACGCAAAGAGTAGGTTCATTTTATTCAGGTGGCGTCGACTCTCTTTATAACATCGCTGAACATAAGCGCCTTCAAAAACAATACGGGATTTTGAGCGTCACGGATCTTTGGTTGATCCAAGGCATGGACATTAAATTGTCGGACGATGCTCTATGGCATCAAACAAAGTCGTTACTTTCAGATCCTGAGGCATGGTCTGAGGGCATGTGCTACGTCGATATTCGTACTAACGCTCGGGATATTCACGATAAGTTTGCTCCATGGGAGCAACTCGGTTTTGGCCCGATCCTGGGCGGCATTGCGAAATGTTTTTCGCCGATTGTTGGCACTGCGCTGATCGGGTCGTATGCCAAGTATACTGACATTATCCCCCATGCCAGTTCCCCCCTTGTAGACCCGATGTGGTCTTGTGGTCGCCAAACGGTACGACATTTTTCTTGCCGGGCTAGCCGCATTGAAAAGATTGAGACGATTGCTGGCTATGCACCTGAGTTGCTGCAGAACTTACGGGTCTGCTATTTGAATCCCGAAGGTGCATATAACTGCGGGAGATGCGAGAAGTGCCTGCGTACTCAGATGCAGCTAATGTTGTGCAATTGCTTAGATGAATGCAAAATGTTCGATCAGCCACTCACTCCGCAGAGCCTACAAAAGCTGCAACTGCCATGGCAGAAGAAGAACCATTATACGTGGGATTTCTGGCGAGACATTCAACGCGCTTGCCAACTGGCCGGACACGATGATTTCGATAGAATACTTTCTAAGCAGTTGCGGCGGAACAAATTCAGCAGGCTCAGAAAGAGGATTAAGGCAGCAGTACGCAGTCTCAGAAAGAGTACTAAGGCGGCAGTTCGCAGTGCATTGAGGCGGGCTCGATAGTGTCGGTCGCCCGAAGTTTAGCATTCTGTTGCTTTGGGCCGTTCGCTACGATTTCGGTCGGTGCAGTGAATGACTGGAAAGTCCGCATTGCCGAACAATAATCGAATTTTTCTGGCTATTCGGCCCTAAGTACCAATGCAGAGAGTGGTACGCCCCGTCCGATGAAACGACCAGCAATCGCATTACGTGCTGGTCGCGTCTGAAAGCCCCGAGACAAGCGAGAATGTCAGCTTTGGCTCGACGTCAGCGACAGGAACACATCCTCCAGATCAGCCTCGCGTGTTTTTACATCGCGGATGCTGATCCCTGCCTCGCGCACCAGTGACAGAATCGCATCGGCCGGCGTGTCGCTGCTGCGATAGGTAAAGGTCAGCGTACCGTCGGCCAGCTTTTGCCCGGTGATCGCTTCGGGCAGCGTGGGCAGCTCTGCCGCCTGTTCGGGCGTGATCACCAGCGTCTTGCTGTCGAGCCGCCCCAGAAGGTTGGCTGTGCTGTCGCGGATAATCACCTCACCATGGTTGATGATCGCGATATCGTCGCACATCTGTTCCGCCTCTTCGAGGTAGTGTGTCGTCAGGATGATCGTCATCCCTTCATCATTCAGCTTGCGCACATTCTGCCAGAGCATGTTGCGCAACTCGATATCGACGCCTGCCGTGGGCTCATCCAGCACAAGGATCTGCGGGGAATGCACCAGCGCCTTACCCAGCAGCATCCGGCGGCGCATCCCGCCGGAAAGTGACCGCGCATAGGCGTCTGCCTTGTCGGTCAGCCCGATCAGGTCAAGGATTTCCGCCGTCCGCCGCTGCGCCTTTGGCACCCCATAAAGACCTGCCTGCACGTCAAGCGATTGCGCCGGGGTAAAGAACGGATCCAGATGCGGTTCTTGCGGCATGACGCCGATTGCGGCGCGGGACTGGCGCGGGTTTTCATCCTGATCGAAGCCCCAGATCTTGACGCTGCCTGCGGATTTGACCACCAGACCGGCCAAAATATTAATCAGCGTCGATTTCCCCGCCCCGTTCGGCCCCAGCAGGCCAAAGATCGACCCGCGCGGGATCGCCAGATCGACGCCTTTCAACGCATCTTTGGCCGGGCTTTTGCCTGTGGCGGCATAGGTCTTTTTCAGGCCTGCGATTTCAATGGCGTTGTCGGACATGATGCTCTTTTCCCTTTGCCACGGCTGCGGTATGTAGGACCGATCTAAGGCGGGCGACGCCCCGCGGCAAGCAGACAGGATGGTGCATGACAACTCCCGCCCCGGAAACCCGTATCGTTGATGAGTGGCGCGTGGCCTGTGACGGTGGCGAGGCGGCCCTTGGCCATCCGCGCGTCTGGCTGCAAATTCCGCGCGACATCGGCTTTGTCGAATGTCCCTATTGTGACGCCAAACTGATCCACAAGGCGTTCGAAGGCAAAGTCTGATCTGGCAGCCCCCGCCGGATCATGGCAGAACCTTGGGTGAACACACACAAGGGAGACCCGCCATGACCAGCACATTCGGCAAAGGCTGTCATCTGCACCTGATCGACGGGTCCGCCTTTATTTTTCGGGCCTATCACGCGCTGCCACCCCTGACACGGAAATCTGACGGATTGCCGGTGGGTGCCGTCAGCGGCTTTGTGAACATGTTGCAGCGCTATGTCGAAGGGAATTCCGGCCCCGATGCGGCGACGCATGTTGCCGTGATCTTTGATAAGGGCAGCCATACGTTTCGCAACGACATGTATGACCAATACAAGGCCAACCGCGAGGCCATGCCAGAGGATCTGCGCCCGCAAATCCCGCTGACGCGCACAGCCACCAAGGCGTTCAACATCGCATGCGAAGAAGTCGAAGGGTTCGAGGCGGATGATATCATCGCCACCCTGTCCCATCAGGCGCGCGATGCGGGGGGCCGTGTGACCATCGTGTCGTCAGACAAAGATCTGATGCAGCTTGTCGGTGACGGTGTTGAAATGCTCGACCCGATGAAAAACAAGCGCATTGACCGCGACGGGGTGATGGAAAAGTTCGGCGTGCCGCCGGAGCGCGTTGTTGATGTGCAAGCCTTGGCTGGTGACAGTGTTGATAATGTTCCCGGCGCGCCGGGGATCGGGATCAAGACAGCCGCCCTGCTGATAAACGAATTTGGTGATCTGGAAAGCCTGCTGGACCGCGCCGCGGAAATCAAACAACCCAAGCGCCGCCAGACCCTGATCGATAAGCGCGATCAGATTGAGCTGTCCAAAAAGCTGGTGCAATTGGATTGCGAAATGACACTTGGCTTCACCCTTGATGATCTTGAGGTGAAAGAACCGGATACCGACACGTTGTTGGGTTTTCTAGCGGAAATGGAATTCCGCACCGTGACGAAGCGGATCGCAGACAAGCTGGGCGCAGAAGCCCCGGTGATCGAGGCAGCAAGCGCCCCCGCCGCGACCGCAGCCGCGCCTGAGGTCGCAGGTTTCGACCCGGATGCCTATGAATGCGTCCGCGATGAGGCCGCGCTTCAGGTCTGGATTGATCGCATTCTAGAGCGTGGCTATGTGGCGGTGGACACCGAAACCACCGCCCTGAACGAAATGACGGCAGAACTTGTGGGCATTTCGCTTTCGGTCGAAGCCGGTCAGGCCTGCTATATCCCGTTGGCGCACAAGGCGGCTGCGTCGGATGATCTGTTTGGGTCAGATGATGCCGCCGAAGGGCAGATGGATTTCAACCGCTGCCTTGAAATGCTGACCCCTGTGCTGCAAAGCGATGCGATCCTCAAGATCGGGCAGAATATGAAGTATGATGCCAAGATTTTTGCCCGGCTGGGGATCACCGTCGCCCCGATCGACGACACGATGCTGATGTCCTACGCGATGCATGCGGGCGTGCATAATCACGGCATGGATGTTCTGTCGGAACGCTATCTGGGGCATACCCCAATTCCGATCAAACCACTGCTGGGGACCGGCAAATCCGCGATCACCTTTGACCGTGTGCCAATTGACGACGCCGTGAAATACGCAGCCGAAGATGCGGATATCACCCTGCGGCTTTGGCAGCAGTTCAAACCGCAGCTGCATCAAAAACGGGTCACCACAGTATACGAAACGCTGGAACGCCCGCTGGTCCCCGTGCTTGCCCAGATGGAGATGTCAGGGATCAAGGTTGACCGCGACACGCTTAGCCGGATGTCCAACGCCTTTGCCCAGAAAATGGCGGGACTGGAAGACGAAATTCAGGAAATGGCTGGACGCAAGTTTAACGTGGGATCGCCCAAGCAATTGGGCGAGGTCATGTTCGACGAAATGAGCCTGACCCTGCCCGATGGCAAGATGCCGTCCAAAGGCAAAACCGGTGCCTATTCCACCGGTGCTGATGTGCTGGAAGATCTCGCTACGCTTCACGATCTGCCGCGCCGCATTCTGGATTGGCGGCAGCTGAGCAAGCTGAAATCGACCTACACGGATGCGTTGCAGGAACATATCAATGCCGAAACGGGGCGGGTGCACACGTCTTATTCCATCGCCGGGGCGAACACCGGGCGGCTTGCCTCCACCGATCCGAACTTGCAGAATATTCCCGTGCGCAGCGAAGAAGGCCGCCGCATCCGCGAGGCGTTTATCGCAGAGCCGGGCAAGGTGATTGTCAGCCTCGACTATTCACAGATTGAGCTGCGCATCCTGGCCCATATCGCAGAGATTGACGCGCTCAAGCAGGCCTTTACCGACGGTCTGGACATCCACGCCATGACCGCGTCCGAGATGTTCGACGTGCCATTGGACGAAATGACACCCGACATTCGGCGGCAGGCCAAAGCGATCAACTTTGGCGTCATTTACGGCATTTCAGGCTTTGGCCTTGCGCGAAACCTGCGTATTCCGCGCTCTGAAGCGCAGGGATTCATCGACCGCTATTTTGAGCGTTTCCCCGGGATCCGCAAATATATGGACGACACCGTCGCCTTTGCGAAAGAGACAGGTTACGTGCAAACGCTGTTCGGTCGCAGGATCAACACGCCGGAAATCAACGCAAAGGGCCCGCATGCAGGGTTCGCCAAACGCGCCGCGATCAATGCGCCGATCCAAGGGACAGCGGCTGATGTGATCCGCCGCGCAATGATCCGCATGCCCGAGGCTATCGCCGACATCCCTGCAAAGATGCTTTTGCAGGTGCATGATGAATTGATTTTCGAGGTTGAGGAAAGCGCCGCAGATGCGCTTACTGATGCTGCGCGTGCGGTGATGGAAAACGCCAGTGACCCGGCTGTGAAGCTTGACGTCAAACTTGCTGTTGACGCAGGCCGGGGGGCGAATTGGGCGCAAGCCCACTGATCCCTGCGAGCCGGCTGGCGATGAGGTCAGCACCAGAGAAAACAAAAGGGCTGCCGCGTCTGAACAACACGGCAGCCCTTTCTCCACAACGGAATTTTAGTGCCCACGACAGCGGGCTTATAGCGTTTGACGAAATACCTGACACATGACCTTTCTGCTAACGCGCCCAAATCTATGAATTCAGGCAACGTTAACAGATTCAGGCTTTTCGCATAACGCTTTAGTTGACCGATTTCGCCTCGACCAAATTCGCTTGGCGTGCACCATTTGAATTGATCGCAATCCGGCGGGGTTTCAGCGCCTCGGGCACTTCACGCACCAAGTCGATATGCAGCATGCCGTTTTCATGGCTGGCACCGGTCACCTGCACATGGTCAGCCAGATGGAAACGACGCTCGAACGCGCGGGTGGCGATGCCACGATGCAGGAACTTGCGCTCTTGATCGTCTTCCGCCTTTCGCGCCGTCACGTGCAGCGCGCGGTCCTTCACCTCGATAGCGAGATCATCATCGCCAAAACCTGCAACGGCAATCGAAATGCGCCAAGCGTCATCGTCGGTCTTTTCGATATTATAGGGGGGGTATGTATTCTGGCCAACATCGCTGGCCAAAGCGCGATCCATCAGATCAGCAACTTGGTCAAAGCCAACGGTGGCACGATACAGGGGGGTCAGGTCAAAACTACGCATTTCAGGTCATCCTTCATCAAGCGATAACAGTGTTTCCGCCCTCCCATCAGGGACGAGCGTTGTGAAATCAGGACCCAATCTGGCGTCCCGATACACTTTATCTGGGAAAGACGATTTGCAGTTTCAAGACCCTAATTCGGACTGACGAATTTGGCGCCTGTGTCATTACGCTCTGCCGTGCCCATCAGCCGCTGGGTGCCACCGGGGCGCGACGGGCCAAGCGTCGCGAACCGCGTCAGCAAGGCGTTCAACGGCCCGGCCAGTGAAGTGCCCAAGGATACTTTGCGCCCGCCAACCTGCGCCATGGCCGACACAACAGAGGCAATGCGCGTTTCGCCATCCCGGATCATGAACACCGGCGACCCGCTAGAGCCATATTCCACGTCGCATGTCATCACGATCACGCCGGTCTGCCGCCCCATCACGCTGCACACTTGCTGTAGGCTTGGCGCATCTTCACGCCCACGCCCGTAAGACACGACACCGACCTGATCACCGGTCAGCGGGCGATCAGCGATCAGATAAGGTCGAATCCGGGACATCCGGATCGGGCGGTCCAGTTCCAGCACTGCGATATCGACGGCCACGTCGCTGGGGTTACTGGCATCGCCGTTATGGGTGTAGTCGGGATGGGCAACCGCGCGGTTGATCATGCGCGTGGCCTGTGCCCGCCCGTCACGCAGCCCGGCGCGAAATTCGAAACGATCCGCGCCAATCAGACTGCCATCAGAATCAAAAAGACAATGTGCGGCGGTCAGGATCAGCCGGTCCCGGATCAGTGACGCGGTACAAAATCCTTTGCCCCGTATATCCAGTCGCCCGACTGCCTCCCACCCGCGGCTTTCTTGCCGGGTCTGGAGCGTGACGAGCCCTGTTTCTTCCTGCGCAATCGCGCCGCTGTGCCCCAGCGCCAGCAGCGCTGCTATCAGACGATACCGCATCATTTGTCCTAGTGTTTGACCCAAGATGGGGGACAGTTGGGGCAGGAATATGGCGTCAGCGCAGCATAGGAACCTGGGGGTGGCGCTTTCCTGCCTGCGTCAACGCAGGCGGCTGTGGTCCGCCTGTCGCCCAGTCCAACAGTTCGACCGTATGCACCACCGGAACATCCGTTCCACCGCCGATCTGCATCATGCAGCCGATATTGCCCGCCGCGATAATATCCGGCGTCAGAGCTTCCAGTGTTTGCAGTTTGCGCGCCTTCAATTGCCCCGAAATCTCTGGCTGCATCAGGTTATAGGTGCCCGCCGATCCACAGCACAGGTGGCTGTCAGCGGGTTCCAGCACCGTAAACCCGGCGCGCTGCAATAGCTCTTTGGGATAGGTCTTGATCTGCTGCCCATGCTGCAAAGAGCAGGCGGCATGGTAGGCAACCCGCAGCGCGCCCTCCCCTATCTTTGTCGGCTGAGTTGGCGATATCGCAGCATCCGTTCCGGCGATGGCTGTCTTTGCGACATTGCGCTGCAAGTGCGGTGCATCTGCGGGCAGCAGCTCCATCAGCACTTCGCTAACATCTTTCGCGATGGCCGACACCTGTGCTGCCTCTGCGGCGAGCGGGTCATTGCGGAACATATGCCCGTAATCCTTGACCGTTGTCCCGCAGCCAGAGGTGTTGATCACGATGGCATCCAGCCCCAGATCCATCTCGGCCACCCAAGCCCGGATATTCTGCGCAGCCGCCGCGTGGCTTTCGCGTTCCTTACCCATGTGATGGGTCAAGGCACCGCAACAACCAGCACCTTCGGCCACCACAACCTCTGCCCCCAGCCGTGTCAGCAGGCGGATCGTCGCATCATTGATATCCGTGTTCAGCGCCCGCTGGGCACAGCCGGTCATCAGGGCGACACGCATCTTTTTACCTGCGGCAGGAAAGGTCTGCGGATCATCATTGCGGCTGACCGGTGGGATATGTTTCGGGGCCATGTCCAACATTGCGCGCAAGCGGGCATCCGGCACAAACCGCGCAAAAGGGCGCGCGATCTTGGCCCCCAAGAGCGCCACACGAAACCGCATCGGATAAGGCAGGATGCGCGCCAGTAACCAACGCAGTGCGCGGTCTGACCACGGGCGGTCATAATGTTCCTCAATATAGGCGCGGGCATGATCAACCAGATGCATGTAATGCACCCCGGACGGGCAGGTTGTCATGCAGGCCAGGCAAGACAGGCAGCGGTCAATGTGCTTGACCGTTTTCTCATCCGGCACCCGCTCATTTTCCAACATGTCCTTGATCAGATAAATCCGGCCGCGCGGGCTATCCAACTCGTCGCCCAATACCTGATAAGTCGGGCAAGTCGCGGTGCAAAAGCCGCAATGCACACAGGCGCGCAGAATATCGTTAGCCCGCGCCGTGCCGGGGTCCTGCAATTGGTCAGGCGTGAAAGTGGTCTGCATCAGGTCATCATCCCAAGGTTCAATATACCGCGCGGATCAAACTTCGCGCGCAGGCCTGCGCTGATGGCCGCCAGTGGTGCAGGTTCGGGTTGAAAGCTTGGTGTATCGACTGCGCCCCGGATCAACGTGGCATGGCCGTCAAACGCACCCAAAAGTGCCCGCAGGTCAGCCCCTCCCGGCATCAATACCCAGATCAACCCGCCGCCCCAGTCATACTGCACGGCATCCGCGCCGATGCGCGCAACCAGCGCGGCCGCCTCAGAGGGCTTGGTCGAAATCCGCCAGACATCCCCTGCCTGCCTCGCGAATGCGGTCACATCGCGGATCGCGGCCCAATCAGTGTCCGCCTCCACCGCAGTACCAAAGCGTGCCAATGCCTTGCCCAGCGCCGCAGCCCGATAGGCAACCGAGCTGGCAAACCCTTCCAGACGAAATCGTGTTTTGCCCGCCTGCGGATCATGGGCCACCCCACTCACCTCGTATGGTGATCCCAACGCCGCCGACATCGCCTGAATTGCGGTGGTGTCATCTAGCCCATCTAAAACCAAACTCGTCGCCGCCTCCACATCCGGCAGCACTTTCAACGCCACTTCGGTCAGCACGCCCAGCGTGCCGTAAGACCCCGCCATCAGTTTAACCAGATCATAGCCGGTCACATTCTTCATCACGCGACCGCCGTTCTTGATAATACGCCCTGCCCCATCGACAAAGCGCACACCCAGCGCAAAATCACGCGCCGCGCCGACGGCAATCCGACGGGGGCCCGACACATTCGCGGCGATGACGCCACCAATCGTCGGTTCACCGACGGTCCCCAGCAACGGGCGGTGATCCATCGGCTCAAACGCCAGCCGCTGGTTTTCGGCAGCCAAGGCCGCCGTGATCTCGGCCACTGGCGTTCCGGCCTGCGCCACAAGCGTCAGCGCACCGGGCTCATAAAGCGTGATACCCGACATCCCGCCGGTCGACAGCGGCGCAGCCTCCACCCGGCCAATCGGGCGCGTGCCGCCGCCCATGATCCGCAACGGGCCATCACTGCCAGCAATGATCTCTGCCAGTTCCTGTTCACTTTTCGGGGTCATCGCATCTTCTTTTGGCCAAAAATATCCTGGGGTGAGGGCGCAGCCCGAGGGGCAAAGCCCCTATGCGGCACGACGATCCCCCGAACTGCCGAGGGGAAACACCTTGGCCGGGTTCAGCAGCCATTGCGGATCGAATACATCTTTCACCGCCATCTGTGCTTCCAAATCGGCGGGATCATATTGCACATGCATCAGATCCCGTTTTTCGATGCCCACGCCATGTTCGCCAGTCAGGCAACCGCCAACCTCGACACATAGCTTCAATATCTCGGCGCCAAACCTTTCGCATAGTTCCAGATCGCCGGGCTTGTTGGCATCAAACAGGATTAGCGGATGCATATTGCCGTCGCCTGCGTGGAACACATTGCCGACCTTCAGGCCAAACTGGTCCGACATCTCTCCGATGCGTTTCAGAACAAAAGGCAATGCGGTCACAGGGATCGTGCCATCCAGACACATGTAATCATTGATCTGCCCCATGGCACCAAAGGCCGACTTACGGCCCAGCCAAATACGGCCCGCCTCATCGGCATCTTTTGCCTCGCGCAGCTCAACCGGATTGTGACGGCCCGCGATCTCCATAATCCGCGCCAATTGGTCGTCGATCTCTTGCGGCGATCCTTCGACTTCGACAATCAGCAACGCTTCACACATCGGATAGCCCGCCTTGGCAAAAGCTTCCGTCGCCTCAATGCAAGGGCGGTCCATGAACTCGATGGCCACCGGCAGAATGCCAGCCTTGATGATATCGCTGACGACCTGACCGGCTGTTTCATTATTATCATAGCCCATCAGCACCGGGCGGGCGCCTTCGGGTTTATGCAGGATGCGCAGGGTCGCTTCGGTCACAACACCCAGCTGCCCTTCGGACCCACAGATCAGCCCCAGCAGATCAAGCCCGCCCGCATCCAGATGCGCGCCACCGATTTCGACCACCGTGCCATCCATCATCACCATGGTGACACCCATCAGATTATTGGTCGTCACCCCGTATTTCAGGCAATGCGCCCCGCCGGAATTCATCGCGATATTGCCTGCAATGGCGCAGGCCAACTGACTGGACGGATCGGGAGCATAAAAGAACCCATTCGGTTCCACGGCACCTGTGACGGACAGGTTGGTGCGGCCTGTCTGCACGCGAATATAGCGATCGTCGTAATTTGTCTCAATCACCCCGTTCATCCGCGCCACGCCCAGAATAACGCAATCGGCCGTCGGCAGCGCCCCCCCTGCGAGCGATGTGCCCGATCCGCGCGGGACGACCGGCACGCCCATCTCATGGCATATCTTTAGCACAGCGGACACTTCAGCCGTGCTCACCGGTAACACGGCACAAAGCGGCGGACATTTATAAGCGGTCAGCGCGTCGCATTCATAAGCGCGCGCCTCAACAATGTCAGAGATTACAGAGGTCGCAGGCAACACCGCCCGCAGCCGGGCGACGATCTGATCCTTACGCGACAGAATGCTGGCATTCGGGGCTGGCATATCCATTGATCGGCTCCTTTGGTAAAAAACTATTACCAATTTCAAGATATAGCAAGTCCGTTCCACCCGCGATAGACAAGAGCCATGGATTTATTGGATCATGTCACCCTGCTGACAGCGCTGGACTGGTGCGCTGCCGGTTTTATTGTCTTTTGGTGGTTCGGGATTGGCTGGTGGATCGAACATCCCGGCAGCAAACACCCATCAGTGACCATCCTGATGGCGCAACACCGACGCGCTTGGATGAAAGTCTTTGTCGCACGTGATCCGCGCATCTTTGACAGCCAAATTCTGGGTAGCCTGCGCCAGGGCACCTCTTTTTTCGCCTCCACCTGCCTGTTTGCCATCGGTGGCGTGCTGGCGCTTGTGGGAAATACCGCCCCCCTGCAAGGTGTCGCGGCAGAGGTGACAGAGGTACAGGTCCCGGTCCTGATCTGGCAGTTGAAACTGGGGCTGGTCGCGCTTTTCCTGACCCATGCGTTCCTCAAATTTGTCTGGTCCAACCGGGTCTTCGGCTATTGCGCGGTTCTGATGGCTGCCGTCCCCGGCGATCCGGCCGATCCGCGCGCCTATCCACTCGCTGCTAAAGCAGGCGAACTGAATATCCGCGCCGCGATCAATTTCAACCGGGGCCTGCGCGGCATGTATTTCGCGCTTGGCGGTTTGGCCTGGCTTTTGGGTCCATGGCCCTTGATCATCGCGACGCTGATGGTGGTCTGGCTGGTCTGGTCACGAGAATTTGCCTCGTTCACGCGGCAGCTTCTGATAGAAAGCGATACATGAAGTATCTTATGTTATCTGTATTTCTCGCCGCGCCCGTGTTTGCGGATGAGCCCATCGTCGAAAATGTAACCATCAGTGGCAACAGCGTCAGTGTGACCCTGTCACATCCCGATACCGGCTGGGACCACTATGCCGACGGGTGGGAGGTGCTGGACGCAGACGGCAACAGTCTCGGCTATCGCAAGCTGCACCACCCCCACCAGTTCGAGCAGCCCTTCACCCGGTCGCTTAGCGGGGTCACGATCCCGGAAGGGGCGAGCGCTGTTTTCATCCGGACCAGCTGCAATCTGCATGGCTGGTCGGATACGCTGCACGAGGTTGCGCTGGCCCGCTAAGGGAGGCCGAAAGTGTCTGTGCTATTAATCAGCCTGCGGGGTGGCAGCGGCGACACATACCGCTAGGTTGTTCGCCAACAACGTGAGATTTCAACAATGACCTCAGTGCTGATTCTGGGTAGCGGGCCGAATGTACTGACCTGCCGCGACTGGCCGCGCCGCTATTTTGATCGCATCGTGGTGATCAATAACGCTTGGGCCGTGCGCCCGGATTGGGATGATCTGATCCATCCCGACGATTTTCCCGCTGACCGGCACCCTGTCACGCTGAACGCCGGACAGCGGATTATCCGCTCCGATACCTATGTCCCGGTGCAAAACAGCTATGGCGGCTTTGTCTATGCGGGCGGGACCATGGCCTTTACCGCCGCCTATTGGGCACTGGGAACCTTGCAGCCGCGTGTTATTGCGATGCTGGGCTGTGACATGATCTATCCGGCGACAACCCAAACCCATTTCTATGGCACAGGCACCGCCGATCCGCTGCGCGAGGATATCACCCTGCGCTCGCTCGAAGCGAAATCAGCGCGGTTGATGGTGATAGCCGCCCGGCAAACCTGCGCGATGGTGAACTTGTCCACTGATCAAAGCCGCCTTGTGTTTCCGCGCAGCATGCCGGAACAGGCCTTGAACGCAATACCGCAGCCCCATGACGAAACCATAGAGCGGGACGCTTTGGCGCAAGAAGACACGCTGGGTTACCGCGTGCCTTCTGGTAAATACTGGAAAGAGCAAGACCGGTTTGACCCGGCCGCCATCGACGCGCTTGATGCACTCTGGCTCAGATCAGTCCGGCATCCGCAAACAGCGTCTTGAGGTCTGCCTTCGGGCGGGGGCCCACATGGCTGATCACCTCTGACGCCGCGATAACGCCCATGCGCCCGCTGACGTCCAACGATTTACCACTGGCATACCCATACAGAAACCCGGTCGCGAACTGATCCCCTGCCCCGGTCGCATCCACCGGCACAACCATTTGCACCGGCACCGAAACCTGCTCTGCGCCGCGGCGCAGGATCACCGGATCGCCCGAACAGGTGCAGACCACCGTTTCGCAATGAGCTGCGGCCAGATCGAGCGCAGCCGCCAGATCATCTGTTTCATAAAGCGTCGTCCATTCCGCCGCGTTACCAAGGACAAAATCCATCTCTTCCTTGATCAGGCGCTGGAAATCCGCGCGGTGCCGCTCGGCGCAGAACGGATCGGACAGGGTAATACCGGCGCGACCGCCTGCTGCTTTCATCTGGCGGGCAGCCTCGGCAAAGGCTGTTTTGCCATCCGGCTTGTCAAACAAATATCCTTCGAGGAACAGGATCTTGCTGTCTGTAAACAGATCATGTGACACATCCGCCTGCCCCAGATCGGCACCTGCGCCCAGATAAGTGTTCATCGACCGTTCGCCATCCGGAGACACAAAGATCATCGAACGCGAGGTCGGCGCCTCGGCCGCAGCAACCGGCGGGTTTGGAAAGGCTGTACCCGACTCTTCCATTCCCTTGGCATAGAACCGGCCCAGGGCATCATCTTTCACCTTGCCGATGAAGGCCGTGGATAAGCCCAGACTGCCCAGCCCGGCGATGGTATTCGCAACAGAACCACCCGGCGTTTCCGTCCGATCCTTCATCGCGGCATAAAGCACCTCTGCGCGGTCACGTTCGACCAGTTGCATAATGCCCTTTTCGATCCCCATGTGATCAAGAAACGTATCCTCGGCATGGCTGATCACATCGACAATTGCGTTGCCGATACCGATCACATCGAAATTACTCATAAATTCTTATCCTCGAATTGGCACAGGTCCCGGATCAGGCAGACTGCGCATTTAGGTTTACGGGCGACGCACACGTAGCGGCCGTGCAATATCATCCAGTGATGAGCGTGAAGTTGATAATCCGCCGGAATGTGATCTTCGATCGCACGTTCCACGGCGACCACATCCTTGCCCACAGCCACTCCGCTGCGATTGCCAAAGCGCAAGATATGGGTGTCCACCGCCTGTGCGGGCATCCGCCACCACATGTTCAGCACCACATTGGCCGTCTTGCGGCCCACACCAGGCAGCGATTGCAGGGCGGCGCGGGAATTGGGGACCTCGCCCTCATAGTCGTTGACGAGGATCCGGCTCATCTTCATGACGTTCTTGGCTTTTTGGCGAAACAGGCCGATAGTCTTGATATGTTCGGTCAGCCCATCCAGCCCCAGATCAAGCATTTTCTGTGGCGTATCAGCAATCTGAAACAGTTTGCGCGTCGCCTTGTTCACTCCCACATCCGTGGCCTGCGCGGACAGGGCGACAGCGACGACAAGTGTGTAGACATTCACATGCTCCAGCTCGCCCTTCGGTTCGGGTTCAGCAAAGTAGAACCGTTCAAAGATCTCGCGGATCGTGTGATAATCAAGCTGTTTTACCATTCCGCCCGGTATGCCCGCAGGGGCAAAGGCGGGCAAGTAAAAGATGCGCAATTTCCGGGTCGCGCCAGACGGCACATGCGCCTAATTTAGCCGTCATGGAACAAACAGAAACATATCACTATCAGATCATGCGGCGCGCGATTGCCGCAATTGATGCCGCAGGCGACCAGCCCCTATCGCTGGCCGATCTGGCCGCCGACATGAAGATGAGCCCGGCACATTTCCAGCGGCTGTTTTCCAGTTGGGTCGGCGTCTCGCCGAAGCGGTATCAGCAATATCTGACGCTCGGCCATGCCAAGGCGCTGCTGCGCGACCGATTCACCACGCTGGATACGGCCCATGCTGTCGGGCTTTCCGGCTCTGGCAGGCTGCACGATCTTTTTGTCCGCTGGGAGGCAATGAGCCCCGGCGACTATGCCCGCGACGGATCAGACCTGCGCATCTACTGGGGCTGGTTCGAAAGCCCGTTTGGCCCGGCGCTGGTCATGGGGACAGATCGTGGCATCTGCGGGCTGGCCTTCGCAGCAGAGGCCGGACCAGAACCGACCATGGCCGATATGACATCGCGCTGGCCGCAGGCCACCTATATCGAAGACCCGGCATCCTTGCGACCATGGGCGATGGCCGCCTTGGGCATGACCGGCGAAACGCAACTGCACATGCTTGGCGCGCCATTCCAGCTTAAGGTGTGGGAGGCGCTGTTAAGCATTCCGTCAGGGCATGTGACCACATATTCGGAAATCGCACAGGCCGTTGGGAACCCACGCGCCGTGCGGGCCGTTGGCACAGCAGTCGGGCGCAACCCGGTAAGCTGGCTGATCCCCTGCCACCGCGCACTGCGCAAGTCCGGGGCCCTTGGCGGATACCATTGGGGGCTTCCGGTGAAGCGGGCCATGCTGGCTTGGGAAGCGGCCCGCGTGGACGCAACGGCAACTATTGGCTAATTTTGGGCGGAACCATGGCTGCGGTTGATGCGTTATTGGATATCAGCGACAAAGTGGGCATACGCTGACCCATCCAAACCGCGCATATGCGCACCGTATCAAATGGACATAAATATGAACTTTACAAAATTTCCACTTGTGCTGGCCGCAGCTTCGATGACCTTCGTCACCGCCTGTGATCCCGCCGGACCAAACGAGAACCAAAAAGCACGCCAGGGCGCGTTGCTGGGTGCTGCTGCTGGTGCTGCTGTCGGGGCCATCGCGAACCGTGATGAATCCAACCGTGAGCGCAACCAATCTGCCCTGATTGGTGCGGCACTGGGTGCAGGCGCAGGTGCTGCAATCGGCAGCAACCTTGACCGTCAGGCCGAAGAGCTGCGCCGCGAGCTGCGTCAGGATGTGGGCGTGTCCAACAACGGCAGCAACCTGAAGGTTGTCTTGTCGCAGGATCTGCTGTTCGCAACCAACAGCACTGCCGTGTCTTCTGTATCCCAGCGTGAACTGCGCATCGTTGCCAACTCACTGAACAAATATCCAAACACCACCGTGAACGTTATCGGCCACACCGACAGTGACGGTGCTGCTGCATTCAACCAGGATCTTTCCGAGCGTCGTGCGCAGGCTGTATCTGCTGTTCTGCTGAACGGTGGCGTCTCTGCCACCCGTGTCCGCTCTATTGGTGCCGGTGAAAACCAGCCCGTTGCGTCAAACCAGACCGCAAGCGGCAAGCAGGCAAACCGCCGGGTTGAGATCATCATCACCCCGAACTGATTCACCACACATATATCTCAGGGCCGTCCTTCAAGGGCGGCCCTTTTTCATTGTGAACACCCCTTTGTGGTCATACATTCTGACCAGTCGTAAGAGGTGCCCCATGCCATTCGAACCCGTTCAACAGGAAAAACTGTCGCACGGCGTGATCCGCCAGATCGAAGGGTTGATCCTGCGTGGCATCCTGCGCCCCGCCGAACGCCTACCGTCAGAGCGCGAGTTGAGCGAACGCATGGGCGTCTCCCGTCCCTCCCTGCGCGAGGCATTGGCCGACCTGCAAGCGCGCGGATTGCTGACCTCCAAGGCCGGTGCAGGTGTCTATGTGGCCGATGTGCTCGGCTCTGCTTTTGCGCCCGCTTTGGTCAAACTTTTTTCCAGCCATGATGAAGCCGTCTCCGACTACATCAGCTTTCGCCGTGATATGGAGGGTCTGGCCGCAGAACGCGCCGCACGTCTGGCCAGTGACACCGACCTGATGGTCATCGACGCCATCTTCCAAAAAATGGAAACCGCCCACCAAAAGCGCGACCCCGCGGATGAGGCGCATCTGGACGCCGATTTCCATCTGTCCATCATCGAGGCCAGCCATAACATCATCATGCTACATATGATGCGGTCCATGTATGACCTGCTGCGCGAAGGCGTGTTCTACAACCGCACCGTCATGTTTCGGCAGCGGACCACGCGCGAAACACTGCTGGATCAGCACCGGGCAATCAACGTCGCACTTCAGGCGCGCGACCCCGCAGGCGCACGGGCCGCTGTGGCCGCGCATCTGGATTTTGTGCAAATGTCCCTATCCGCGCAGACAAAGGCGGATCGGAACGAAAGCTTTGCGCGCAAGCGGTTTGAAAGCGAAACAGGGCGCTAACTGGCCTGCGCCATCCCGTCAGGATAGGCGCGCAGCACTTTCCCCCAAAGCCAGCCACCGATCACCACCTGCACCAGAATACCACTCAACGCGAGCGGCTGTATCACGTTCATATAGGTGCTTGAAAATATGGCCATATCCCAAAGCCAATGCCAGATGATCAGAGGCCAAAGATTGCCAATGACCAGCGCCAGCGGGGCAAGGAAAACCCCGACAAGAAAGGTAAAGCCCAGCTGCTTCAGCAGGTCCCAGAACGGCAGCCCGCCTAGCAGGTTGACCGTATGCAACAACGAAAACGCCGCCGCGCTCAGCAGCATCGCAGGCAGCACGCCCATCCGTTGCAGCGCGCCACGCAGCAGAATACCGCGAAACATCACCTCTTCCGACACGCCGATCAGAAAGGTTGTCACCGCGATCAGCCCCAATATGCGCCAGTGCTCTGTGGTCAGGCTGTCGACGCGCACTTCCTCTGACAGTTGGATAAACAAGAGTAGAAGAACAAAAACAGCCGGGAAAAGCCAAATCACTCCATCCATTTTGAAGCGACCAAACCCCGCACCCGTCCAACCGAAATAACGCCAGGCATAATACAGGCTGAACAGCGCCAGCAGCGCCTGTATCCACCAGCCACGCGTGATTAGCGGCGCAGTGTCCGGCGTACCGTCAGCGGGCAGGTAAAGGTAAACAAGCCCCAGCACCAAAATCACGACATAGATGGCAAGCGCATGAAAGGCGCGGGTCAGGCCGTGCATCAGAAAAACCGACATTTAACCAAAGAAAAACCCGGCTGCCAAGGGCGACCGGGTTTCGCAATCAATATCAAGGCACAGGCCACGCGTTAGTGCATTTTCTCGGCCACTGTCGCGATAGACTCGTCGATCAGCGCACCGGCAGCTTTCGCATCCATCTGCTTGGCCATCACGTCCTTTGCGGCACCAACGGCCACAACGATCGCCTGATCGCGCACATCCTTGACAGCAGCAGCTTGCGCGCTTGCAATCTGCTCTTCTGCGGTCGCAAGGCGACGGGTGATGGACTTTGCGATATCATCCTTGGCGGCGGCAGCGGCGTTTGTGGCCTCTTCCTTTGCCGAGGCGACGATACGGTCCGCCTGCTCTTGCACTTCTTTCTGCTTGCGCTCGTAAGAGGCCAGCAGTGTCTGTGCTTCTTCGCGCAGCGCCTTGGCTTCGTTTAGCTCAGCACGGATGCTATCCGCACGCTTGTCCAGCATACCGCCAACAACGCCGGGCACTTTGTAGTAAAGCAGGATGCCGATAAAGATCAGAAACGCGATCGAAACCACGAAATCCGTATTGCCCAGCGAAAAGAACGGGCCGGTTGCCGCGAATGCGGGGCTGGCGCTCAGGGCGAGCAGTGATGTGATCATCAAACGCATGACTTACCCTTTCATCCGTGCATTCACCGCAGCGGTGATGGTTTTCGCATCAGCAGAGCCACCCATAGCCGCCACCAATTCCTTGGCAGTGTCCTTGGCGACTGCGGTGACGCTTTTGACAGCGCCGTCGCGGATTTCAGTAATGGCCGCTTCGCTTTCAGCCGTCTTGGCAGCGATTTCGGCGTCGGCTTTTTGCAGCTCGACATCCAGTTCTGCCTGAATTTCAGCTTTGGCTTCGGCGACAATGCGGTTTGCTTCCGCACGGGCATCGACCAGCGCCTTTTCATAGGCCGCTTCAGCCTCCTGCGCCTTGAGCTTCAGCTCTTCCGCCGCAGCAATATCATTGGTGATCGTGCCTGACCGTTCGGCCAAAACCGCACCAATACGTGGCAGCGCGATGCGCGACATCACGAAATAAATCGCAGCCAGGGTTACCAGCAACCAAAAGATCTGGTTGGGCATCCAATCCGCACAAAGCTGTGGCATGCCAAGGGCAGAACCCCCTGCATCGACACAAGCACCGATAGCGGCTTCAGTTGTTTCTGTTGCCATGATGGCCCCCGAATACCTTGATGTTTACCCGGTGGCCGCAGGTCATGCGACCACCAAGACGTAAGGAATGGGTCGCTGTCTTAGACTGCGAACATCAGCAGAAGCGACACGAGGAATGCAAAGATCCCCAGGGCTTCTGCGAAGGCCAGACCGATGAAGAGCGTTGCTGTCTGCGATGCAGCAGCGGATGGGTTGCGCAATGCGCCTGCCAGGTAGTTACCAGCCACGGTGCCAACACCGATAGCAGCGGCACCAGAACCGATTGCAGCCAGACCAGCGCCGATATGTGCGAGTTCGCCTTCCATGAGTATTCTCCTTACGTTTGGAAGTTAGACATAGGATGGGTGATTTCACCCACCGTCATTAGTGATGCGGGTGCAATGCGTCTTTCAGATAGACACATGTCAGAATAGTGAAAACATAGGCCTGAATACCGGCCACAAGGACCTCCAGACCATAGATCGCGACAATCCCTAGGATCGCAACAGGGCTGACCAACACCAGCGCTGCAAAGCCAGCAAAGACTTTCAGAACCGCGTGACCTGCCATGATGTTACCGGCCAGACGAATAGAATGGCTGACAGGGCGAACGAAGTAGGAAATCACCTCGATCACGGCGATGATCGGACGCAGGATCGCAGGGGCATCCGACATCCAGAACAGACCAAGAAAAGATGCGCCGTTTTTGACAAAACCCAGCACTGTGACCGCGATAAACACACCAAAGCCAAGAACCGCAGTGACCGCGATCATCGACGTCGGGCTATAAGACATCGGCAGCAGGGCAACGTAGTTGGCAAACAGGATGAACACGAACAGGGTCATGATATAGGGGAAGTATTTCACCCCATCTTTACCGGTGACATCTTCGACCATCTTGTAGATGAAACCGTAGATCAGCTCACCAATCGACTGCATCCGGCTTGGGACAATCGCGCGGCCCTTGCTGCCCATCACGAACACAGCCGCGATACAGGCCAGACCAATGAACATCCAAAGGGTCACATTCGTCAGCGTGTACCAATGCACAGGGCCGTCCCCGAACAATGGTTTGACGATAAACTGATCCAGCGGATGGAATACCAGGCCACCTTCGGAATGTGCGTCAGTCTCTGTCGCCACGTGTCTCATCCTTTTCTTCAGCAGCGCGTTGCTGCTTCAACTGCACCTCTTTGGCGGACCGCATCATGGTAAGAATACCAGCGGCAAGGCCAAAGAATATGAACAGCACCAGAAAGATGGGCAGCGTTCCCAAAAGGGTGTCCAGCCCGTATCCGATGCCAAAGCCAATCGCGAGACCGGCCACAAGCTCGATCACCATCCGCCAGGCAAGCTGCGCCTGAGAATAGTGTTCTTCCGCGTGGTCCTTGACGACCTCTGGCTCTTTGAGCCGCGCAATCTTCGCTTCTAACGCCTTGAGGCGATCAGCGTCATTGCTGTCAGACATCGGTAGCAGACCCCTTGAAAGGTTGGGCATGGTCTAGGCGCGGGGCCGCACAGAGTCAAGCAGCGCCGAAGTCGTCTCAAAAGACTGTTTTGTATACATAATTACAGAAATACGCCCACGGCTACCGGCGCAAAATATCACCCAAATGCCACCATTTCAAATTCAACTGCGCGGTTTACTATTTAGCGCGGGACAGCCACATGGCCGTCCCAGTCAGCAAATCACCCGATACTTTGAACCAGCGCTCCCGACGTGCCAATACCAACCAAATGGTTGACGTTTCAGGGTGTGTCTTCTTAATCGCTGCCATGACCACATCGCTTGATACCATCTTTGCCACGCTTGCTGACCCGACCCGCCGGGCGATCCTTGCGATGTTGCTGGAAGACGACATGGCTGTCACCGATGTGGCAGAGCCGTTTGAGATGTCGCTGGCCGCGATTTCCAAGCATTTAGGCGTACTTACCGCCGCCGGGCTAATCAGTCAGGAAAAGCGTGGGCGGGTGAAATGGTGCAAGCTTGAACCGGACGCCCTGCGCGAAGCATCGGTCTGGATGCAGGCCTTTGGCCAGATGGCTGCGGTCGATCTGGATCAGTTTGAGGCATTTCTGGCGCAAGAGCTGGAATAGGCCACGCAACGTTCGGTGACAGCGGCAACATCCACCGCGCGGTCAAATTGATTCGCCTTGTTAACAAAGGTTATTTTGGCCCGAAATCGGTATCGGATTCACGTCGGACTTGCGTCGGACCCACGGGCTGGATTTCAGCGGTTTAACCCAGCGCGCGGTCTAAACGTAAACGGCACGTTAACTTTGCCTCAGGCGTTCATTACCAGCCCGTCAGTGGGCTGTGCCTTTGCATCACGGCTTGGCGCTTGTCCGAATTTTCTGCTGTAGTCGCGGCTGAAATGGGTCGGACTTTCGTAGCCCACGGCAAAGGCCGCCGCGGATACGGAGTGGTCCTGATCGGTCAGCAATGCGCGCGCTGCGATCAGACGCAGGTCTTTTTGATACTGGAGCGGGGTCGTGCCAGTGACCGATTTGAAGTGGTCATAGAATGATGACGGGCTCATCCCCGCCACCCGTGCGAGGTCGGGCACCGCAAGCGGATCGCGAAAACCGGATCTGATTTGTGAGATTGCTCTGGCGACCCGGCTGGCATGGCTGTCGACCGAAAGCAACCGACGCAGCATCCCCCCGATGGGCGACAGCAGCAGCCGGTAGTGAATTTCACGCAAGGTTGCCGGCCCCAGCACCTGCGCATCCTGCGGATTGTCCGCAAGCGCCAGATAGCGCGCCAATGGCGCAAGCCAGTTGGGATCAGCGGGTGCGGCACAAAGCGCGCGCACCGCATCGGTTTGCGGCAACCCATCGCCCAACTCTTCGCGCAGGCTGCGCAGCAGCGCCAGATCAAGGGACAGGATCAGCGCACAATAGGGTGCAGATGTGCTCGCCTGTGTAATCCGAGAGGTCACCGGCAGGTCATGGCTGACCAGCACCGCATCGCCTTGCCGCAGTGTTACGGATTGTGCGCCGGATGAGGTTGTTTTGCTTCCCTGAAGGATCAGGCACATGACCGGTTGATAGACCGATGCCTCTATCTCGCTGATTTTGCTGCGGCGATAGGTCGACAAACCGGGCAGGTTTTCGGGCTTTTCGCGATAAGGGCCGCAATATCGCTGTGTCAGGGTTAGGAATTGGGCAAGTTCCATTAGGGCTCTCCTCTATCTTATGTCTAACAGCTTCCGGATCACGGCATAGCCAAAAACACCCCAATCTGGAGGATCGGGCAGATCTTGCAGAGGATGTGACAGGTCTGCCCGCGCGCTGCCTGCTATCTGTCTGTCAGACGCACACCCCGGTGTGCGTCGGGCATTTGGCAAAGCAAAGGAGCGTCCCATGTCGTCGATTGAAAATCAGTTCCTAGATCTTAAACCGCAACATGATGTGTATGATGCGATTGACCCGCAGGGCGCGCTGAAGGGGAGCGCCACCGATAAGGTTGTCTTTATCAGTGGCGCATCCCGTGGGATCGGTCAGGCAACAGCGGTCGCCTTTGCCGCCGCCGGGGCAAAGGCAGTTTTCCTGACCGCCCGGTCCGAAGAGGCGTTGAAAGAAACCAAAGCAAAGGTGCAAACCGCCAATCCTGACACCGCTTGCGCCTATGCTGTTTGCGATGTCACGGATGCTGCGCAGGTTGAAAAGGCCGTCGCGGCGTGTGTGGCCGCCTTTGGCAGTATTGATGTGGCCGACGCCAATGCTGGCTATCTGGGCCCTTGGGTCAAAATTGGTGAATCCGACCCGGCAGGTTGGTGGCTGAACTGGGAGGTGAACGTCAAAGGTGCCTATCATGTGATCCGTTACACCTTGCCACATTTGCAGGAGAGCGCTGCAAAATGCGCCGCCGACGGGCGCAGTGGCGGGCATTTGATTTTGCTATCCTCCATCGGCGCGCAGTTTTTGCTGCCGGGCGCATCTGATTATCAAACCGCCAAACACGCGGTAAATCGTCTGTGCGAATTCGTGCAAAGCGATCATGGTGACGATGGGATCAAATGCTTTGCCATTCATCCCGGCGGTGTCACGACCGAATTGGGCCGGTCGATGCCTGACAACATGCATCAATATCTGAACGACACACCCGCGCTTGCGGCTGGTTTCATTGTCTGGCTGTCCTCTGGTCAAGCCGATTGGGCCAAAGGCCGGTATCTGAGCGCGACATGGGATATCACAGAGCTGTCTGCGATGAAGGATGCGATCCTGACCAATGATCTGCTGGTGAACCGGTTGCGGGCCAAGCTGTAGCGCGGCCCTATTCCCGCAGTAGCATCACAAGTGCGACCACTGTCAGCACCAGCCCGGCCAATATCATGACGGGCGGTGCTGTGCGGCCCAGCGCCAGTTCCCAGACGATCACCCAGGACGGCACCAGATAGGTATAGGCCATGACCTTGGACGATGGCAGCCGCAGGGTGGAAAACTGCAACAGCGTGAAGGTGACCGCGCTGGCAAAGACCGCTGTGTAAAGGATCGTGATCCAGACAATCCACGGCAGCGCCGCCCAGTCGGTCGCCATCAGATCGCCCCAGGCCCATGCCGTCAGCATCACCGAGCCCGCCAACAACATGCCAAAGGTGAATACAATGGCGGGTTCCCCACGGTTCAGTTTGCGCACCAGCGGGGTATAGACCGCGTGCGAGACACAGCCCCAGAAATATATCGCTTCACCCGGGCCGACCTGAAAGCGCAGGATCGCTTGGAAATCGGCGCGAAAGATCACCCAAAGTGCGCCCAGCCCGCCGATTATCAGCGCCAAGGCGATCCGCCCCGTCAGCACCTGCCCCAATAACAAATAGCCGAACCCCGCTGTCAGGATTGGCGTCAGCGTAAACACCGCCGCCGCGCTGACTGGGGCCGCTGTTTTCAGACCGGTGAACATCAGCACGAAATAGGTGATGAAAAACCCCGCCAGCAGAATGTAGCGCCAAGGTGCGGCTGCCGCACTGCGCGGCAGCCCGGTTGTGGCCAGTGCCGCCGTCCCGATGATCCCGGTCGCGATCCAGAAACGCACTGCATTCAGCGCAGCGGGTGTGATTTCATTGGCGGCCATCGCCCCAAGCGGAAAGGACCCCGCCACCAGCAGCGAAAAAAGAAGCATGGCCAGATGGCCAGCGCGTGCCCCGCTCATGCCTCTAGCTGGTCCTTGAACCGATCTTTCAGAAACCGCAGGAACGCCTGCACTTTGGTCGTGCGGTGCAGGTCCACATGGGTGACCAGCCAAAGCGGTGCGGACCAGTCATCAAGGCTGGGGAGGACTTCGGTCAGGAAGGGGTTCGCTGCAAGCTCTTGCACGGTGACGAACCCGATGCCTGCGCCAGCGACGATCGCGCCCTGCATATTGCGGATATCGGTGGCCCGATACATGAACCTATCCTCTGGCACATGTGACCGCAGCCAGCGCGCAAAGGGCGCGCGGGACGTGTCGCTGTCATCCACCACAAAGCGATGGTTGGGCAGATCGGCCTCGCCCTCTGGCAGGCCGAAACGCGCGATGTAGCTGTCCGACGCCACGAGCGCGACCCGCTGTTTCATGAAGGGCTGGACGACATTATCGGGCTCTTCAGGCATCCTGCCTGCACGGATTGCCACATGGGCCTCGCCGTATTCCAGCCGGAACACCCGGTCGCCAGTTCGGTAGCGTACCCGCACCTCTGGGTATTCGGTCTGGAAGGCCACCATGATCGGGGTCAGCGTGCGCGACAGAATATCCAGCGAGGTGATAACCAGATCGCCTGACACGCCTTCGCCCTGCCCTTTGATCCGCCCGGCGAGCTGCGTGAATTGATCATCGGTGGCTTGTGCGACCTGTAACAGGTCTTGGCCCGCTTCTGTGGCCGTGTACCCCCGCGCGTGCCGCTGAAAGAGCTTTACGCCCAGCCGTTGTTCCAGCGCGTCAATGTGCCGGATGACGGTGGCGTGGTGCACCCCCAGTTCATCCGCCGCCCCGCTGACAGTGCCCCGCCGCGCGACCTGATATGCCGTGCGTATTTCATCCCAGTTGTCCATATTCGGCCCTGTGCGCTGACAAACATATCAAAGCAGGATTTGACTATTCCGTTCGTGAATACAAGGGGGCCGTGCAAGAAGCTTGCTTGACTTGCCCCATCCGCACCAGCAACCCTGCGCTTTATGCTGTCTAAACACCAAAAATTCTGGAACGCCTATGCAAGGATTGTCCAAAAACCGACCCTTGCGATGATCACGTCGCAGCCGTTGGCCCGCCGTGCTGCTGATCTGAACGCAATCCTGTCGCTGAAAACCCCGCCGGGTCTGCAATTGACTGATTGCGCGTTGACTCATGCTGGCGAAAATGTCCGCACGACTGTCTGTCAGACCGGCCCTGTCCCGGCGGGTGGTACGATGCTTTACCTGCATGGCGGCGCGTTCATGATCGGCAGCCTGCGCATGTATCGCCATCTGGTTGCGCGTCTGGGCCAAGCCGCCGACCAGCGCGCGCATTTCCTGCATTATGGGCTGGCGCCAGAGCACCCCTATCCGCACGCGCTGGATCAGGCGACTGCGGCGTATCTTGCGCTTTGTGCTGACCCGGCGGCCGGGCCGATCAGTTTGGTGGGCGATAGTGCGGGCGGTAATCTGGTGTTGGCTTTACTGCACCGGATCTGCAGCCGCGATCTGCCCCGTCCTGCCGCAGTGGTCGCCCTGTCGCCCCTGACGGATATGCGGTTCACCGCAGCGTCATTGCATGAAAACGCGCGGTCCGATCACCTTGTCCCTGTCAGCTGGGCCCGTCGCGGGCAAAACGCGTATCGCGCCGGGGCCGATCCGGAAAACCCTGAACTTTCGCCCGTCTTGGGTGATTTCACCGACGCGCCGCCCTGCCTGATCCACGCAGATGAGACTGAAATGCTGGTGGATGACAGCCGGGCGATGGCCAAGGTGCTGAAAGATCAGGGCATCCCGGTGACCCTGACGCTCTGCCGGGGCCGCACGCATGTCTGGCACCTGAATGTGGGCCGCTGCCCCGAGGCGGATGCATCCATTGCTGAAATTGGGCAGTTCATCCGGGACGTGACTTTCCCAGCGACGCCCTAAATATGGGGTATGATACAGCCCATGACCCTTTTGAAATCCGCCCTGACACTTGCATTCCTCTATTTCGGGCTGCGTAAACTGACGGGCTATCATGTGGATGTGGCGATCTATGAGGCGATCGGCTTTGGCCAGTTTCCCCGCTATGTCACCGGATCGATTGAGGTGATCGGGGCCGCGCTTTTGTGGAAACGCGGGGCCGAAGGTTTCGCCGGGCTGTTGCTGCTGGCCACGATGTTCATCGGGCTGAGCGCACTCCTGATCTGGGTTGGTCCCCCTTACTGGCACATGCTGGTATTGATTTTGGGCACCGGTACGGTGGCTTGGGCGTATCGTCAGCAATATTTGAGGTTGATCAGGTAGTTACGCCTTCATATCCCTGCGATATGAAGATTGTCCGTAATACCCCCGAACAGCTGATCCTGCGCAATGTCCCTTGGGCGATGGCGATTGCCATATCAGCGGCCATTCTGGGCCTTATAGCCTGGGGCTTTTTCAGTCTGACCGATGGCGATTACACGCAGGGCGTGGTGATGCTGCTTTGCGCTGCCTTCATGGGGTTGTTCTTTGCGCTTTTCGTGCGCCGGGATGATCTGATTTTGGATCGCAGCCGCAACCTGATCGAATTGCGCCATGCGAGTGTTTTTGGTCGCCATAAGGTCCGCCATATGCTGGAGCATCTTGAAAAGGCACTGGTCCAAACGCAAAGCGCGAATAATCGTGGTTCGCATAGCACGGGCGGTGGCCCGACACATCGCGTAGCCTTGGTGCTGAATGGCGGGATGGATGCCGGGACCCATCCGGCGACAGAAATCTATACCAGCGGGAAGGGCGCCCACCGTGCGGTCGATGCGATCAATGTGTGGCTATCTATGAATGTTGACTCAGGCATTCCAGAGGCGTAAACGCCACCCAACACCCGGATAGCGTCAGCTTTCCGGTCCCCGATGATCAGGGGATCGCCCTCCGTCAGCGCGTTGCGCCCACGGGGGCGCGCTGCTTTGGGCATTGCCCACGGGGGCGCTACTGCATTCCGCTTTGACTTCTTATATGGTCAAGGCAACTGAAACGACGTGAGGGCCTTGGCCGATGTTTGAAAATCTATCCGACCGCCTGTCCGGTGTGTTTGACAAGCTCACCAAACAAGGTGCGCTGACCGAGGATGACGTCAAAACCGCCCTGCGCGAGGTGCGTGTCGCCCTGCTGGAAGCCGATGTGTCGCTGCCCGTCGCCCGCGACTTCGTCAAGGCGGTGCAGGACAAGGCCACAGGTCAGGCCGTCACCAAGTCGATCACCCCCGGCCAGCAGGTCGTCAAGATCGTGCATGACGAACTGAAACATGTGCTGACCGGTGCCGAAGACCCCGGCGCGCTGAAGATCGACAACCCGCCTGCCCCCATCCTGATGGTTGGTCTGCAAGGCTCTGGTAAAACTACCACCACTGCAAAGCTGGCCAAACGCCTGACAGAGCGTGAAGGCAAGCGGGTGCTGATGGCCTCGCTGGATACCAACCGCCCTGCGGCGATGGAACAGCTTGCTATCCTCGGCGGCCAGATCGGTGTGGACACATTGCCCATCGTGCCCGGCGAAACCCCAGTGCAGATCGCCAAACGCGCCAAGACGCAGGCGTCCTTGGGCGGTTACGATGTCTATATGCTGGATACCGCCGGTCGATTGCATATTGATCAGGAACTGATCGCACAGGCCGCAGCCGTGCGCGATGTGGCCAACCCACGTGAAACCCTGCTGGTTGTTGACGGGCTGACCGGTCAGGATGCGGTGAATGTCGCGCAGGAATTCGACGACAAGATCGGGGTGACCGGCGTTGTCCTGACCCGGATGGATGGCGACGGGCGCGGCGGCGCGGCCCTGTCGATGCGCGCGATCACCGGTAAGCCGATCCGCTTTGTCGGTCTTGGCGAAAAGATGGACGCGATTGAAACCTTCGAGCCGGACCGGATCGCAGGCCGTATCCTTGGCATGGGCGATATTGTTGCCCTTGTTGAAAAAGCGCAGGAAACAATTGAGGCCGAACAGGCTGAACGCATGATGAAACGGTTCCAAAAGGGCCGGTTCAACATGAACGATCTGAAGATGCAGCTGGAACAGATGATGAAAATGGGCGGCATGGAAGGCATGATGGGCATGATGCCCGGTGCTGCCAAAATGTCGAAACAGATGGATGCGGCCGGTATGGATGACGGTATCCTGAAACGCCAGATCGCCCTGATCAATTCCATGACAAAGAAAGAGCGCGCCAATCCCGACCTGCTCGCCGCCTCGCGCAAGAAACGCATCGCCAAAGGCGCCGGGCTGGAAGTGTCCGAGCTGAACAAGCTGGTCAAACAGCACAAGCAGATGGCCGGGATGATGAAGAAAATGGGCAAGGGCGGGATGCTCAAGCAGGCCATGAAAAGCATGATGGGCAAAGGCGGCATGCCCGATATGAACGACCCCAAGGCGATGGAAGAGGCGGCAAAGGCGCTGCAAGGTAAAATGCCCGCAGGCATGCCCGGTATGGGGCGCGGCATGGGCCTGCCCCCAGGCCTGTCCGGCTTTGGCAAGAAAAAGTAAGCGATGACCCCGGCCCCCACTCTTACCACGGCACGCCTTGTGCTGCGCGGTCCCCAGAAACGGGATCTCGCGGCCTTTACGGCGTGGCTGACCCGGTCTGACCGGATGGTGCATGTGGGCGGCAAAGGGACGGAGCGTGATGCATGGCGCGGCTTTCTGGCGGGGATTGGCCACTGGCAGTGGCATGGTTACGGTTTTTTCACGGTGACCGAACGCAAGTCCGGCGTGGCCACAGGCCGCGTGGGTGTCATCAACCATATCGAATGGCCGCAGCCCGAACTCGCCTGGCATATGTTTGATGGGTTTGAGGGCAAATCCTATGCCTTTGAAGCCGCCTGTGCGGTGCGCGACTGGGCGGGCCGGACGCTGGGTCTGGAACCGCTGGTGTCGTTGATTTCACCGGCCAACGCCCGGTCGCTGCGTCTGGCCGCCCGTCTTGGCGCAATGGAAGACCGCCGCGATGTGGTCGACGATGAAAAGGTGATCGTGTTCCGGCACCTGTCCTATGATGATCCGCGCGCGGTCGCGCAGGGTGCGGGGGCGATTGTATGACCGCGCCTTTGACGACAGAGCGGCTGATCCTGCGCCGCCCGACCCCAGCCGATTGGCCTGCCTTTCGCGATTTCTTTGCGTCAGAGCGTTCTGCAGGTGTTGGCGGCCCCCAGACCATCGGCCAAAGTTGGCGTCAGTTCGCCGCCGAGCTGGGCCATTGGGAAATCCGGGGTTATGGCATGTGGGCGGTGACCCTGCGCGGCGATGATACGGCGCTGGGTCTGATCGGCCCTTGGGTCCCCGACGATTGGCCCGAAACAGAAATCGGCTGGATGATGCTGTCCGCCGATCACGAAGGCACCGGCATCGCGGCAGAGGCCGCACGTGCCGCTGTCCGCCACGCCTTTGATGTGCTCGGCTGGACCACCGCTGTCAGCTATATCGCAGCGGGCAACACACGCTCGCTCCGTCTGGCCGAAAAGCTGGGCGCGGTTCGTGATGATGCCGCTCCAAAGCCTGACGGCTACCCCGATACGTTGGTCTATCGCCATCCGGTGCCGGGGGCGCAGACATGATCCCGACGTTGCAAACTGAACGGCTGACCCTGCGCGCGCCTTCTGCGGATGATTTTGAAGCTTACGCTGCGTTTCGCGTCTCGGACCGGGCAAAGACCGTGGGCGGGCCTTATAGCCGCGCGCAGGCCTTTGACCAGCTTTGCAGTATCATCGGGCACTGGCATTTGCGCGGCTATGGCCGCTGGATGGTTGCCGACCGTCAGACCGATCAGCCGCTGGGCATTGTGGGCCTGTATTTTCCCGAAGACTGGCCTGAGCCGGAAATCGCATGGTCTGTCTTTGCCGCAGCCGAAGGGCGCGGGATCGCCTATGAGGCCGCCCTTGCCGCGCGCCGCTATGCCTATGGCACGCTGGGCTGGACCACCGCGATGAGCCTTGTTGATCCGGCCAATACCCGCTCTGTCGCGCTGGCACGGCGGATGGGCTGTACTGATGGCGAAACTTATCAGCACCCGACGTTTGGCTTGATGCATATCTGGCGTCATCCGGGGCCGGAGGTGGCGCAATGAACCCGTGGACAAAAGCCCCGGCAAAAGCCGCAGCGCAGCGTGACAATATCGCCACTGCCGTGCCAGAGATCACGACAGAACGGCTGGTGCTGCGCCTGCCAAGGATCGCGGATTGGGCGGTGCTGGAACCGATCTGGACCACGGACCGCGCGGTGCATTTCGGTGGTCCGTTCACGGCAGAAGCTGCCTGGCTGGATTTCAACCAGTTGGTGGCAGGCTGGGTTCTGCGTGGCCATGGGGCACTGACCATCTGTACCCATGACGGTGCCGTGCAGGGCATGGTTTTGCTGGGGCACGAATATGGCGACCCGGATGCGGAACTGGGCTGGCTGTTGACTGAATCTGCCGAAGGCCATGGCTATGCGACCGAAGCCGCGCGCGCGATGCTGCCGCTGTGTCGTGCGCTTTATGGGGATGATTTCGTCAGCTATATCGCCATGGCGAACACCGCTTCGATCCGCATCGCGGAAAAACTGGGTGCGGTCAAAGATGCCCCGCATCCGCGCCGTGCCGCCGATATTGTGACTTACCGTTATACGACCCAAGGAGACAGCGATGACTGATGCTGTAACCCGTGCTGCCGAGATCCTGAAAGGGCATCGCGAAAGCATTGACCGGCTTGATGCCATTCTCGTCTACACATTGGGCGAGCGGTTCAAGCACACGCAGGCCGTGGGCCGGCTGAAGGCCGACCACGATTTGCCCCCGTCCGACCCCGCGCGTGAAGAACAGCAGATTGCGCGGCTCACCGATCTTGCGAACCGGGCCGATCTGGACCCCGAATTCGCCAAGAAATTCCTGAATTTCATCATTCAGGAAGTTATCCAACACCACAAACAACACCAAAGCTAGGGTGGATCAAGATCCACCTTACGACACCCATCTGTAAGGAGAAAATCTGATGGCTATGAAAATTCGTTTGGCCCGTGGCGGCTCTAAAAAACGTCCTTTTTACGCGATTGTTGCGGCAGACAGCCGTATGCCCCGCGATGGCCGTTTCATCGAGAAACTTGGCACTTATAACCCGATGCTGCCAAAAGACAGCGAAGACCGCGTCAAAATGGATGTTGAGCGCGTAAAGCATTGGCTGGCGCAGGGTGCACAGCCAACTGACCGCGTGTCCCGCATGCTGGAAGCTGCAGGCGAGCTGCCCAAGAAAGACCGCAGTAACCCCAAGAAGGGCACGCCCGGCAAAGCCGCTCAGGCCCGCGCTGAGGAAAAGGCAGAGAAGGCGAAAGCTGCTGAAGAAGCGGCCAATGCGCCTGCTGAAGAAGCCGCTGCTGAGGAATAAACCCCTTTTCATTGCCCGGGTCTTTCATCCGGGCAATGTCCCCTTTCCGGGAAATCTTTGATGTTTCGCTTGCTGCGCCTGATCATCCTTGTGATGTTTGCCTTTGTGGCGGGCATGTTGTTCGAGCGGAACAAAGCCGAAGAGATTTGCCGCAACGGGGGCGGCCTGTGGCTGTCGGATATTTGTGTCGGGGTAGAGCTTGAATGACGGATCGTGTGATTGTCGGTGCGCTTGGCGGCGCGTTTGGTGTGCAGGGTGAATTGCGCCTGAAATCCTTTTGCGCGGATCCGGCGGCGATTGCTGATTACACCCCGCTTTATACCGAAGATGGCCGCAGCTTTGCCCAATTGGTGCTGACCGGCCAGTTGAAAAACGGGTTCAGCGCCCGTCTGGACGGCGTCGTCACAAAAGAAGACGCCGACGCGCTGCGGAACACCAACCTTTACGCAGACAGAACCCGCCTGCCCTCGCTTCCTGACGATGAATATTACTATAGCGATCTGATCGGCCTGACGGTCCTTGATACCGGCGGCACGACCTTAGGAACTGTCAAGAATGTGATGGATCACGGCGCCGGTGACCTGTTGGAAATAACCATCGCAGGCCAATCCGAAACCGTCTTGCTGCCCTTTACCCAAGAGATCGTGCCGACGGTTGATTTGAGTGCCGAAAAAATCATTGTAAACCCGCCGCAGGGTAGCCTGCCGGACTAATCCGGCCGATCGACTGCTGGTGGCCGCTGTGCGGACAGAGCGGACGTTTGCTGCTTTCATATCGATGTCCGCTTTTCAGCAGTAGGGCTGATTTGCGCAAGCAAACGAGGAATAGATCCAGCGCCACATAAGCTTAACCCCAATCGCTTGAAACCAACTAACGCGCATCCTCGGCTAGTGTTACGCAGTATTGGTTGAGCGAAAACGCTCGCTCTTTGCCCTGCACATGAACCTCAGCCCTATCTATGTTGCTGATAAATCCAAGGACTGCGGTTTCGGTGTACGGTCCAGAAGGGCCCATTTTTTCACGGCCAGCGAAATATACACGTACCCAATTCGGCGCAGCGAAACTGACGTCAGACACCTTTACGGTTTCGTCAAAACCTTTGATTGTCGCTACCGCTTGCGACAACGCTTGATTATCTAGCAACATCGGATCGTGTCTGGAAAACCTATCGGGGTTTTCATGTCCAGCCCTTCGACGCTCTGCGATAATCTGTTTCTTCATCTTGTCGGGCCGTTTCTTGTAGCGGGACTTATGTGTGGCCTCCAATTGCAATCCATCATTGTTCCGCATCGTCCATACCGGTCCTCCAATCGTTACGCCGTTGGAAAACTCGAGCTTTAAACTGCTGGCCCATGGGGCATAACCAAAACCGGCCATGGCAGCATTTTCGACTTTTGGCCTTAGTGTGTCATGATCCAAGCCTTTCACCGATGTCCCAATCACGGTCCGGAGCAGTTGTGACAACAGCACCTCCGTTTCAACTTCTGACGGATCGACAGCTACTGCATCTGCATCGGTTGTGTCTTCAAATTCTGAGTGGAGCCACCGCCGCAGTCTTTCTTTGCCATGGATCACCTCACCATTTAGGTCGTTTCCTTCGACAGATCCACTACCCAAGGTTGCCAATGCAAACCCAAGCAAGGTCGCGCTTTTCCATTCGTCTTCGCTGCTAAATGCTAATTCAAAACCTAGATCACATTGCGGAAATCCGCACTGCTGCAGTCTTTTGATGGAAAAATCTTCCGGGTCCTCTGCATCATCATCTTCTTCGGTCCAAAAAAAGACTTCACAACCTGCTTCCCTATCGTCCACTTCGATGGGTAGAAAACCGTTTTCGGTTAAGGGTTTCCAGTTAGGTGCTAGCTCAACGACAAATCCTTCATCTTTAAGAACGGCCTCGATATCGGACGCCTTAGGAAGAAGGTTTCTTCTGATCACGCCAAAAAGTGAGTCCGACATGCT
The DNA here is from genome assembly GCF_046640325.1 of Loktanella agnita. Classification (NCBI taxonomy): domain Bacteria; kingdom Pseudomonadati; phylum Pseudomonadota; class Alphaproteobacteria; order Rhodobacterales; family Roseobacteraceae; genus Loktanella; species Loktanella agnita. Next base: position 264,345 of record NZ_JBJMBF010000002.1, on the reverse strand, counting down.
GCGACCTCGCGATATTATTTAGCCTAGACAGTCAATCATAACAGTCGTTCATGCAAGACGCAGCATCCGCAACAATGGGTTCATTGTAGACCTCAATCAGTTGCGCTTTCATCATGGAGCAAGCCAATGTGATGAAATCAAAACTTACGGATGTCGCTGCAACAGGCCGCGACAAGACATCTGGTTGATGCGTGTGTCGCAGAACCCCGCACGACATATCCGACCGTTTTCTTATCCATCACGATCCCGTAAGAAACCCGCATGACTGACAAGATCCCAAAATCCGCAGGCCGCATTGCTGTCCGCCCGACGTTGCAACCACGTGAGTTGATGACCGAGACACCCGCGTTGGCCGGCTCTTGGACCGCGCAGATCCTCACGCTGTTCCCGCAGGCGTTCCCCGGTGTGCTGGGCGAGAGCCTGACCGGCAAGGCGTTGCAGGACGGTCTGTGGCAGTTGCAGACCTATAATCTGCGCCAATACGGGATCGGCAAGCACCGCAATGTGGATGACACCCCGGCAGGCGGTGGCGCGGGCATGGTCCTGCGCGCCGATGTGCTGGAGGCCGCGATTACAGAGGCCCGTCAAGGTGCCCGCGGCGTGATGCCTTTGGTCTATTTGTCGCCGCGTGGCCGCCGGTTTGATCAGGCGATGGCCCGCGACTGGGCCCGGACGGATGGGGTCACCCTGCTCTGCGGTCGGTTTGAGGGCGTTGATGAACGGGTGTTGCAGCATTTCGGCATTCAAGAGGTCAGCCTGGGCGATTTTGTGATGACCGGCGGCGAGATCGCAGCGCAAGCGATGATCGACGCCACAGTCCGCCTGCTGCCCGGCGTGCTTGGCAATGCCGATAGCGCGGTTGAGGAAAGCCATTCCAGCGGACTGCTGGAGCACCCGCAATACACCAAGCCCGCAGAATGGCAGGGCCATGCGATCCCAGAGGTGCTGCTATCCGGCAATCACGCAAAAATCGCCGCATGGCGGCGCGCGATGTCCGAAAAGATCACGCAAGAGCGGCGGCCGGATATGTGGGCAGGCTACGACGACGGGTCTGGTTCAAAATAGGGATGCGGGCGGAGTGACCGCCCGCACCTTGATCTTATTCCTCAACCGTCGTGATTCCGCTGAATATATGGCTGACATCAAAACCGGAGTCGCCGGGGTTAATGCCGTGGCATGTAAAGCAGCCTTCACGATCGCCCGACCCGTCAAAATCGGCCTGCTGGAAGGTCTCCATCGTGGTGTTTGCCATCGCAGGCGTCCCCGCGATCTGGCTGACATCATTGCCTGTTGGGAACATCCCGTTATGCCCCCAGCTTGACCCTGTCAGAATGTAATTGCGGCGCGGATCGCTGATATCTGCGTCACCATAGGCCGCATTGAGCGCTGCAAGAACAGCTGTATTGGTCGAAATCACCATGCTGTTGTTATCAGCCGCACTGGCCGTGCTGGGATCGCTGCCCCACGGGTTCAAGCGGTTCACATTGGTGGGTGTGTCCAATGGGGCGCCCCCGGCAGAGGGGCTTGGCACGATGATATCCGGTCCCCCCTCAACCGCACGCGTTACAGCATATTCCCGAATGGTGGGTGCGAATGTGCCATCTGACAGCAACCACATGTCATTCGGCGTGTCGGACAGATTGGTGAATTCAGCGATATCCCCACTCGCGTTGACATAAGGATAGGTCACGTCCGGGGCATTCCCCACATGTTCAAACGTTGCCCAGATCATTTCGGGGTGATCCGCCACAGAGCCGACAACATGCATCCCAATCATTGCCAGATCGACTGTTTCTTCGCCAGTTTGCGACCAAGTCCCGTCATCATTCGGCCCATAGACCGGAACCGTCCCCGATTGCTGAATGTAGTCCCCGGGCGCCGCAAGGCTGTCAGCCCGCACCCAGGATGTTTTCAGCTCCATCGTCATGGCAAGGTAATCAATTGCCGCTTCGGCTGCGCGCAGTGATACGGGCGCGCCACCCGTCGGCGATTCTGCATCCTGTTCCACCTCTGATACATCAGAGCCGAAGCCACTTGGTAAGGCAATGAATTCCGAGCAGAACAAGTTTGATAGCAAAGCCGCTTCGATCCGGGTCTGGCTACCGGACCCGCCGAAATAGTCATTCTCGATACCATAGGCGATGGCGACGCATGACTCTGCCCGGTTTTGTAGGAACTGGTTGAATAAGGGGCTATCCGCCGCGTTATTTGCGGCCACAACATAGCCATAGGGCCGACTGACATGGATATCGTAGTAGACAAGATCGCTTTGGCTTTCGGTTTCTGTATCCACCTCAAAAAACAGCACGCCATTGGTAAACCCGGCCTGCCCGATACTATCGATATTCTTTTCATCCCGGGCCAAGGGGGTTAGGTTGATCTCCGTCGCACCTTGCGGAACAAGCGTGTCAAAACCTTCAAGCCGATAGAAAAATTCACTGGCAAAGACATAATCAGTGTCGCTGCTGGGCGGGCCGGGGTTTGTCGGTATTTCTGCCACATCGTCCACCGAAGAGGTCAGCCAAAGGAACATCTGCGCGCTCCATTTGTGAAAGGCGCAATCTGTAGGCTGGTCGGTGCTGTCCGTAAATGCAGGGCCGTCCGGCGGAAAGATATAAACCAAGCCGCTATCGGTTGCATAAACCGGGCCTAAGGACATTCCAGCCAGTGGATTACCCGCCGTGTTCGGGAAAGTGATTTTTGTCCAGTCAGCATCAAACGTCGTTTGCGTTAAGGCGCAGGTCTGTGCAGCGTCCATAGGATAGGCTGCCGTGCCGTTTTCATGGCTATCAGCATAGGAGAGCGTGCCACAGGCAAGAGTCAGAATTGTACAGGTTGAAACTAATTTATATGAATACATCGGAATACCTCATGCGTTGCTGCCATCAAAATTTCAGGGTGGCGATACCGGGTGTGCAGATAGCCTAGGCGTGTCCATATCGACTGGTCAATATGCAACCCTCAGTTGTATTGATATAATTTAATCTCCCAACGATCATCACTCCGTTGCTGCGCCGAACCTCTTGTCAGGCAGAGCCTGATCGCCTATACGCGCGCAATGCTTGGTCAGTACGCTGATTCCGGGCGTTGGTTTATGGAACCACTGGAGCATGAGCGGATCTGCGTTGATCCTGTCTCACCAGAAAGGCCGGACAGCCACAAGAAAACAAAAGATGACGCATCTCTGGCGGGCGGCAGGACCGGACCCGAGAACGACCAGAGCTCTACGGCACGACATAAACATTGCGGCCCACCGCAAGCATATCAAAGGAGCCGTCAGATGGATCTGATTGCACAACTCGAAGCGGAGCAGATTGCGACGCTGGGGAAAACCATCCCCGATTTCAAAGCGGGTGACACCATCCGCGTTGGTTACAAAGTGACCGAGGGCACCCGCACCCGTGTGCAGAACTACGAAGGTGTCTGCATCGCCCGCAAGAACGGCAAAGGCATTGCCGGGTCTTTCACTGTGCGCAAGATTTCCTTTGGTGAAGGCGTTGAACGGGTTTTCCCCCTCTTCTCCACCAATATCGACAGCATCGAAGTCGTCCGTCGCGGCCGTGTCCGCCGGGCCAAGCTGTATTACCTGCGCTCGCGTCGTGGTAAATCCGCACGTATCGCAGAAGTCACCAACTACAAAGCACCCAAGAGCGCCGAAGCGTAAGGACGGGACCCATGAAAAAAGAAATTCACCCCGATTACCACATCATCGACGTCAAAATGACTGATGGCACCGTGGTCCAGATGAAATCCACATGGGGCAAAGAAGGCGACACCATGTCGCTGGACATCGACCCTTCCGTGCACCCGGCATGGAATGGCGGTTCGACCCGTCTGATGGATGCCGGTGGCCGCGTGTCGAAGTTCAAAAACAAATACGCCGGTCTGGGCTTCTAAATCCACCCGCAGATTTGATGGCAAAGGCCACATGCAAACGCATGTGGCCTTTTTCGTTTTCGGCCTGCGCGCATTAAGAGAGTCTTCGCAGTTGAGCCCTAGGGTCGCGGCGATCAACAAACACGAGTCCTCCGATGCAAAAACTCGCCGATATGTCGCTAAAGCTCCGCCTTGCCATTGCAATGATCCTGATGCTGGTCACCGTTTGCGTGGTGCTACAGTTCATCGCCTCGCGACTAGCCAAAGATTACTTACTACAGGATGCGCAGGTCCGGCAGGATATCTCGCTGCGCGTGATGGCCACCCTTTTTGAAGATACGTTTACTGGACTGGATGTCCGCTATGCGTCCGACGGCACAATCAGCCGCGCCATATGGGGTGATATTCCGGCCATCGACAGCCATGATCTTATTGATCAGGTCGGCAGCGTCTCGGGCGAAACCGCTACGCTGTTTGTCTGGGATACAAGCGAAAATGACTATCGCCGTGTCACCACGAATATCATCAAACCAGATGGTCAACGCGCCGTTGGTACCTATCTAGGACAACAAAACCCCGTTTATGCGGCGATCCAACGCGGTGAAACCTTCCGGGGTGAGGCGGTGATTCTCGGTAAACCCTATCTGACAATTTACCAGCCGGTCTTTGATGGCTCCCGCAACGTCGTCGGTATACTTTATGTCGGCGTGGAACGCACAGTCATTGACGCGGCGATCGCAGGCCAGCAATCCACCATGTTGATGGCGTCGCTGATTGTCACTGGGTTAGGCGTCGTGGCCATTCTATTCCTGACAGCACGCATGCTAAGTCCGATTTCAGCGGTCTCTGCCGCGATTGCACGGATTGCCGGGGGTGATCTGACAACGGATGTGCCCCATGATGGGCAAGCGCATGAAATCGGCGAAATCGCGACCCGCGTCAGCATGTTCAAGGTTGATCTGCTCCGCACCCGCGAGCTGGAACAAGAGCGTCAGGTCGCCCAGCAAGAACAATCAAAGGTGATGGAAATTTTGCGCGACGGGCTGGCGCGTCTAGCGCAGCGTGACCTGACACATCGGATTGAATCCACCGCGGCTAATCCGTTTCCAGCGGATTATGATGCGCTGCGGCAGGACTTTAACGCGGTGGTCGACAGCCTGTCCAGGACCGTGTCTGACATTGATGACATCGCGGCAGAGGTGACATCCGCCGCAACTGGCATCGCCTCCATGTCCGACACATTGGCGCGGCGTGTGGAAACGCAGGCCGCCACACTGGCCGAATCGTCTGCGACGCTGGGCAGCCTCAGTGATACGGGCAAGCAGATTGCCGATAAGGCGGCGAATGCCGATGACATGGCCCGCAAAAGCCTGAACCTGTCCACGCAAAGCCGCAAAGATCTGGAAGAGGCCACCCGCGCGATTAAAGAGATCGAAAACTCCTCTGGCCAGATCAACCAGATCATCGCGGTGATTGAGGATATCGCCTTTCAAACCAACCTGCTCGCGTTGAACGCTGGGGTTGAGGCTGCGCGCGCAGGTGAGGCTGGCAAAGGCTTTGCCGTGGTCGCATCAGAGGTGCGTGGGCTGTCCAAACGTGCCACCGATTCCGCCCGTGAAATCCGCACATTGATCACCGCCAGCCAGTCCAAAATCAGCGATGGCACCAGCCTGGTGCAGACAACGGCCACCTCATTGGAACAGCTGCTTGCGCAGGTCGAGCAGATGGGATCACTGATTCAAGATATTGCTGGATCTGTAAAAAGCCAAGCAGTTGGCCAGTCAGAGGTCAGCGCGGGCGTGCAGCAGCTTGACCATATGACGCAGGAAAATGCGGCGCTCGGGGAAGAGGCAAACGCGGCTGGTGTTACCCTGAAGTCCGAAGCGATGCAGCTGTCAGATACGCTGCGACAGTTCAAGACAGCAGGCAAACGTCAAAGGGCAAACCCACGCGCAGCATAAGACATGCAGTCATTCTGCCATATGAACATGAGGCGGTTGGATTTGGGAAATGCACAAAGTGTTTCGGGGAAATCTTGGCGTCGCCTGTGCGCTGGCCCTCGCCCCTTGGCTCAAACGCGACAAGGCGGTCCGGGGTGTTTCAGGCTCTAACCACATAGCTTTCCCATAACGACAGGTGCCGCAATACCATGCGACTAACGGAACCAGTGCCTGCCGTGACGAAACTGCGCGAAGGCATCAATCGCAATTGATGCCTTCATGTCTTGGTTAAATCAGGCGCTTTGTGCCCGTCCGCCGCGTTGACCACCGCGCCGGCGCTTGGCGCCGCCCGGTTTGCCTGCACCTGCCCCCGGTTTTGCGGCAGATTGGGCAGGCTTGGCACCGGACCGCTGTCCGCCACCCCCACCGCTGCCACCACGCCCGCGTCGGCCACCGCCGCCACCGCCACCATTGGGGCGTTTCTTCTGCCCCGGCTGGATTTCCCACCGGCGACCAGAGGCAACGGGGATCACCTCTTTCATTGTCTTTTCGATGTCCTGCAATTCGATCATCTCATCCGGGGCGACCAGCGCCACCGCAGCGCCATCGGCACCTGCGCGTGCGGTCCGACCGATCCGGTGGACATAGTTTTCAGCCACATTCGGCAGATCATAATTATACACATGGCGCACATCGGGAATATCGATCCCACGGGCGGCCACATCTGTAGCAACCAGCACGCGAACCTTACCGGCCTTGAAGGATGCGAGCGCACGGTCACGCTGTCCCTGGCTTTTATTCCCATGGATAGAGGCCGCCGCGAAACCCTTGTTCTCAAGCACTTTATACAGCTTTTCACAGCCGTGCTTGGTCCGGCCAAAAATGATCGCACGCTCATCACGGTGGGCATCCAGCAGCTCAACCAGCAGGTCCAATTTGGCCGCCTGTGCCACGAAATGTACCGATTGGTTGATCTTTTTCACAGCCTGTCCCGGCGGGTTCACCTGCACGCGAACGGCATCCTTTAGGTAGGTATCGGCCAGCTCGCTCATCAATTTCGGCATCGTGGCCGAGAACATCATGGTCTGGCGGTCTTTTGCCAAAAGCGGCGCAATCTGACGCAAGGCATGGATAAAGCCCATGTCCAGCATCTGATCCGCTTCGTCCAGTACAAGATAGATCGTTTCATCCAGACGCACGGCACGGCGATCCAGCAGATCGATCAGACGGCCCGGCGTGGCGACCAGAAGGTCAACCCCGCCCGCCAGCCGCTTGGTCTGGCCGACAATGCCAGCTCCGCCAACAACCAGCGCCACCTTCAGGTGGCTGCCCTTGGTATAGGCTGTCAGATTGTCGGCGATCTGTTTTGCCAGCTCGCGGGTGGGGGCAAGGATCAGCCCGCGCACAGATTTCGGGCCCGGTTTCACACCAGCCTTCAATAATGCGTGGATCATCGGCAGACCAAAGGCCGCTGTCTTGCCCGTGCCCGTCTGGGCCAGCCCCATCACATCACGGCCGTTCATAGCGTGCGGAATGGCTTGTGTCTGGATCGGGGTCGGGTCGGTGATCCCCTGTTCTTTCAGTACGTTAATCAATCGGGGCGCAAGGCCCAGCATGTCAAAATCCATTGACGGATATCCTGTCTTTTGCAGACCATCGGCCCGCACATGTTACTTGGCGCGCGACAAAAGCCGACGCCGTTGGCAAGGTTACGCCGCAATGCTGACGCCCCGCGACCGTAGTGTCCGGGCGCCGATCCGGCGCTGGACCCCTCGCGTGATGATGGGAACCTGATGATGCAAGCGATGCTGTTGTGGATGGATCGCCATCCTGCGCTGCTCACGCGGCAGCCTGCATCGGTTATGTCGCAGATGCGCTTTTGTGGCACATCTGTCAAGGGTGCACGCAAAATGACGCCACGCCCCGGCAAGCGCTTTCCCTCACCAAAAGAGGTCCATATAAGGCGGGAAATCGGGGAATGTCAGGACGGGCCGCGTGGCGCATATTATCGTTGTGGGCAATGAAAAGGGCGGCGCAGGCAAGTCGACCGTGTCAATGCATGTGGCAACTGCGTTAGCGCGGATGGGTCACCGCGTCGGCACGCTGGATCTGGATTTGCGCCAGAAAACGCTGGGGCGTTACATCGCCAACCGGATGGCCTTTATGAAAAGCGCAGGGCTGGAACTGCCTACCCCGGATTACGCCGAGCTGCCAAATCTTGATCCCGCCAGCGTCCCTACAGGTGCCAATTTGCAAGACTTGCGCCTGTCGATGGCAGTGGAAGAGCTGCACAAGGTCTGCGATTTCGTCCTGATCGACTGCCCCGGTTCGCACACCCGGCACAGCCGCATGGCCCATGCGATGTCGGACACGCTGATCACACCATTGAATGACAGTTTCGTCGATTTTGACCTGCTCGCACAGGTCGATGCCGAAGGCGAAGAGATCGTGCAGCCCTCTGTCTATTCCGAAATGGTGTGGAGCGCGCGACAGACCCGTGCGCAGGCAGGCGTCGACCCGATCGACTGGGTTGTGGTCCGCAACCGGCTGGGCACCACCGCGATGATCAACAAGGAAAAGATGCAGCGCGCGCTGGAAAAGCTGGCTGGCCGCATCGGATTTCGGACCGCACCCGGCTTTAGCGAACGGGTCGTATTCCGCGAATTGTTCCCGCGCGGCCTGACCTTGCTGGACCTGCGCGATGTGGGCGTGACCAGCCTGAGCATGTCCAACCTTGCCGCTCGGCAGGAACTGCGGGACATGATCAAAGCGCTGAACCTGCCGGGTGTGACCGCAGATTTCTGACCTTTCGCTTCCCGGCTGTGCCGCTTACCTTCGTAAAAAAGCGGGAGCAACGGTATGTATCGGTTATGGGCGTTAGAACGGTTCACCACATTTGCGCTGGTCTGCGTTCTGACGGTCCTGTGTTTCATCATCGGGTTCTGGGTGCCTTGGGTGTTCGTCCTTTGCGCCATTTTCGCCGCGCTCAGCCTGTTGGGCATCCGTGATCTGCGCCAGCCCAACCATGCGATCCTGCGCAATTATCCCGTGCTGGGCCATATGCGGTTTCTGTTCGAAGGTATCCGCCCCGAAATTCGGCAATATCTGATTGAAAGCGATCAGGACGAACAGCCGTTCAGCCGCGAGCAACGCTCGCTCGTTTATCAGCGCGCGAAAGGTGCCGAAGACAGCCGCCCTTTTGGCACACGCGAAGCGGTGTATGAGGCAGGCTATTCATGGCTGACCCATTCGGTCGCGCCGGTGCATTTCGACACCTATGATTTTCGGGTGCGGATTGGCGGACCCGATTGCACCCAGCCTTATGATGCGTCGCTCTATAACATCTCGGCCATGAGCTTTGGCGCACTGTCGGCCAATGCCATCCTGGCGCTGAATACCGGGGCGAAACTGGGCGGGTTTGCGCATGACACCGGCGAAGGCGGGATCAGCCGTTATCACCGGGAACCGGGCGGCGATTTGATTTATGAAATCGGATCGGGTTATTTCGGGTGTCGGCATGACGACGGGTCGTTCAACCCCGACAAATTTGCAGAACAGGCCGCCAGCGATCAGGTGAAGATGATCGAACTGAAGCTCAGCCAAGGGGCCAAGCCGGGCCATGGGGGCGTGCTGCCAGCCTCCAAAATCAGCCCTGAAATCGCCGAAGCGCGGCACATCCCGATGGGTGTCGATTGTGTTTCGCCCGCTGCGCATAACGCTTTTTCCACGCCAATCACTCTGATGGAATTTATTGGCCGCCTGCGCGAACTGTCACAGGGCAAACCGGTCGGGTTTAAACTGTGCATCGGACATCGGCGTGAATTCATGTGTATTGTCAAGGCGATGCTGGAAACCAGGATCATGCCGGATTTCATCATCGTGGACGGGACCGAAGGTGGCACCGGGGCCGCCCCGCTGGAATTTGCCAACCATGTGGGCATGCCGATGGTCGAAGGGCTAAGCTTTGTCCATAACACCCTGCGCGGCGCGGGGATCCGCGATCACATCAAGATCGCGGCGGCGGGCAAGCTCGTCAGCGCCTTCGATATTGCCCGCGCGATGTCGCTGGGGGCGGATTGGTGCAACTCTGCCCGCGGCTATATGTTCGCGATTGGCTGCATTCAGGCGCAGGCCTGCCATACCAACCATTGCCCTGTCGGGGTCGCCACGCAAGACCCGCTGCGCCAGCGCGCGTTGAATGTCGGGGATAAAAGCCAGCGGGTGGCGCGGTTTCACGCCAACACCATGCGGGCGCTTGGCGAAATGGCCGGGGCAGCAGGTCTGCACGACCCGCGCGAATTCCTACCCTATCATTTCATGACGCGGCGCAGCGCAGCGACGGGCAAATGACCGAAGCGGCTGATGTCTACACCTATCTGCCCGAAGGCTTCCTGCTGGATGACAGCCCCGATCAACACGGGTTCAAGGAACGCTGGGGCCGCGCCAGCGCCCATAGTTTTGCCCCACCAGAGGGGCGCGGGTAACAAATCCTGACACAGGATTTGATCGCTCAAGCCTTGCGCGGGGGCGTCTTTCCAGCGATCCGCATGAACAGGCTGACGCGCGGGGTGGTCGCCGTTTCGGACCGCGACCTTGTACGCAGAACCGGGGTGTTTTCCGATGCACCGCTGCGGCTTTCGCGCAGCACGATATAAAGACCGCTGGCAATGATGATTGCAGCGCCCAGCGCTGTTGGCCCATCAATCGTTTCGTCAAAGAACAGCAGCCCGAACCCCGTAGCCCAGATGATCTGGCTATATTGCATCGGTGCAATAATCGCCGCCTCGCCCGCCTGATAGGCGGCAATAACCAACCGGCTTGCGATCCAGGCAAAGAGCGCGATGATCGCCAGCATGCCCAAATGCTCCACCGGCATTGGCTTGTAAACGAACGGCAGCGCGCAGGCCATCAGCACGAAATTCGCAACCATCGGATACAGCAGCATGACCACTGGCCGTTCCTCTGACCCGATCTTGCGCACGATGATCGACGCAAGCGCGCCACCGATGGCCGCCGCGAGGGCCGCCAAATGCCCCAACGACAGTACCGTTTGTCCGGGGCGCAGCACCACCAAAACCCCGATCAGCCCCACGATCACCGCCAGCCAACGGCGCAGGCGTACCTTTTCGCCCAGCACCGGGATGGCCAGCACCGTGATCAGCAAGGGCGAGGCAAAGAGGATCGCATAAGTCTGCGCCAGCGGCAGCACCGAAAAGGCGTAAAAGGCCGACACCCCCGTGACGACAGCCGCCACCGTGCGCAGGGCAAGCCACCACGGGTGGACCGGCACCAGCGTGCCCGGCTTGGCATCCTGCATCAACATCACCGTCGCCAGCGGAAAGCTGAGCAGCACGCTGAAAAACACGATCTGGATTGGGGAATAAAGCCCGCCCAAAATCTTGACGATCACATCATGTGTCGCAAAGACTCCAAAAGCGATCAGCGCGAACACAGCGCCCTTTGCGTTGGATGACATGGGTCGGACCTTTCGCAACTAGGTGTCTGCACAGCAAAACGGGAACAGCCCACATGTCAAGCAAAGAGGTTACAGCGCAATAAATGTCGCGGGCGTCAGCCCGCCCGCGACCAAACTTAACGCAAGTCGCGGCCGTTACAGTGAGGCGTCAAGCGCCCCAAGGATCGCATCACCCATCTGAACCGTAGAGAGCGGTGTGCCCCCTTCCGGCCCCATCAGATCGCCAGTGCGCGCCCCATCGGCCAGCACTTTTTCAATTGCCGCTTCCAGCCTGTCAGCCTCGACCCCTTGGTCAAAGGAATAACGCAGCGCCATCGCAAAGGACAAAATACAGGCAATCGGGTTCGCCTTGCCCTGCCCTGCAATATCGGGCGCAGAGCCATGGACCGGTTCATACATCGCCTTGGGACGGCCATTTGCCATCGGCAACCCGAGCGAGGCAGAAGGCAGCATCCCCAGTGATCCGGTCAGCATAGCCGCACAATCCGACAGGATGTCGCCAAACAGGTTGTCAGTATAGATCACGTCGAACTGTTTCGGCGCGCGCACCAGCTGCATCGCGCCATTATCGGCATACATGTGGCTCAGTTCGACCTCTGGATAATCCTTGTGGACCTCTGTCACCACGTCGCGCCACAGGATGCCGGATTCCATTACATTGGCTTTTTCCATCGAACACAGCTTTTTGCCGCGCTTCATCGCCAGTTCAAACGCCGCCCGCGCGCCGCGCTCAATCTCGGCTTCGGTATAACGCTGGGTGTTGATCCCGACGCGCATGTTGTCTTCCATATGGATGCCACGCGGTTCGCCGAAATAAACGCCAGAGGTCAGCTCGCGGACGATCATGATGTCCAGCCCGGCGACGATATCCTTTTTCAGCGAGGAAAAATCAGCCAATGCGTCAAAACACTGCGCCGGGCGCAGGTTGGCGAACAGGTCCATTTCTTTGCGCAGGCGCAAGAGGCCGCGCTCTGGCTTCACGCTGAAATCAAGGTTGTCGTATTTCGGGCCACCGACAGCCCCCAGCAGCACCGCGTCCACATCCTGCGCCTTGGCCATCGTGTCATCATGCAGCGGCACACCATGCGCATCATAGGCGGCACCGCCCACCAGATCCTCGGACACGTCAAAGCCCAATTGGCGCTTTTCACCGAACCAGCCGATAATGCGCTTCACCTCATCCATGACTTCGGGGCCGATGCCGTCACCGGCGAGGATCAAGAGAGATGGGTTGGACATGTGCGAATTCCTTAGCTTTTTGATCGTGAAATGGCGTAGCCCGCAACCGGCAAATGTTCAAGCCACATGCACCGCTGCACCCCGATCACAGGCAAATGAATTGACGAAACGGCAGATATATCCTAATCGGCGCACAGCATTTCGCGTACTGCCGGGATCACCTCTGTGCTGCCCCGCTGCGGAACATGCGTTTCCAATCCGATGGACCCCTGTGATGACCCTTGATCTGCTGCAAGACGATTGTCGGCAATGCGCAGCCCTGTGCTGCGTCGCGCTCGCCTTTGACAAATCGCTGCAATTTGCCAGCGACAAAGACGCAGGCGTGCCTTGTCAGAACCTCACCCCGGATATGCGCTGTGGCATTCATGCGAAACTGGCAGAGGCCGGATACCCCGGCTGCGTCGCCTTCACCTGCCACGGTGCCGGACAGCGGGTGGTGCAAGACTGCTTTGACGGCCGCGACTGGCGCAGCGATCCGGCTCTGTTGCCGCGTATGATGGACAGCTTTCAGGCCATGCGAAAATTACACGCGCTGATCCTGCTTTTGACCGAAGCATCGCGCCTGCCACTTTCAGACTCTTACCAAGATATCATAGACCAGCATCTGGCGCGCCTGTCACCGGATGGGCCAATAACCGAAGACTGGCTGAACGACCGCGACATGCCCGCACTGGAAAAAGAGGTTCACCAGTTTCTGCGCAGCCTCGCCCCTGCCCTGCAAGAGGGCGGGCGATCATGACACAAGCGGTTTCAACCCGTCCGCCAGTAGATCCCAGACCCGCCTGATGCGCGGCGTCTGGCGCATTGCCTCATGTGCGGTCAGCCAGATAGGCAATGTTGGAAGTGGGAAATCCAGCGGAACCTCGCACAGCAGCGGATCGGCATCGCCAATCACCCTCTGGGCAAAGCCAATACCGCATCCGGCCCGTACCAGTTCCCAATAGACGGATGTGTTATCACAGCGCGTCTTGAAAAACACGCGTGTCACCGTCTGCCCGCCGGCAAGAAATCCTTCGATGATCGCAGGGTTTGCATCAAAGCCCACGAAATCGTGCTGCATCATCTCGTCCAAGCTCTGTGGCATACCCCGTTCAGCCAGATAGGTTTTGGCCGCGTAGATGGCCAAAGGGATGTCACCCAGATGTTGGGTAATCAGGTCCAACTGGGTGGGTCGGTACATACGCACCGCGATATCTGCCTCGCGATACAGCAGGTTATGGCTGGCGTCGCTGGGCACAAGCTCAATTTCAATCTGTGGTTCCAACCTGCGGATATGGGCAATGATTGCTGGCAAATGCACGACCGAGGCCGCCACGCTCGCCGTGATCCGCACCGTGCCCGCCAGTTGTGCCTGCTGCCCCGCCGCCGTCAGCGTGATCTGCTGCATCGCATCGCGCATCCGCCGCGCCGGTGCGATCAGGGCAGCCCCTGTTTCCGTAAGGGCAAGGCCCCGCTGTTGGCGATGGAACAGCTCTGCTCCCAACTGGGTCTCAATCGACTTGATTTGGCGGCCAAGCGTCGGCTGACTGCTGCCAAGCTGTCGCGCAGCAGCAGACAAGCTGCCCCCTTCTGCGACGGCCAGAAAGGCTTGCATCAACGACCAATCCAAAGAAGGAAGCGGTTTATCCATTCATTTATGAATACATGATCTGCAAATTATCGCAATTTCATTCCCTTGGCGAATAGGTCAATTTTCGACTTATCAGCAAAAGGGCGCATAAGATGCAGCAAACAGTTCTTATTCTGGGTGGGTCAGGCAAGGCCGGCAGCCATGCGGCTGATGCATTCTGGAACGCAGGCTGGACGATCCGCCAGTACAAGCGCGGCACCGATATGACACAGGCCGCAATCGGGGCCGATGTCATTGTGAACGGGCTGAACCCGCCCAACTATCACAACTGGGCAAAAACCATCCCGACCATCACAGGCCAGGTCATCGCAGCGGCAAAGGCCAGCGGCGCAACCGTCATACTGCCCGGCAACATCTATAATTTCGGCAATCAACCCGGCACCTTTGACGAAAGAACACCGCAGCACCCGCATACCCGCAAAGGCAAAATCCGCGCCGCCCAAGAGCAAAGCTATCGCCAGTCGGGTGTACAAACGATCGTGCTGCGGGCGGGCAATTTTATCGCGCCGGGCAGTCATGATGATATCATGTCATCGGGTCTGATGCGCAATATCCACAATGGCAGGCTGACCGCACTTGGCCCCGCCGACACGGTGCAGGCCTATTGCTACATGCCTGACTGGGCACGGGCAGCGGTGATGCTGGCCGAAAAGCGGGACACGCTGGCCACATTCGAAGATGTGCCATTTCCCGGCCATAGCTTTACCTACAGAAAGTTGTGCGAGACGGTGAATGCCGCCTCTGGCAAAACCCACAGGCTCACCGCCTTTCCATGGTGGGTCATGCATGCCCTATCACCCTTTTGGGAACTGGCGCGCGAAATGGCTGAAATGCGCTACCTCTTCGCGATGCCACACAAGATAAGCGCGGAAAAATTTGACCAGCTTCTGCCCGCTTTTCAGCCAACAGATTTGCATACGGTGATGCTGGCTGGCCTACCGGCGGACATCCACCCAGACAAGGTGATGCGGTCCGGCAAGCAGCCCATCACTGTCTGACCCACCATCAGACGCGGGCCAATGCACACCCGCGTCTGTGATCTGCCAGTCGACCGAGGGCAGCACATAGCTGACCCGCAGATTGCCCGGCCCATCCTGCTCTGGCCAATCTGCGGTGTCGATGCCAGGCAGCGGATCCTGTAATCGGGGATCAGCTAAAAAGACCGCCATCGCGGTGGAAAACCCATCGCCATCCACTGGGTCCAGATTGGCATTGCCCGCGATAATAAAACGCTCTGGCGGTGGCCCAAACGCCCCGTCCAGAACCAGTTGCCACAGGCGCAGCTCATCGCGGTTTCGCAATCCGTTGCGGTCCTCGGGCCCGTCAAAAACCGGCGGCGTAGATGAAAAGCTCAACAGTGCAAATCCCGGATCACCCGGCGGGGCGACCTGCACGATCCAGTGACCGCTGGTCGACAGGCGTTGCACGGCCTGCACCTGATCGGGAAAAAAGGGCGCGCCGTCCACCATTGGCAACACCGCCACCGGCAGATCACGCCAGAGCAAGTCTGAAAAATCGCGTGTCAATGTCAGCGGAGACTGCGACAGGATCGCCATACCGCCATCCCCCGCGAAACGACCATAGCCCTGCGCATCGCGCGGCTCTCCCAGACGGCCGTTGCGATCCATATCCAACCCCGTCGGCATGCCGGTATTGGGGCGCGCCGCGAAATGATACGGGTAACGCCCGTCGAACATCTCGGCAAAAGCCGCCAGCGCAAAGCCATCATGATCGTAATCAAAATCCGTCAGAAGTAGAACGTCGGGCGCAACATGACCAATCACATCAGCCACCGCCGTGATCTGTTCATCCGCGCCTTTCAGAATGTCACGCAGCAGCAAACCGGGCCCGTCGCGGCTGAGGGGGGCAGCATAGGTTGCGATGCGATAGGTTTCGGCCTGCCCGATCAGGGGCAGCAGGCATAGGATCAGGCCGCCAATAAACCTTCGGCAGCGGCACGCTCGTAGGCTCTCTTGCGTTGCAGGTGGATCATCTGCGCGACACGGGCCAAAGCCACGCCACGCATCATGATACTTGCCGGTAGAAACGCCCATGCTGAAACCGTCCAGATCAGGGTTTGCGGTTCAACCAATCGAATGGGTGCCCCGAAATTCATGGCAATTTTCAGAACCGCCGGAATAAGGAATGGCAAAAGAAACCCTAATATAATGTTAATGCGGCCATCACGCATGAGGCGTTTGACCACATCGCCGCCCGCCGTCGGATCGAATGTCGGCAGGTTGATCCAGACATTAAATGCACCACCCCGGCGGGGCCAATGTTGCAGTCGCAAAAGAAGGACGAACCAGATAATCGAGAAAAGCGAAATAACATAGCTCAGCCCGGCCGCATCGCGCAATTGCGCAAGCGCCATCGGGCTGGTGTCCTCTGGCATCATCAACAGCATCAGCCGAACCGGCGAATAGGGGAAATCAATGGTCTCGCCGACCCGGGTGCCGCTGGTCTGGAAAAACTGCGTCATAGCAGAGGGCGCCGCGTCACCCCGGAAAATCACCGACAAGCAAAGAACCGTTGCGAAAAGCGCCGAAAACCGCACCCGGTTAAAGGGCGGCGCATCGCGAAATTCCACAAGGCTGGGGCTGCTCGCGCTATATTCAACAATGGTAAAGAGCGCCGCAAAAATGGCGACAAGCGCAATGATCTGCGCACTGTCATCGGACCCACTGGTAAGCAGCACCGACGGCATCACGATCAGCATCACGACCATGGCCGCTCGCATCATTGCTCCTGGCAGTCGGAATAGCACCCCTATTCACCCTCTTTCGGATCCAGCAAGAAAATAGAATCCTATCTCCCGCGTGCCACGTTCAAAACCTTCTTCTGTCCTCCCCGGACAAGTTCAGGATCAACTCTACAACGTAACTCACTTACAAAACTTTAGAACCAAGATAAAAAAAGTCCATGGGTTTGCAGCCCTGCAATCTGGAATTTCCCAATCTTTCACCAGCCGATAGCGACGGCACACGTATGACGCAATCAGCGCCAGAAACATTCACGCATAAGCGATCGCAATGCACGCAAAAGTTGCTTTAAGAACACATTATTGCGCGAGAGTTGCGGCCACGATGTCTTATGACATAGCAAGCCACAATTTTAGCGCGGCAATCGTGTCACACCCAGGGGCGCTCGGCCCCGGATTTTGCCTCAAAGCTGTCAATGGACGGCGCTTTTTCCATGGTCAAGCCGATATCGTCTAGACCGTTCAGCAGGCAATGCTTTTTGAACGGGTCGACATCAAACGCGAAGACCTCGCCGTCCGAAGACGTAATGGTTTGCGCCTCCAGATCGACCTCAATCCGGGCGTTCGATCCCTTTTCGGCGTCTTGCATCAGCACATCCACCTGCTCTTGCGGCAGCGCGATCGGCAGGATGCCGTTCTTGAAGCAGTTGTTGTAAAAGATGTCGGCATAGCTGGGCGCGATCACGCAGGAGATCCCGAAATCCTTGATCGCCCATGGGGCATGTTCGCGGGACGAGCCACAGCCGAAATTGTCACCCGCAACCAATATCTGCGCCTCACGATATTGCGGCTTGTTCAGAACGAAATCGGGGATTTCCTTGCCGTCGTCATCATAGCGCATCTCATCGAACAGATTCACGCCCAGCCCGGACCGCTTGATGGTCTTCAGAAACTGCTTGGGGATGATCATATCGGTGTCGATATTGACCAGCGGCAGGGGGGCGGCAATGCCGCTCAGCTTTGTAAACTTGTCCATTCTCTTATCCTTTCCTCAGGCCGCCAGGGCCGTGTCATTTCGGGCGCAGCGCGGCACAGAAACCGGCGCGGGCCATAGTGTTTTCTTGGTTTGATCACCTTCACGGGCATAATCGGGGCATAAATCAACTTCGGACCCTATCCCATGCCAGTTATTCTTGCCGTTATCGGTGCCGCCACCGCCTTTTACTTCATCGTCATCCGTGCCCGACACGGGGCCGAGATAGCGACCGATATGCTCGATATGGCCAATGATGTTCGCCTTGCGGCCCGTCGGTTCGGCTTTAGGCGCAGCAAGAACATGCACCCCGCCGAAAGCATCGAAGACCCTAATCTGGCCATCACCGCCATTGCGCTCAGCTTTCTGGAACTCAACGACCTGCCCACGCAGGACCAGCGCAACGCGATGATCCTGCAAACGCAGTCCACATTGGGCGTCAGCAAATCCGATGCCGAGGAAATGATGGTCCTGGGCCGCTGGCTGATGAACGAATGCGGCGGGGCCGATGGTGCGATCAGCCGGATCAGCCGCAAGCTGCAACGGCTCGACGGGGCGAACAGCTTTGACGCGCTGATGACCCTGATCAAAGCCACCCTGCCTGCAAGCGGGCTGAGCGACAAACAGCGCGAGGCGCTGGACGACATCAAACGGGCGTTCCGGATCAGGTGACATTCTCGGGGTCATCGCGACCTCTGTCTACATCAACTCTCGCACATCCGTCAGCTTGCCGGTAATCGCAGCCGCTGCCGCCATTTGCGGGGACATCAGGTGGGTGCGCCCACCCCGGCCCTGACGGCCTTCGAAGTTCCGGTTGGATGTCGCCGCACAGCGTTCGCCGGGGGCAAGCTGGTCGGGGTTCATCGCCAGACACATGGAACAGCCCGCAAGCCGCCATTCAAAACCGGCCTCTTTGAAAATGTCCGCCAGCCCTTCTTCTTCGGCCTGCGCACGTACAAGGCCAGAGCCGGGCACGACCATCGCCCGCAGCCCGTCTTTCTTTTTCTTGCCTTTCAGGATCGCCGCCGCAGCGCGCAGATCCTCGATCCGGCCATTGGTGCAGGAGCCGATAAACACCGTGTCGATTTCGATGTCCGACAAAGGCGTGCCGGGGGTCAGCGCCATATAGTCCAGTGACCGCTGCGCCGCTCCGACTTTGCCGCCTTCAAAATCGGCAGCGTTTGGTACCGTTGCGGTGATCGGCAGCACGTCTTCGGGCGAGGTGCCCCAAGTGACGACCGGCGCAATCTCTTCGCCCTTCAGCGTGATCACCTTGTCGAAATGCGCGCCCTCATCGGTAAAGAGGGTCCGCCAATAGGTCACTGCGGCTTCCCACTCGGCACCTTTGGGGGCGTGCGGGCGGCCCTTGCAATATTCAAATGTCTTTTCGTCAGGCGCGATCAGGCCAGCGCGGGCGCCGCCTTCGATGGCCATGTTGCAGACGGTCATCCGGCCTTCGATGGACAGATCGCGGATCGCCTCGCCACAATATTCGATGACATAGCCGGTGCCGCCAGCGGTGCCTGTCGCGCCAATGACGGACAGGGTGATGTCCTTGGCGGTGACACCGGGGCGCAGCTTGCCGGTGATCTCGACCTTCATGTTCTTGGATTTCTTCTGGATCAGCGTCTGCGTGGCCAGCACATGTTCCACCTCTGACGTGCCGATCCCGTGCGCCAATGCGCCAAATGCACCATGGGTCGCCGTGTGGCTGTCGCCGCAGACAACGGTCATACCGGGCAGGGTCCAACCCTGTTCGGGGCCAACAATATGCACGATCCCCTGACGGACGTCCGAGACAGGGTAATAATGCAGGCCAAACTCCTTGGCGTTCGTATCAAGTGCGGCAACCTGAATGCGGCTGTCCTCGGTCATCGTTTCGGCATTGGCCCGGTCCAGCGTGGTGGGCACGTTGTGATCGGGTACTGCGATTGTCTGCTCTGGCTTCCGTACAGTGCGACCCGCCATGCGCAACCCTTCAAAGGCCTGCGGGCTGGTCACCTCGTGTACAAGGTGGCGATCAATGTAGAGCAGACAGGTCCCGTCGTCGGCCTCATGCGCCACATGGGCATCCCAGATTTTATCATAGAGCGTTTTGGGGGACATTGGTCCTCTCCCGTTTGTTGAGTGTATATTGAAAAAAGGTGGAGATCCGCGTGCCAGTAGGCACGCCGAGCGTCATAGACGGGCGAGGATGGCGCGGTTGGCACCATAAAAGCGCCAAGGCAAGCGCGCGCGATCATCCATGTCGAATACTTGGGTCATAAAGATCAGATATACAGGCGTGCCGCATCTCGCAAGTCAGATGTCTGTGTCACAGCACACGGACGTTATGTGCCAAAAAGTCCAAGGTGACGTCGATCTGAGCAGATTTGCCGATCTAAGAGGAGGATTATAATGTCAATTGGTCACCCTTGGCGCGTGTCCGCGTTGATTCTGGCGCTAGGCGCAGCGCCAGCCGTCGCCCAGAACTTTCAATACGAAAGCGAGGTCGGCTTCCCCGACTTCGGATTTATGCTATCCCCCAGCGCGTATCAGGGGCCAGTTTTCGTGCTGTCCGACAATTTCCCGGACACGATTCCCCCGCTGGACCCGCAAGTTGAACAGATTTTAGCCATCGATTTTGAAACCGACCCAATGGCCTATGTGATGGCGGTGCGGGATTATGTTTTCACCGGCAACATCCACGGCGGCGATGTCGCGGATGATTTCATCCTGCAAAACAATTCCGCAGGGATCGGTTGGTATCACATGCCTTGGCAGCACTGGGGACCCACCGGCCGCGAAGGCTATCACGGCTTGACCCGTGAAGGCCCCTTGTCGGCAAAGGTACTCGCACCCGAGCAGGAAAATTCATCCTACGCCTATGCAGTCGGTTTCTATAATGGTCCCGGCGGGTTCACGATTGGTCAGGTCTGGAATGACCCCAACGGCGGCCCCGACCTGACACATATGATCGACGCGATGGAAACCGGGTTCGCCTTCCCAGAAGGCACGGTCGTCGGCAAATTCCTGTTTACATCCCTTGGTCCCGATCAGGTGCCCTGGCTGGATAATCCACTTCAATGGGACGCTTATGTCTATGCCTGCGACGCCGATCCGACAATCGATTGCCCCAGCGGTGATGCGATGATGACCGCACCCCGGGTAACGCAACCGATGAACCTATTGCAGATGGATGTGATGGTCAAAGACAGCCGCGCCGACGAAGCAGGCGGCTGGGTTTTTGGCACCTTTGCTTACAATGGGGGCGCTGACGGTTCCTCGGAATATGCCGATTACGGGTCATTCTGCGCGGATATTTCCGGTGGGGGAAAGAATTGGTGCAATCTGATGCCTGTGGGTGTGATGTGGGGCAATGACCCTGACAATGCAGACACTTTCATCAATACCGCCCCGACAGAAACCGTTATCAATACCGCGCTCGAACAGACATGGATCAACCCCGATGACGCCCTGCCCGCGATGCACCTTGGCTTCAATTCGCGGCTGAACGGACCGGCCGATAACCCCACATCCAGCTGCATGTCGTGCCATGCGACCGGACAGGTGCCCAGCGTCAGTGCAATCATGCCATGGCTCGACGGCGTGGATATTCCCGAAAACGGCACGCAGGCCTCTGCTGCATGGATGCGCTGGTTCCGGAACTTTGAAGACGGTGAGGCCTTTGATGAAGGACTGGCCGTGAGCATGGATTTCTCGATGCAGATGACCAAAGGAATCGAGAATTTCATCCAATTTCGCGGGCAGATCGAAGAAGGCCGTTTTGCCTTGGAATATTGGGGGAGCAACGGCAGCGAACCGATCAGCCGCGGGGCCACGCTTCCAATGCAATAAACCAGACCCTGTTTAAGGTCTGTAGACTCCGCCTACGTCATCTGACGTTGGGCGGGGTTTTATTTTGCGCCTAGGATGTCAGGGACAACCGTAGCGAAATAAGTGGTGGTGAACTCAAACGACAGGCTTGATCATCGTCTCCGCTGGCACCGTCGCTCCGGCCTTAACCGTATCGAACGTTGCCTGCGCATCCTCCGTGGATAAGCCAGCGTTGAGCGTCACATCAACCCGGATCGACTCAACAATCGTTTCAGGGGGAACACTTGTGCCATAGATAAAGACACGCGACGCCTCGAATGTTTGGCCTGGACCCGGTTCATCTTCTTCATTGAAAAACGAGATATCGACATTGTAACCCGCTACGCCATTGATCGTGCCTTCGCTTACCTCCACCAGCAGGTCGGCAGTAAGCGCACCCGGGTCGCTGGTATCAATTGTCATAACGATCTCGTCGTCCTGACTAATGGGATTGAAGTCTCTTATGATGGCAACCGTCTGCTGTTCATCGTCATCATTTGCCAATGCATAGAAAACATCATCATCAGCGCCACCTTCAAGAATTCCGCGCCCAGTGACCATAATCAGATCATCATCTTCGAAACCGCCGACGGCCTGACCTCCAGCGCCCCACAAGAAAATGTCGTCATCACCGCCTTCGCCCCGCAGCGTATCGGTCCCGGTATTGCCATAGACGACATCATTACCCGCACCAGCGCGCACAATGTCATTCCCCTCGCCCGCGTCGATGGTATCATCGCCACCGCCGCCTTCGATCGTGTCATTGCCGCCAAGGCCATTCAATTCATCATCGTCGGCCCCACCATAGATTTCGTCGCGATTTGCGCCGCCTGTGATGATATCCTCGCCGCCGCTGCCGCGCAGTATATCCTCACCGCCGTTGCCATTGATGATGTCATTGCCCAGAAAGCCCAAAATCTCATCAGCACCCGAGGTCCCCTCAAGCTCATCATCTTCCGGCGTCCCCTTAACCTCATTGGGCTCGTCATCCCCGTCCTCATCGCCAAGCGCAGGGACAATCAGGGCAAGACCAAGAAGGCCGAGAATGATAGTGATCAGGTCCATCAGAGGAAACTCGCAATAATATCTGTTTACTCTTCTTAAACGTTTCGCCCTGAACCGAGCAAGCGCCTAAAGGTTAGATGCTACTTTCGCATCTCAACCGTGCGTTCCGTACCGTCCCAATGGTCTTGCACGGGCACGAAACCCAGTTTTTCATAGAAAGCCACGCCCGCAAGAGACGCGCGCACCACAAAGTGAGATACGCGGTTTTTTGCCGCCTCTGCCGCAATCCGGTCGTACAGACGGGC
This sequence comes from Loktanella agnita, assembly GCF_046640325.1. NCBI lineage: Bacteria > Pseudomonadati > Pseudomonadota > Alphaproteobacteria > Rhodobacterales > Roseobacteraceae > Loktanella > Loktanella agnita. The sequence continues at coordinate 241,285 of NZ_JBJMBF010000002.1, read as the reverse complement.
CCCGATTCCCATACGCTGCTGGCTGGAATCGACGAAAAACGTCTTGACCACACCGGTGCCAGCCTCTTCTCCTGGCGCATAGCTGGCTGTTCCAACCAGCCGATCACCCCGCGTGGCCACAAAGCTCACCCGCCCATCAGCAAGCATATGGCGCACGCCCTCTGGCGTGAAATGCCCGGCGACGCGGCGAACATTCTCTGCGCCGTAGTCGGGCAGGTTCGAGGCATAAAGGACGGCGCAGACCAGCGTCGATATCGCCGCAGCATCCGCGGCCTCGGCAGGTCTGATCACGATTTCGGGGCGCATGGGCATCTCCGCAACAAAGGCTCTGCTTGCCTGCATGGCGGGGCACATGCAACAGTAAGGACCACATTGCAGGCAAGCAGGGACCCCGATGGCGCGCCACGTTGATATGACAGGCCCCGATGACGCGATCTCTGATCTGGCGAATACGCCGCAGCTTCAGGAATTCATCGGCATCGGAAGTGAGATCGTCACACAGGCGCAGACCTTTCTGGGCAGTCTTTTCCGGACATGGAACCTCTATCAGATCGGCATCGTCATCGCGGTCTTCGTGCTGGCGCATCTGCTGCGGGCGATCCTTGGGCCACGGATCCGGGCCTGGATGGGCGCGCGGGAAAACTGGCCGAAATGGCGGATGCGCATTCTGGCCCTTATTCACCGGCGATTGCGGGCGATCTTCTTTGTCATCCTGATCTGGGCCACGATCACTGTCATGCGCGAGGTCACATGGCCCAGCCGTAGCTACCTGCTGAGCATTATCGGCACGCTGGCCTTTGCCTGGCTGGTCATCGTCTTTCTGACGCGATTGATCCACAGCCCCTTTGTCCGGCGCATCGTCCGATACGGCGCATGGACCTATGTGACCCTGCGGATCCTCGGGCTATTGGAACCGGCAGAACAACTGCTGGACAGTGCCGGTTTCACCATCGGGGAATTCCGGTTCTCACTGCTGCTATTGCTGCAATCACTGGTGATTCTGGGGGTACTGATCGCGCTCGCGCGCTTCCTGACCCATAACACCGCCAGCCGCATTCGGACGAACGAAGATATCAGCCCCTCGATGCAGGTGCTGATCATCAAGGGCGTGCAAATCGCCTTTTACGGGGCGGCGTTCTTTTTCGGGGTGCGGGCACTGGGGATCGACCTGACGGGGCTGGCGGTGCTGTCCGGGGCAATTGGCGTGGGGCTTGGGTTCGGGCTGCAAAAGGTCGTCTCAAACCTTGTGTCCGGGGTGATCATCCTGCTGGATAAATCAATCAAACCCGGCGACGTGATCAGCTTGGGGGATACCTTTGGCTGGATCAACGCACTGGGCGCGCGCTACGTGTCGGTCGTCACCCGCGACGGCAAGGAATACCTGATCCCGAATGAGGACCTGATCACCGGCCAGGTGGTCAACTGGTCGCATTCGAACGAGTTCGTCCGGCTCGACATCCATTTCGGCACCTCCTACCACGACAACCCGCATGAGGTGCGCAAGATCGCCATCGCCGCGGCGCAAAGCGTCGACCGGGTGCTGACCAGCCGCCCGACCGTCTGCCATATCGTCGGGTTCGGGGACAGTTCAGTCGATTACATCCTGCGGTTCTGGATTTCCGACCCGACAGGGGGGCTGACCAATATTCGGGGGAACGTCTTCCTCGCCCTGTGGGACGCATTTCAGGAAAACAACATCTCCATCCCCTTCCCCCAACGCGAGGTGAAGCTGCTGGAAAGCGAACAGGTGAATGTCAAAATGGGCGGATCACCCGACAGATGACGGGTTGACTCGCATCCTATATATCCATAATTCTCGATATATGGATAGGATAAAAGCCCTCGCCGCCTTCAGCGCCCTTAGCCAACCCACCCGGCTCGACGTTTTTCGCCTGCTTGTGAAAGCGGGGGAAACCGGCATGTCCGCCGGGGATATCAGCGACACGCTGGGCGTGCGGCAAAACACCATGTCCGCTAACCTGTCGGTGCTGACACAGGCCGGGCTGATCCGGAACGAACGGCACGGGCGCAGCATCCGCTACTACGCCGATATGGACGGCACGCGGGGGCTGCTGGGCTTCCTGCTCGAAGACTGCTGCGGCGGGCGACCAGAACACTGCCAACCGATCATCAATGATATCCTCTGCGCTTGTTAAGGAGCCACCCAATGACCGACAGACCTTATAATGTCCTGTTTCTGTGCACCGGTAATTCGGCACGTTCATTGATCGCCGAAGCCCTCATCAACCGCGAAGGTCAGGGCAAATTCAGGGGCTTTTCCGCCGGATCATCCCCCGGCCCGGCGCCGCACCCCTATACGCTGAACCTGCTCAAAGGGATGAACCACGATATCAGCTTTGCGCGGTCCAAGCCTTGGGATGAATTCGCGACGCCCGACGCACCCCAGATGGATTTTGTTTTTACCGTCTGCGACACTGCGGCCGCAGAACAATGCCCGGTCTGGCCCGGCCAGCCGGTGACAGCCCATTGGGGCATGGCCGATCCGGTCAAGGTCACAGGCACCGAAGCGGTCAAGCGCCTCGCCTTTGCGGAAACCTACCGGATGCTGCGCAGCCGGATTTCGATCTTTGTGAACCTGCCGATCCGCTCGCTCGACAAACTGGCATTGCAACGCAACCTTGATGAGATCGGCAAAGAAACCCAGCCAACCGCCTGATCAATCCCACACAGCTGCGCGCGCGGCAGATCATTCTGGTGCGGCGCAACACACATAGCCTCAAGACTGAGAAGTGACCCCCATGAAAGACCTCTCTGACACGCCGCAGCTTGATGCGGACAGTTTTCGCGAAACCGATGCAAGCCAATTGCTGGGCGGGCAATCCGACAGCCATCGGCCACGCATCCTGCTGCTTTACGGGTCATTGCGGGAACGGTCCTACAGCCGGCTGATGACCGAAGAGGCGGCACGCATCCTCACCCTTCTGGGCGCTGAAACGCGGACATATAGCCCCTCTGGCCTGCCCTTGCCCGACGACGCAGAGGCGACGCATCCCAAAGTGCAGGAACTGCGCGATCTGGTCAGCTGGTCCGAAGGCATGGTCTGGTGCTCGCCCGAACGGCATGGGTCGATGACCAGCATCATGAAAGCGCAGATCGACTGGATTCCGCTTTCGCTGGGCGCCGTGCGGCCAACGCAGGGCAAGACGCTCGCCGTGATGCAGGTCAGCGGCGGATCGCAAAGCTTTAACGCGGTAAATCAGCTTCGCATTCTGGGGCGGTGGATGCGGCTGTTTACGATCCCCAACCAATCCTCCACGCCCAAGGCCTTTCTTGAATTCAACGAAGACGGGCGCATGAAACCCTCCCCCTTCTACGACAGAATGGTCGATGTGATGGAAGAGCTGATGAAATTCACCTTGCTGACGCGGGACAACAAGGATTACCTCGTCGATCGCTACAGCGAACGCAAAGAAAGCGCAGCCGCCCTGATGGCGCGGGTGAACCAAAAAGCAATCTGACCCGCCCCAATCACAACGCAGTCCCGGACCACGATCCGGGACCTCGCGCTGCACACCCCGGACCGGCATCAAGGCGCAGCCGCCGGTCTGATCGCCGGACCGACCCCACGGGTCGGCGATTTGGCAAAGCTCACCAACGACGGGGAGGTCAGATGCATGTTGCCACCATAAACTGCCACGACGGCCAACACAGATCGCCACCCCTCGGTCCGGCGATCAGACCTTAACGCGCGCTTCACACTCCCACCGCACGCCCCATTAACGCAAGCTTTTGCCCAAAACAGTCCGATAAAAGTCCGACGCATTTCCGACGGCAAATCGACCCTCAAAATCAGCCTCAAACCCCAACGTTAACGGATGATTCGCAAAAAAGGCCGCACAACCCAGTTGCGCGGCCCCGTCACCCCAACGAACGTTGCTTCAGCTCTTGTTCATCCGGTTTTCGATCAGGTCATCCACCACCGACGGATCAGCAAGGGTCGAGGTATCGCCCAGCGCGCCAAAATCATCCTCGGCGATCTTGCGCAGAATACGCCGCATGATCTTGCCCGACCGCGTTTTCGGCAAACCCGGCGCCCATTGGATCAGGTCAGGCTTGGCAATCGGCCCGATTTCCGACCGGACCCATGTTTCCAGCTCTTTGCGAAGATCATCGCTTGGCTCTTCACCATTCATCAAGGTTACATAGGCATAAATGCCCTGTCCCTTGATATTATGCGGATAGCCCACCACCGCGGCCTCGGCCACTTTGCTATGCGCCACCAGCGCGCTTTCGACCTCTGCCGTGCCCATGCGGTGGCCGGACACATTGATCACATCATCGACCCGTCCGGTGATCCAGTAATAGCCATCCGCATCGCGGCGGCAGCCGTCACCGGTGAAATAATAGCCTTTGTAATCAGAGAAGTAGGTTTTTTCGAACCGTGCGTGATCACCCCAGACCGTGCGCATCTGGGCGGGCCAGCTATCCTTGATACACAGCACACCCTCGGCGGCGGTGTCGCTGATTTCCTCGCCAGAGGTGGGTTCCAGAATAACCGGCTGCACCCCGAAAAACGGCAGTGTCGCCGATCCCGGTTTCGTCGCCGTCGCGCCCGGCAGCGGGGTCAACAAGTGGCCCCCGGTTTCCGTTTGCCACCACGTATCGACGATGGGCACTTTGCCTTTGCCCACGACATCATTGTACCAATTCCAGGCTTCGGGGTTGATCGGCTCACCCACTGTGCCCAGCACTTTCAGGTCAGACAGATCGTATTTCTCAACAAATTCAGTGCCCTGCCCCATCAGCGCACGAATGGCGGTGGGGGCGGTGTAGAACTGGTTGACCTTGTGTTTTTCACACACCTGCCAGAACCGGCCCGCATCCGGGTAGGTCGGCACGCCTTCAAACATCAGCGTCGTCGCGCCATTGGCCAGCGGGCCATAGACGATATAGCTGTGCCCGGTGACCCAGCCCACATCGGCAGTACACCAGAAGATATCACCATCGTGGTAGTCAAAGGTATATTGGTGCGTCATCGACGCATAGACGATGTAACCGCCCGTCGAATGCACCACACCCTTGGGCTGCCCGGTGGAGCCTGAGGTGTAGAGGATAAACAGCGGATCCTCGGCATTCATCTCTTCCGGCGGGCAATCATCGCTGACCGTCTCTTCCATTTCGTGCAGCCAGTAGTCGCCGTCCGCGCGCCACGCGATCTGCTGACCGGTCCGTTTCACGACAAGACATTTCACCTCATCAAAGTCATTCAGCAGCGCTTGGTTCACGCTGTCTTTCAGGTTGGTCACCCGGCCACCACGCGGCGCACCGTCAGAGGTGATCACCACTTTTGCATCACAGGCATTGACCCGCGCGCCCAGCGCCTCGGCGGAAAATCCTGCAAATACAATAGAATGGATCGCGCCGATCCGGGCGCAGGCCAGCATGGCATAGGCGGCTTCCGGGATCATCGGCAGATACAGCACGACACGGTCGCCCTTGGTCACACCCATTTCTTTCAGCACATTGGCCATCTTGCAAGTCCGCGCGTGCACCTCTTTGTAGGTGATGTGCTGTGCCTCTTCGTCGGGGCTGTCAGGTTCCCAGATGATCGCCGTCTGATCGCCACGGGTTTCCAGATGCCGGTCGATACAATTGGCGGCCACATTCAGCGACCCGTCTTCAAACCAGCGGATATCGACATTTCCGGGGGCAAAGCTGGTGTTTTTCACCTTGGTAAAGGGTTTGATCCAATCAACTCGCTTGCCATGCTCGGCCCAGAAGGCCTCTGGGTCTGCAATCGACGCCGCGTACATGTCGTCATATTTGGCCTTATCGGCATGCGCATGTGCGGCCGCCGCTGCGGATGGCGGATAGGTTTTGTCGGTCATGGCGTGTCCCCCCCTTGATCATGTCTTGCGGACACCGCCAAGGCGGCATCCTCCTCCGCTGTTCATCATCATCAGATTGCGCAGGAATCCAAGCGTGCTGCGCGGGATCAGGGCGGATTTGTCAATCTTAACACGCGCGGGGTTGTACGGTTGTCAATGTATTTACACCCTTTTCAGGGTCGCGCGTCAAACCTATGTCAACGGGATGGATGCAATGCTGATCCTTGGTGCCGCCGTCTGGCCGGACGGACCTTCACCGACGCTGCGAAGGCGGACGGCCCATGCGGCGATGCTTTGGCATCAGGGTGCCGCACCGCTGATCATACCCTGTGGTGGGATCGGGCAGCATCCCCCAAGCGAGGCCGCAGCGATGGCGGATTTGCTGCTGGCCGATGGTGTCCCGGAGAATGCGATCAGGTTAGAGGATCAATCAACCACAACCCTTGAAAACATCCGCAACGCGCGCGCATTGTTCGACGGCCGCGATGTGCTGATCATCACAGATCGTTACCACGCCCGCCGCGCCGCGATGGTCGCGCGCCATTTTCACCTGCGCCCGCAGCTGTCCTGCCCCGATCTGCCGCATATCGCCCTGCGGCAGCACCTGCGCGAGACTTTGGCCCGGCCCGCCTATGCGCTGCGGCTGCGGCGCATCCCCCGTATCTAAAGCGTTATGCGACAGACCTGTCTTAGGCATTTCGCATAACGCTATAAGTGATCTTAACGGCGCGTTAACCACGCTGCATCAGTCTGACCGCAGGGGTCAGGTGCTGCCATGGGCTTTATATTTGTCATTATTGGTCTACTCTTGGCCGCCCAGCAGGGTGCCGCCGGGCCATGGCCGCGTGAACGGGGGCAGGTTTTTACCGCGCAGGGCGGGAATTTTTTGCTGTCCGATGGGGCGCAGCTGCCGGTGCATTATGATCCGACCTTCTATGCGGAATACGGGCTGACAGAGCTGATGACTGTCGGGCTGGATTACCACACGGCGGATCAGGGGCGCATCCACACAGGCTTTGCCTTTCTCAGTTTTCCGCTGGGCGACACGGACGCGCGCGATCGCTATGCAGCAAGCCTTGGCTATGGCGCGCGCATTGATGAATATAGTCCGCTTGAATGGATGGTGCGCGGCGGGTTTTCATGGGGGCGGGGGCTGGATAACGGCTGGCTGGCGATTGATACAACCGCCAGCTATGGCACGGTGGACCAAAGCTTTCGGCCCAAGGCGGATTTCACATGGGGGCATCACCTGAACGACCGCTGGACCGTCAGCCTGCAATTGCAGACCGGTGAAGGCTATAGCGACGATTATTACGCCAAGATCAGCCCGGCGATCAGCTTTGCCCTGAATGAAGAATACCGGGTCAGCATTGGCGCGGTGCAAGGGCTGACCGGGGATCAGGGCAGCGCCCTGAAGGTAGAGCTGTGGCGCACCCATACCTTTGGCCGCAAAGAGCTGCGCGCGCTTTTTGGCGAATAAAGCATTTCGATTTGTCAGGCCGCATGCCTGAAGTTAAAGTCGAAACGCTGTAGGTTGAGGCTACAGCCCGCCGATTGTCCGCAGCAACCCGATCACACCCTCTACCCCTTGCCCCTGCCGCAGGCTGGCAAAGACCACTGGCAAATCACCCCGCATCCGTGCCGCATCGCGCGCCATGACATCCAGCGAGGCCCCCACATGAGGCGCAAGATCCGTCTTGTTGATCACAAGGATGTCCGAACGGGTGATCGCGGGGCCACCCTTGCGCGGGATTTCCTCACCCGCGGCCACGTCGATGACATAGATCGTCACATCCGCCAGTTCCGGGCTAAATGTAGCCGACAGGTTATCGCCGCCGCTTTCGATCAGGACCAGTTCCAGATCGACATGCCGCTGCCGCATCTCGGCGATGGCAGCAAGGTTGATCGACGCATCCTCGCGGATCGCCGTATGCGGACAGCCGCCGGTTTCGACACCCATCACCCGGTCGGCAGGCAGGATCTGCATCCGCATCAGGGCTTCGGCGTCTTCCTGCGTGTAAATATCATTGGTGATCACACCAAGGCTGACCTGATCCTTCAACGCTTTGGCCAGCGCCGCCGTCAGGGTCGTTTTCCCCGCGCCCACCGGCCCGCCGATCCCCACACGCAATGGTCCATTTGGCGACATGTTCATCCTCCGAAAATAGTCAGTGCAAGACCTGCGGCGAGCATCAGGCAAAACGGCCCATAGATGCGGCGGTCATAGGTGGCAAAAGGTTCTTCGGGCGTCATCTTACGCCAGTGTTTGGTATAGGCGAGCAGCCCGCGACCAAGGAATACCACAATGGCCAGCCACAGAATGATCCGGCTGATCATCCACCCCTGTGTCCAGAGTGCCGCGATCACGAGGCCGAGGGCCAGTGCGACCAGAAAACACGGGATCGGCCCGGGCATCCGCGTCACACCCCGCGCGCCGACCACGGCACGGGTCAGGGCCGCCTCATCCCGGATGGGTAGCCAGATACCAAAGCCCCAAAACACATGCAGCAAAGCAACCGCACCAAGGATCAGCGACATCAAAATGGCAAGCACCATCATGATCGGAACAGTCGCGGGCTTTGGGATTCATGCTGCATTGATGCGATATCGACGGCGAAGGTGGCCGCACCCAGATCATCAAGCCCTGATTGCGCCGCTGCCTCCCCGATCTGGGTACAGATCGGGTTCAGCCCAGCAAGCACATGCTGACCTTTGGTCTGGCCAAGCGGCATCAGCCGCTGCGCCGCCTGTATCAGATTGCTGGCAAAAGCCTGCAGCCAAACTTGCGCCGTGGGCACCACCGGCAGCCCCATCAGCCCCGCCGCCCGGCCCACGGCAACCGGATAGGCCATATCCGGCAGGTCCAGCCCCCAGACCGCGCGGGTCGTGGCTGCAAAGGCCGCACCTTGCTGCACGGTTTCCATCCGGCGTTCGCGCGAAGGGGCCAGCGCCACAGCCAGTTCGGCCACCGGTGCGATATCCGCTGCCCCATGCGCCACGCAAAGCAAGATCGCATCGTTGCGCCCCGCCCCATCGGTCAGCACCGCGTGCAGCCAATCGGACAGGCTATCCGCATCACTCACATCGCCGCGCTGGATCGCACGTTCCAGCCCATGCGACCACGCAAAAGCCCCCACCGGATAGGACGGCGACAGCCATTGGGTCAGGGTCAGCAGATGGTCAGTGCGCATGGGAATGACTGTGGTCATGGCCCATCGTGCGACCATGGCCATAGGCCCCGCCTTCGGGTGTGAAAGGCCCGTCAAAATCGGTGACCGTCGCGCCCAGCTGTTCCAGCATCGCGCGCATCACCTTTTCGCGCTGCACAACCAATCCATCCGATGTGATCGCACAAGGGGCATGGCGGTTGCCGATATGCCAAGCCAGCCGTACCAGATCACCTGTCACGCGCATCAGCGGTTCATCTGCGGCCACCACCGCAATCTGGCGTCCATCCTCCAGCACAAAGACATGACCCGCATCGACAGAACTGGTCTGCGGCAGGTCCACCAGAAACGGTTCGCCACGCGCGCTGATCAGCCGTTTGCGCCGCAGCAGGCGGGCGTCATAGGTTAGGCTGACCGTATCCGCCACATCGCCATGGGCGTGGCTGTGGGTGCGATAGGCAATGGCGGTCATGGGCCGGTCACCACTGAAATACTGGTGATTTTTTGTGGCAGCGGCGCATCCGATTCCGCATCAGTGAAGTAAAGCATTGAACTGACGCCCAGATCCGGAAGGTAGATCAAACCTTCCTCTGTGCTATAGCCCTCGCTGATATAGCGCAAGCTGCCAGATATGGTGGCATAGGTGCAGCCATTGACAGAAATATTGTCCAATTGCCCCCATGTAGCGGACAAGGTTTTTTCATAGCGGCCTGCGGGCTGCGCGACACTGCTATTGGTCTGCCAACCGCCCTGCGCGACCGGTAAGGGCATGTCATCGGGGGCCATGGGATAGGTGAAGGTGGTGCGCGTTTCGGGGTCCGCCTCACCCGCGAAAAAATCAGTAAAGCCAAGACTGTAAAGCCCCTTGGCAAGCTCCACCTCAGAGCCGGTCTGGTCATCGTACCAGATCGTCAGCCCGACCACGCCGGGGCGCAGCGTGCGGTAGATTTCGAAGCTGCCGGTGTCCTTATCGACCCGGATGCCCTGCGCCAGATCCGCTGCTGTAACGCATGCAGCCGACCCCGTAGCCGGGGTCAGCAGCGCCAAAAAGGCGAATGCAGCGTGGCTGCCTAGATGAAACGGCCACCCATGATGCGCGCTGTTTCTTCGCGCCGCGTGGTTCCTTTTGCCGCCAGTTCTTCTTCGGACATCTCGGCCAGAGCGCGCAGCCGCAGCAGACGTGAATCCCGCTCGGCCATTGCGGTCAGCGCGTTGAACAGGGCAACAAACGGTTTGGCCAGGAGATCGCCCAGCATTTCGCGGTTTGTAATCAGTGTGTTGTCGGCTTGATATGCCATGGAACGCCTCTTGCATTAGATTGTCGTTCCTCCCGCCTCTTATTTTGGTCCATTTCGGCCGCATGACAAGGCTCAATTCTGCAGTGCAGCATTGCACCAGACGCAACACGCATTAACCTAATTCATGAAACAACGCTGCGCCAAGGGGCAATGGCGGTGAATTTGAATGCATTAGTATGGTCCCAACGACGGCAGTGCAGTCCCCGCCCATAAGGGCGGACGGGGGCTGCCCGACGTACCGCCGGGCGGATGAAATTGCTCAACCTACACACCTAAGATCCGAACGCTCTGTCAGGCTGTTCATTCAAAACATAAAATACCGCTGCGCCATCGGCAGGCTCTTTGCGGGTTCACAGGTCAGCAATTCACCATCTGCGCGCACCTCGTAGGTTTCGGGGTTCACTTCCATCTCTGGCAGGGCATCGTTCAGCTTCAGATCGCGCTTGCCGATCCCGCGTGTATTGGTCACGGGTAGCGTCTGCTTGGCAAGTCCAAGGCTATCGCGAATGCCCGAATCCTGTGCGGCGGCGCTAACAAATGTCACGGCGGAATGTTCCACCGACCGCCCGTAGGACCCGAACATGGGCCGGGAATAAACCGGCTGCGGTGTCGGGATCGACGCGTTGGGATCGCCCATCTGTGCTGCAACAATCGTACCACCCATCAGGATCATTTCCGGTTTCACCCCGAAAAACGCCGGGTTCCACAACACCAGATCCGCGCGCTTGCCTTCCTCGACAGAGCCTACATGGGATGAAATCCCATGCGCGATGGCTGGATTGATCGTGTATTTTGCGATGTAGCGCCGGACGCGCAGGTTGTCATTGTCACCCTTTTCGCCCGGCAGCGCCCCGCGTTGTTTTTTCATCTTATCGGCGGTCTGCCATGTGCGGATGATCACCTCGCCCACGCGGCCCATGGCCTGACTGTCCGAGGCGATGATCGAAAACGCACCCATATCGTGCAGGATATCCTCGGCCGCGATGGTTTCGCGCCGGATGCGGCTTTCGGCAAAGGCCACGTCTTCGGGGATGGATTTATCCAGATGGTGACAGACCATCAGCATGTCCAGATGTTCATCCACCGTGTTAACGGTGAAGGGCCGGGTCGGATTGGTCGAAGACGGGATCACATTCGGCTGACCGCAGATTTTGATGATGTCAGGCGCGTGGCCGCCGCCTGCGCCTTCGGTATGGAATGCGTGGATCGTGCGGTCTTCCATCGCTGCCACGGTGTTTTCGACAAAGCCGCTTTCGTTCAGCGTATCAGTGTGGATCATCACCTGCACATCCATCGCGTCTGCCACGGACAGGCAGTTATCAATGGCGGCAGGCGTTGTGCCCCAATCTTCGTGCAGCTTCAGACAGGCCGCACCTGCGCGCACCTGCTCTTCCAGCGGGGCGGGCAGCGCGGCATTACCCTTGCCTGCAAAGCACAGGTTCATCGCAAAAGCATCCGCCGCCATCATCATACGCCCCAAATGCCAAGGGCCGGGGGTGCAGGTCGTGGCCAAGGTGCCATGGGCGGGGCCGGTCCCGCCACCGATCATTGTGGTCAGGCCGGAATGCAACGCGTCTTCGATCTGTTGCGGACAGATAAAGTGGATATGGCTGTCGATCCCGCCTGCCGTCAGGATGCGGCCTTCGCCGGCAATCGCCTCGGTCCCCGGACCGACGATGATATCTACGCCGGGCTGTGTATCCGGGTTGCCCGCCTTGCCGATCTTGACGATGCGCCCGTCCTTCAGGCCCACATCGGCCTTGATGATCCCGCTCCAGTCCACAATCAGGGCATTGGTGATGACCGTATCAACCGCGCCTTCGGCCCGCGTGGCCTGTGACTGCCCCATCCCGTCGCGGATTACCTTACCGCCGCCGAATTTCACCTCTTCCCCATATAGCATCGCATTGCTGCCACTGCCCCCGGTGCTGGCAGCCCCCGCGCGTTCTGCCGTCAGGTCCCGCTCTACCTCGATCATCAGGTCAGTATCGGCAAGGCGCACCCGGTCACCGACAGTGGGGCCGAACATGGCGGCGTAATCAGCACGCGAGAGTGTGGCTGGCATGGGTAATTTCCTATATTTTCGGTATCTTCGGGCCGCGTTTCTGCAAGCGTTTTACATTGGCGCGGGTTTTCTGGCGAAAGGGTTTGATCGCTGCGGCGGCGATCTGGTCCGGGCTGCGCCCGGCCATAGCCGCGCGCGTCGCATTGGTGGTGGACTGGCTGACCGCCTGCGCTTTTTCGGAAATCATCCGCGAATCTTCCCCGCCAGTGACGGACCAGACCCCCGCCATGCCCATCACGCGCATGGCAATTACGGCTTGGGCTTCGGCCATCAGATACCCAAGCTCTACAGCATTGGACCAAAAGGCGAGCGGATTGGTGGTTTTCATCATCGTGCATCTCCTGTGACGGTAATCTCTGATCCGGTTCCCCTGCGCGCTATGCGGCCGGGTTCGCGCACAGGCGCGATGATCAAATTACAATACACATAGCGTGCCCGATCCCCAGCAGTAGGGGCGAGGATGGCGAAATCCACACAAGAGATCGGGGCAGGCATATGTGGCAACGGTCAGGTTTTCTCGCGCTTCTTTTCACCGTCCCACGGGGCATCCGATATAGACACCGATTTGCCACGGGCGGCGGTCTTTGTTTCAGTTGCTGGGGTGGATGCGGGTTTCGTTTTTGCGGCAGATGCGGCCTGTGCAGGCGCTGCGGCTGGCTTCGTATCTGCTACCGGCGCGGTCGCTTCGGCAGCCGCTGGCGTTTCGGTTGATTTCGCCGCCGTGGCAGCGGGTTTAGCGGCGGTTTTGGGCGTTGATTTTGGCGCGGCCTTTGTCTGGGCGGTTTTCGTCACCCGCTTTGTCGCCGCCTTGCGTGCAGTTTTTTTGGCAGGCTTTGCCGCAGGTGTTTCGGTCGCTTGCTTGGACTCCGGTGCAGCAGCTTTTACTTTTTCTGTCTTTGCTTCAGGCGCCTTGGCTGGTGCTTTCTCTGCTGAGGCGACCAGCTTTGGTTTCGCAGCCGGTGCCGTTTTAGCGGCCGGCGCACCGGGCGCAGCCGGCGGGGTGGTTTTCGGGGCTTTCGTTGGCCAGATCGGTGTCATCATGGCCCGCTGTGTAGCGGCGGCCTGCTCGATCACCGCCTTGGTCAGGCGCATCTGCTGCCCGATCATCGCGCTAGAGGCGCGGGCGAGTTGGGCGGAAACGGTCAGTGCGATTGATGGTGTCATATCTACTCCCTCAAGTTGCTGATTCAAATCACATCACAACCATAGACGGATTCATTTGCGGGTGCAGCAGCATTCTGCACTGCAGCGCAAATTTCGAAAAATCAACTACACCACTGAAATATTTCACAAATCACCCATCACCTGAGCGTTGAATCCAAAAACCCGGCGGGCACCTGATATGGGAATCAGCACAACCTCGCGCCGTTGTCCCGGTTCGAACCGCACTGCAGTCCCCGCAGCGATGTTCAGCCGCATGCCCCGCGCCGCGTCCCGGTCAAAATCCAACGCCGGGTTCGTTTCCGCAAAATGGTAGTGCGATCCGACCTGCACCGGCCTGTCACCGGTGTTGGCCACTTCAAGCACCAGTTCTTCCGCACCGGCGTTCAGGGCGATTTCGCCCTCTGCCACGATGACTTCACCCGGTTTCATGTCGCGCTCCCCAATGTCTTATCTTTCCAAATTCTCACAGGCATCTCAGCGGATCGGATCATGCACCGTCACCAGTTTTGTCCCGTCGGGAAAGGTCGCCTCCACCTGCACCTCGTGGATCATCTCGGCGATGCCATCCATCACCTGATCGCGGGTGATCACCTGCGCGCCCGCCTCCATCATATCCGCGACAGAGCGGCCATCGCGCGCGCCCTCGACCACCGCATCGGTTATCAGCGCAATCGCTTCGGGATGGTTCAGCTTTACGCCACGGGCCAGCCGCTTGCGGGCAACCTCGGCGGCCATCGCGATCAGCAGCTTGTCCTTTTCGCGGGGGGTTAATTGCATTCTTTATAGTCTCCAGACACGGGGAATAGGGCTTTGTGACAGGGTTTCGACCAGCGGGACCAATGTCTTGCGCAGGATAAAACTGTCGGCGGCCAGCATGCGAACCAGTAAAAGATCATCGGAAATCAGGCTGATACCTGCCTCTGGGGGCAGGTCCACACTGGCAAAAGCGGCGGCATCAGGGGCAGCCAGCAGGATAGTCGCCATCGCAATCGCACCCGATGTCAGCGCCGCAGACTGCATCCGCGCAAGCGTTGCGTCAGTGATCCGCACCGCGTCAGCAAAGACAAGCTGAGCGTCGCGGCGCACCCGCCATTGATCCGTGAAATGCAGATTTTGAAGGGTTTCACCCATTGCCGCCCGACCAAAGATCAGCGGTTCAACAATTAACGCCCGTGCATCCGGGGCCAGATCAACATGCAGCCGACGATCCAGCGCTGCCCCGTCAAATAGGATCGTTTCCTGCGGCAGCCAATGCGCCCGCGCCGCTTTGCCGACCTGTAGGCGCACATTCATTTGCGCCGCCGGGCCGGGCTGCGCGCGATAGGCGCGCTCTGCCGCTTGAGAGGAAACGCTAACCGATGTACCTTCCTCTGCTGCGACAGAAATCTCCATCACATCACCGCCGGTCAGCCCGCCAGCGGTGTTCAGAAACACAGCATCCAGCATGTCACGCCCGCGATGGGGAAACAGCGCCTTCAAAGAGCCTTGTTGCCGCAGGGAAGATATCACAGATGCGTTGCCACGCTTCTTGACCGCAAGCCGCAGCGTCCCCTCCGCGCGGGGCGCGTTGGACACCGGCGCGCCGGTCCTGATTTGCGCGGCATACGTGATGGCAGCACCCGAATTTCAAAGTCAACGCTTGGGAAACTGCCCGAAAACATGGCAAATTGACCAGTGGTGACGCGACACGCGGCACAGACACCGGCAGATCGGACATAGTGAAGATTAAATATTAGGCGATAAGATAAAAAAAGAGGCGCTCAGAAAGCGCCCCTTTCGATAAATCTCAGACCGGATCAGTCGTCCGTCTCATCCATCCGCACCTGATAGCGCACCTTGCCTTTGACCGGCTGCGACCAGTTCAAATGCACGCTTTGCCAGCTCGGGCCCTGTTCCCCCACGGCCCACGGCAGATCATGCACACGGGTCCCGCCCGCATTTGTGATCTGACCATCCGGCATTACTGATTCCACGTATTTCGCACGCCCGCCAAAAGGCAAAAAGTCGTCAGTATCCATGACCCAAGTCGTAGCCTCGGTCGCCTGTGTGTGGCTGAGGGTCACAGGGTTGGCGACCCGTTCATTCACATTGTGGAACGTATTGCCTGCAAATTCCAACCCGCGCGTTCGGCTGAAATCCAGATCGGCAAAGGTCGTATCCACATGTTCTACCCGGTCGATCCTGCCGTTCAGCGACCGGAACACATTCCCCAGAACCGCGAAACCGTTGATGTAATGGTTCGGGCCGTAAGGTTTGATGACGATAAAATTGAACCAATCCGCCACATCATTGGTGGTGAACATATTCCCGGTGATCGTCATTCCGCCAAAGGAAAACTGGCTGCCCAGCGCTGGCTCACTGGAATGCTCGTTTGTCCATTCGATGAAGTTATTATCGCAGTAATTGCCGGTGAAGATGCTTTTCGGGTTCAGAAGCGTAATCACGATGCCACCCTTGCGCACGCCATTGACTTCATCATCACCGTGAAACCAGTGGTTGCCCGAAATCAACGAACCCGCCCCGGACAGCACACAGAAATGCTTGAACTTACTGACACGGTTGTCGCGGATTTTGACGTCATTGGCGTTGGCGTTGAACCCCACGCTGACACGGGCCGCCACCGGCACCGCTTGCTCGTCAGAGATCAGCTGACACCGGTCAATCATCATGCCCTGACAGCCCCGACCGGGCGAGGTCAGCCCGCGATCCTTTGGCTTGTTGATAAAGCAATCGCGCAGCTGAAAGGTAAACCCGTCCGGGGCCATCATGATCCCGCTGGCCACACCGCGCCCCTGAAATTCGATATCATCCAGAATGAACTGGCTCAGCTTTTCATACCCCGAAAAGTCCAACATGTATTTGAACCGGGTAAAGGTGAACTCCTGACTGCCCTCAGCATCGTAAAGCGCATTGCTCAGCTCAAGCGTCTGCGCGCTGACATTGACCGCCGTCACATAGACCTCGCGCCCGACGCCGTTGCCCTGCACCAATGACCCGACCGGAATGGTCGCGATGTTGACCACATTGGTTAGCCGGGTGTTGTCAGAGGCCGAATAGGACGCCTGCGATATCGTAACGCTGCTATCCCACGCGGCCCCGTCGGCAGGCTGAAACTGGCCGTTGCGGATAACGCGGCGCGTTTCAAACCGGACGGTATCCGGATCACAGCCCTGCATGTCGAGCGGCTCCGACAGCAGGATACGGCGGCCGCTCAGATCAAGCGATTCATGATCAGCAAAATTGATCAGCGCCTGATAGGCCTTCTTGAAGGCCAGCTCTTCATCCTCGAACGCTTCCAGATAAGTGTCGTAATTATAGTCGCGTTGCAGGATGAACCGATGCTGCGCCGCCTGCACAATTCGGCCTTCGAATTTCACCCGGTTTTCCATCGTCACGCTGTTCGCCAGCAGGTAGTCCCCTGCCGGAACCATCACCGTGCGCCCCGCCGCCGCTGCATCCGCCGCATCAAAAGCCGCGCTGTCATCTGTGACGCCATCACCCTTTGCGCCGTAGTCGCGCACATCGACCAGCGCGATAAGATCACGGGTAAACAGCGAAGAGACATCGGTGATTTCAATATCATCAACACGCACCAACCCGCCGGACGGGCCGGTCAGGTCCACCCCCAAATGGCCGTAATCCGCCCCGGTCCAGACCATATCCACGCCCGTGCGATCCGCTGTGGCGATGATCGCGGTCACTTCGACGACCTCGCCATAGGCCGTCAGCTGCACCGCAGGCCCGAAGGCTGGCAGACCCGGCACCTGCGCACCGCCAGTCTGCCCGGCCCAGCCCGAAATGCGCACAGCAGGCAGTGGCCCGCCAACAGCTTTGACCCGCGCTTTCACATGCAAATAGCAGCCCGGCAGGATCGGTGTTTCGCCCATATAGCGGACATAGGACACAGGGGCGGTTTTCAGCACTTCCAGGCAGCCTGCGAAATCCTGATCTGCGGCCACAAAGACACCCGTGCCGCTAACCGCATAAGTATCTGATCCCGGCGTGCCGTTTCCGCTCGACCAGACCCCGAGCCCTGCCGCAAAGGGCAGTGGGTTAAATACAATACCGTCAGTAATCGCTTTGTTCATGGTTGGATCCTCTTGGCAGTCAGATTGAGAAGGTCAGGACAAAGCCGGACCATCGCCAAGAGAACTACGTCAGAGGTCTGAATTCAGGCTGACACCACCGTCACGGTAGGACATGCAACGGATCGGGTCTCAGACGCCGATATCAGGTGCGCGCAATAGCTGCACAGCGTTGATTTGCCAGCCATCCGGGGTTTGGATCATCTGGTAGTCCAGCATATGCAAGCCACCTTGCGCATCACGGATCATCACCTTTTGCCACAGGTTCCCGGCGATCTCGCGACGATCCAGAAACCGGACATCCGCGTTGTCCCAGACCATCGGATAGGCGCGCTGGACCATCACACCAAAGTTTCTGGCATCGCCAAACAAATCTTTGATCGTCGGGCTGGCATAATGCCACGCGCCCTGCACATCGCGATCATTGAAAGATTGCAACTGACCACCGATCACATCGTTGATCGGATCAGCGCCTTGCGCAGCAGCAGCGGTCATCGCTACCCAAGCACCTAAAATCAAACTCAATAACCGTTTCATAATCATCCTCCGCTGCCTGCTGCTATATTTTATACGGCGCAGGACAGAGATCGGTTCTCTTTTGGGTTGAAAAAAGAACCGGCAGATCATGTCACGATCAGGACTTATGCGATCACGCCTCGGCCAAACGGCCCTCGATCAACGCGACGGTCTCATCAACCCCGTAAAGGGCGATGAACCCACCAAACCGTGGGCCTTGTGAGGAACCCAACAGCACCTCGTAAAGGGCTGTGAACCATGCGCGCAGCGGATCAAACCCATGGTCCTTGCCGACCGCAAAGACCATGGTTTGCAGCTCCTCAGCATCCAGCCCGCCATCCCAGGCTTTCAGACGTGCGACCAGATCCTCCAGCGCCGCGCGCTCTTGATCTGACGGGGCGCGATAGACTTTGGTCGGCTTCACGAAATCATTGTAATAGCGCACGGCAAAGCCCGCCGCCTGATCCATCTGCGGGTTCTTTTCAGCCGAAGCATAGGGCGCATAGCGCTGAATAAAGCCCCAAAGCGTTTCTTTATCCTCGGCCCCGGAAACAGAGGCGAGATTCAACAGCATCGCAAAGGGCACAACCATATCCGACGCAGGCACGTTATGGCCGTGAATGTGAAACACCGGATTGTTCAACCGGGCCGTATCGTCCTGTCCAGCATAGGCACGCAACTGCTGATGATATTCATCCACAGCTTTGGGGATCACATCAAAATGCATCCGCTTGGCCGTCTTGGGCTTCAGATACATAAAATAGCTTAGCGATTCCGTCGATGCATAAGTCAGCCATTCATCAATCGAAATGCCGTTGCCAGAGGATTTCGAGATCTTCTGGCCCTTCTCATCCAAGAATAGCTCATAAGAAAAGTGGTTCGGTTTGCGCCCGCCGAGAATTTCACAAATCCGGTCATAGATCGCCGTGTTGGTAGCGTGTTCCTTGCCATACATCTCAAAATCAACGTCCAGCGCCGCCCAGCGGGCACCGAAATCAGGCTTCCATTGCAGCTTTACGTTGCCACCGGTCACCGGCAGGGTCCATTCGCGACCGTCCTCATCATCAAACGTGATCTCGCCCTTGGCCGCATCCACATTCTTGATCGGCACATAAAGCACACGACCCGTTTCCGGATGGATCGGCAGAAAGATCGAATAGGTCCCACGACGCTCTTCGCGCAAGGATTTCAGCATGACTTTCATCACGTCATCATAACGTTCAGCAGCGCGCAGCAGCACATCGTCAAACTGACCAGAGCGGTAAAATTCGCGCGCTGAGTAGAATTCATACTCAAATCCGAAAGTATCCAGAAACCGGCGCAGCATGGCGTTGTTGTGATCGCCAAAGCTGTCATGGGTTCCAAATGGGTCAGGGACAGATGTCAGCGGCTTTTGAATATGTTCAGCCAGCATCTCTTGCTGGGGGACATTACCGGGCACTTTGCGCATACCGTCCAAATCGTCGGAAAAGCATACCAGCTTGGTCGGAATGTCCGAAATCAATTCAAAGGCGCGGCGGATCATCGTCGTGCGCAGCACCTCACCAAAGGTGCCGATATGCGGCAGACCCGATGGGCCATAGCCGGTTTCGAACAGCACATAGCCCTTTTCGGGTGGTGCTTTTTCGTATCGTTTCAGCAATGCGCGGGCCTCTTCAAAGGGCCAGGCTTTCGACGTCATCGCAGCGTCACGCAAATTGCTCATTGTCTTGCTCACATTTTCGGCCATGTCATCATGGCGTTTACACCCGCACTCCCTATTGCGGCAAAGGCACGGGGTCAATAAATGGTAGGTAACAACCAAAGGACAATTGCATGATCGAAGACGCCCCCATGACAGCCCAAGACGCGCTCGTGGCGCTGATGATCGCTGTGTCCGCCTCGGATGAGAACATTCGCACTGCCGAATTGGTCAAGATGAGCAACGCAATTAATCATCTGCCGATCTTCGCAGGCTATGATCAGGAACGTTTGCCGCGCATGTCGCGAATGGTGTTCGATCTGCTCGAACAGGAAGACGGGCTAGAGGCGCTCTTTGGCCTGATCCGCGACGCGCTGCCAGAACGGCTTTTTGAAACGGCTTACGCGCTGTCATGCGATGTGGCCGCCGCCGACGGCAAAATCGCCGGGGCTGAGGCACGCATGCTGCAAGAAATCAGGGAAGAGCTTGAACTTGACAGGCTACACGCCGCAGCCATCGAACGCGGGGCTCGTGCAAGGCACATGACACTCTGACGAGGCGTCACTCGGATCGCCGCCACAGTTTCCCCGCATTAGGCAGCCAGTCTTTGGTCTGCGATTTCCGCCTTCATCACAAAAGACAGAATACATGCCCCTTGCGTTTATTAGTATCATTATAGTGCTCTGCGCACTCTATGCGATTTTACAAGTTGTCACATCCGCAGAAACAACGGTGAACAAAACGGTCTGGACCCTGCTCATCATCGTCTTGCCTGTGATCGGCTTTATCATTTGGGTAGTCGCCGGGCCGCGGACGCAAAAGGCAGCATAAAAACAGAAGCGGCCCCCGATTGGGGGACCGCCTTTATCGTCAACACGTTACTCGTCAAAAGTGCTGTATTAGCTTTCGTCAGACGGATCGTCTTCTGCTGGCGGCTCAACGCTCAGCGTCGGAACAGAAACAGTTTCCGTCGTGGTGCGCACGTCAACTTCTGGCACTTCGACTTCAACGTCTGTCTGACCCATATTGACGGTACCTACATCAGCATCGAATTCCGGCGCTTGACCACCTTCAACACTGACGTCCACATCAGGCAGGCGCGCTTCTTGCGTCTGGTCGATATCAACCATGTAAAACCCAAACAGTGCGATTGCGGCAATTGCCACAACACCAACGATTGTAAGACCTGTTTTCATCGGTCATCTCCTTCAAATCTCGCCGCAGCGTGTCGCTGCAGTTCCTATTGATGAGATAACTTTGCGTTCACAGAAAACGTTCCAAACAATTTTGTCATATGACATAATTGCGCGGTTGCCGGTTACACAGCCCGTGCCCAGTGCTGCAACAATTCGCGCTGTAAATTACGGGCAGCAGTATTCCAGCGACGCGCACCCGGTGGGCGTTCGCCGCCACGGCGAATACCCTCTTCACGGGCCGCCAGATCAGCCGCAAACATCGCAAAGGCAAGATCACGGCCACCCGCCGTGCGCAGATAGCCTGCCAGGCCACAGACAAAATTCAGCGTCCCGGTCTTGGCCCGTAACTGGCCGTCCTGCGGGCGCTGCGCGGCCCCATTCTGCCCAAGCCAGGGAATGTCTTTCAGGATCGGATGCAGCGCCGGGCGCACATCGGGCGCAACCAGCAGACGCACCATATCGCGGGCCGCAACCCGGGACCCATCACCCAGCCCCGAATGATCCACAAAATACGGCGCAATCCCATCAACGCGCGACGACGCCCAGCGGGCCATCCCCATGGCAGAGGTATGCAGCCCCCGATGCTGCCCCGTGCGCGCCACCGTCGCGGCAAGCCCCACCGCCTCGGCGGTGATATTGGTGGAATAGTCCAATAACCCGCGCAGCATATCAGTCAGCGGCGCGCTATCATAGGCGGCAAGCACACGCCCGTCGGGCACATCGGCAATCTCTTGCGGTTGTTTCAGGATAATCCCGTGGCTTCGGGCAAAGGTTGCAAACACTTCGCCCGCATAAAGTGCAGGGTGGCGCACCGGCAGCCAGCGGGACCCGGCGTCATTCAAAAAGCGCTGCGCCACGGTCCATTCGTCAACCTCGCCCGCATCGCGATAGGTGAAAACCGGGTGAGGGCGATCAACAACCTCCATCCGGGATGTTGTGACAACCGGCTTATACCGCGCGCTGCGCGCATCCAGCACGGTGACGATTTCTTCTTCCTGCCGCTTCCATTCAAAATGCACACGGTTGAAATTCAGGTTCAGGCCAGTAACGGACGGGTTATAGCCCAGATAGTCCAACTGCGTGGTGTCGATCTCATCGAGATTGACCAGCGCATTATCCCAAACAAGAAAATCGCCCTTCACCTCATGCAGCCCGCTGTCTTTCATCGCGCTGCATAAAACGGCCAGATCATCGGTCACCAGATTCGGATCACCACCGCCCGCCAGGATCAGGTTCCCATGCAGGATGCCGTTATAAATCGGGCCATCGGCAAGCACCCGCGTGGTAAACCTATGCCCCTGCCCCAAAGTCTCTATCGCATAAAGCGAGGTAAAGGTCTTGGCGACACTGGCAGGAGGCAAGGGCATATCCGGCGCAACCGCCTCCAACACTTCCCCGGTCTGCGCATCAGCAATGACAAACCCAACATCCCCAGACAGCCTGGCCCGGGCGATCTTGCGCGCCGACCAACCGACGGTCATGTTGCGGGCCACAGGGCGCAGGGATGTGGCCAGCGGCTCTGCCGCCGCACCCGTAGCCAAAGTCGAAGCCGCCCCCATGATCATGCCCCGCCGCGTCAGCCGCATCACCACTCTCCCCGTGCACGTATGGCCGATGACGATTGATCCGACATCGGTAGATTGACAAAGGCCCAGGCCGGCGCGTCCCGCTGGCCTAAAGAATGGGCGGCCTGCTTGGGCAGTTTCGCCGCGCGATACACCCGCGCGGCCTTGGACATGCGCGCTGAAATCCGATCACCGGGCCGGGCAAGCACGCCAATTGGCACCGCTTCCATGATCCAGCGCCAGTCCTGCCAGCGATGGAACTGCGCCAGATTATCCGCCCCCATCAGCCAGACGAAACGCACACCGGGATAACGGCGGCGCAGTTGCAGCAGGCTCTGCGACGTGTAGCGCGTGCCGAGCTTTGCTTCCAGATCAGTCACAGTGACACGCGGGTGACGCATAATGGCACGGGCCGCCTGCATCCGATCAGCCAGCCGTGCCGGACCATCGGACTTGAGCGGATTACCCGGCGACACCAGCCACCAGACACGATCCAGCCCAAAACGCCGCAGCGCCGCGCGGGTAATATGCACATGACCTGAATGCGGCGGATCGAACGACCCGCCGAGCAAACCAATCATCTGTCCCGCCTTTGCAGCCGGAAATCCGTTCACGCCATCTCCTTTTCCCCGTTATAGCAAAATCAGATTGCTACGGAAAAATCAAACCCCGGAACGGATATAGCGCATAAAGGCAAAACGGCCAGCATCGGGCGCCCAGCACGGCACGTTGATGGTCCCTTGCCCGCCGTAAAGACGCAGCAAAACTTGCGACGTTCCACCTGCCGCAGGCATCAGACACAGCGCGACATCCAGCTCTGCCGGGTGACCCTGCGTGCCAGGTGGATAGGCCAGATAAAGGATATGCGTGCCATCAGGCGACGGATGCGGAAACCAGTTCACGGTTGCATCATCAGTCATCTGCGTCAGACCCGCCCCATCGGGGCGAATGCGCCACAGATTAACCGCACCATCACGTTCGCCATTGAACCAGATCCACTTGCCATCCGGCGTGTAATCCGGCCCATCCACATGATCGAACGCCTCGGTCACCACCGTTTCAGCGCCACCGCCGACTGGACAGGTCAGCAAGCAAAACGGTCCCCCCCGGCGGCCCACATAGGCCAGCGTACGGCCATCCGGGGACCAGCCATGCCAATAGGATGGCACCTCTGCCGTGATGCGCTCCGGCGTGCCGCCACCAACAGGCAGCGTGTAAATACAGCTTTCATCGGTGCGACTGCTGTCACTGATCACCAACCGCGCCCCATCCGGCGAAATCCCATGATCATTGTTGCAGCGCACCGCAAATCCGGTGTTGATCATTTCCAGCGCCGGGGCGTCCAGCGACACACGGAACAACCGCCCACCGCCATTCACGATCAAATAACCGTCAGGATGCCAATTCGGTGCTTCGATATGACCCTCATGCGCCAACAACACAGTCACCTGCGCGGTCGCTAGATCATACAAGCACAGCTCACTGCGCATGACAGACACCACATCGTAAGGTGGTTTTCAAACCACCGCCCCCGGCAGATAATCAAACTGCGTGAACCGCGCCTCTGTGCCCGCACCGCTGGTATCAAAGGCGAGCATTCCCACAAAAGCCCCGGTGAAGGACGCATGTTCACCCCGGCCACCCTCGTCTGATATCACAGACGCATCCAACGCCGGACCAAAGGTCACCCAATCGCCGCTTTGGCGATAATAGAACTGCTGCACCGGCCCGTTGACCTCCACAGCAATCTCCAAAGGGCCATCTGCCATGGGCACATCATCCGCCGGATAAGTCAGCGCCGCCTCTGGCCAATCACCGGGGCAGGACATCAGCATCAGAACGCGCCCCACATCCGCACGATGCGTCACCAGCGCCGCGTGAAACTTGTGCCTGTTGTAATAGGTCGTCAGCCCTGCGGCCTGCTGATAGTTCTGCGGATCAAAATCATCCAAAAGCGTCTCGGCCCGATACGCATGATGCTCCTGTCGCCGCGCCACCAGCGCCTGTTCAAACCAGCTACCAACACTTTCGCGACCGATCAGGACCAGCGCATCGGGCTCTTCACGAAAAATACGGGCCGTTTCAGGCGTGCGCAGCCATTGGAATTCCGGGGCTAGCTTACCCTGCAACGCACGTTTCACAGGAACCGCAGGGCGCGGTTCCACCGCCACCGGGGCGGGAACGTCGACACGGGGCACCATCCCACCAGCTTTCAGATACATCCAATCGTCACGCCAGACGACCTCCTCCATCCCGGTCTCGCGGCCCAGCGCACAAAACGGGCCATGCGGCCCCTGCAACGGGCGGCCCATCAGAAATGTGTGATAATGCCCGCCCCAATGCGTTTCCACATATTGACCATGGCCCGTGCGCTGGATCGGTCCGTCTGATCCCTTTGCACAGATTACATGCTTGTCCGGGTGATCCTCATAAGGCCCCCAAATATCCCGCGACCGGGCGAGCGTCACCGCATGGTTATACCCCGTGCCACCTTCGGCAGTCGTCAGATAATAATAGCCATTGCGTTTGAAAATATGCGGTGCCTCCGTCAGCCCGCGATCCGTGCCCGCGTAGATGTTCCGGACCGGACCGAACAGGCCCTTCTCCGGCGACCATTCCTGCAACAAAATACCATCAAATGACGCATGCGCCGGGTTCCCGCCCGTGCCGGGGCCACGATGGTTCCACTGCATATTCATGAAATATTTGCGGCCATCGTCATCATGAAACAGCGACGGGTCAAACCCGCTGGAATTCACATACCACGGGTCGGTCCAATCGCCGTCAATCGTCGCGCAGGTCGTGATATAGTTTGGCGCATCCTTGAACGCGCCATCCAGCCGCTTCACATCCGTATAAACCAGCCAGAACCTCCCATCCGCATGGGACAGGCACGGCGCCCAGATGCCACAACTGTCACCATTGCCGCGCATATCCAGCAGGGCGGCGCGGTTTAGCGGACGGGCCACCAGATCCCAGTTCACCAGATCGCGCGAATGGTAAATCTGCACACCCGGATACCATTCAAAGGTGGACACGGCGATATAATAGTCCTCGCCCACCCGGCAAAAGGACGGGTCAGCATGAAAGCCGGGCAGGATCGGATTGCGTATCATTACTTATTCCGTTCCGCCGCGCCTTTGGTCTGCTCGGCCGATTGCGCCCACAGGTTGATCTGCTCCTCATCCGCATATTTGTCGATCTCAGCCAACTCATCCGCAGTGAAATCCAGATTGCCAATCGCGCCCGCGCAATCCACAACCTGCGAAGGCTTTGACGCCCCAATCAACGCCGTGGTGATCCCACCGTCACGCAGCACCCAGGCAATCGCCATCTGCGCGAGGGTCTGGCCACGAGATTCAGCGATCTCGTTCAGCTTTTGGATATTCGCAATCGCATTGTCGGTCAGCATCGTGGGGGCCAGTGATTTGCCTTGGCTGGCGCGGCTATCCTCTGGAATACCGCCCAGATATTTCTTGGTCAGCATGCCCTGCGCCAATGGGGTAAAGGCAATGGAACCCACACCCAACTCTTGCAAAGTATCCTTCAAGCCATCGCGTTCGACCCAGCGGTTCAGCATATTGTAAGATGGCTGATGGATGACACAAGGCGTGCCCAGATCCTTCAAAATCGCCACAGCCTCGCGCGTGCGCTCGGAATTATAAGACGAAATCCCGGCATAAAGCGCCCGGCCCGACCGCACGATATAATCCAACGCGCCCATGGTTTCTTCCAGCGGGGTATCAGGATCATAGCGATGGGAATAAAAGATATCGACGTAATCCAATCCCATCCGTGTCAGCGATTGATCACAAGAGGCGATCAGATATTTCCGGCTGCCCCACTCACCATAAGGGCCGGGCCACATCAGATAGCCGGCCTTTGAGCTGATGATCAGCTCATCACGATAGCCTTTGAAATCCTCCGCCAGAATGGACCCGAACGCATGTTCAGCCGATCCGGGCGGCGGGCCGTAGTTATTGGCCAGATCGAAATGGGTGATCCCATGATCAAAGGCCGTGCGGCAAATCTCTTGCTTGGTTTCATGCGGGGTGTCATGGCCAAAATTATGCCACAACCCCAAAGAGACCGCAGGCAGCCTCAGCCCCGATTTTCCGCACCGGCGATATACCATGCGGTCATAGCGATTTTCAGCTGGTTGATAAGTCATCGCTCCCCCTCCCTAAAACGATTTCGTCACGAAGCCACCACGCAAGCCGATCAAAGTCAATCAGCAAGACCGAAAAACTCTGACCTAAAGGCAACAGCCGCCACAGCGTAAGGTGGGTCTCGACCCACCGCCCCTCAAAAGATCAACCTAGGCATCTGGCGACACCAAAAACGGCAGCCCCTGCCCGTCTGACCTTTTCAACACGCAATCGCCATGACACTCTGTCCTTATGACTGATCTGACCACACGCAGCGGCGCAGCCGTTTCCCGCCTCACCTTTGGTACAATGCAATTTGGTGGCACCGCCGATGCGGACGAAAGCCGGGCTATGTTTGACGCGGCCCGCGCCGCCGGGATTACTCATTTCGACACCGCCGTCGGCTATACCGGCGGGGCGTCCGAAACGCTGCTGGGCCGGTTCATCAAAGCCACACGCGATGACATCTACCTCGCCACCAAAGTCGGCTACCGGGGCGGTGCCTCGCGCGAAAATATCACCCGGCATTTCGACACCTGCCGCAAGCAGTTGAACGAAGATGCAGTCGACCTGCTTTACATGCATCGGTTCGACCCGAACACACCGCTCGAAGAAACCTTCAGCACCTTGGCAGAGCTGCAATCCACCGGCGCGATCCGCCATATTGGCGTGTCCAACTATGCCGCCTGGCAGGTGATGAAAGCGCAAGCGGTCGCACAATCCCTCGGCACCCGCATTGATGTGATCCAGCCCATGCACAGCCTTGTCAAACGGCAGGCCGAGGTTGAAATTTTCCCGATGGCACAGGATCAGGATATCCAGATCATCCCCTATTCGCCTTTAGGCGGCGGGCTGCTGACCGGGAAATATGCCAGCGGCGGCACTGGTCGGCTGACCGAGGATGAACGCTACAAAGCCCGCTACGATCAGGCCTGGATGCATGACACCGCACAGGCGCTCAGCACGCTGGCAGAAACGCTTGGCGTCGCGCCTGCCACCCTTGCCGTGGCTTGGGTCATGGCCCATCCCGCCCGGCCTGCGCCGATCATCTCGGCCCGCTCTGTCGCACAGTTGCAGCCGTCTCTGGCGGCGCAAAGATTTGACATGTCGCCCGCGCTTTACGCCCAGATCACAGCGCTCAGCGTCTCACCCGCCCCGGCCACCGACCGGCTCGAAGAAGCGTGATCGACGTCCTGATTATCGGTGGTGGCATCGCCGGGGTATCTGCCGCCGCGCGATTATCGGCACTGGGCAGCGTCACCCTGCTGGAAAGCGAAAGCGCGCTTGGCTATCACGCCTCTGGCCGCTCCGCCGCGCTGTTCGAAGAAAACTATGGCAAGCCCTCAACCATCGCGCTGAACGCAGCCAGCCGACAGTTTCATATCGACGCCGATACGCTCAGCCCGCGCGGCTTCATGCTGGTCGGCACCGCTGAAACCGCAGACAGCTTCGCCGCAGATCAGGCGCAGATGAAGCTTGACGCGATCACTATGCCCGAAGCACAGGCCCAAATCCCGATCTTGGACACACAAAGCATCGACCGAGCCGCCTTTCACGCGGATGCATGGGATATCGACACGGACAAGCTGATCCAGCATTTCGCCAAACTGGCCCGGCAGCAAGGCGGGCAGATCATCACCAAGGCACCAGTCACCGCCATCAACCGCACCAGCCATGGCTGGCAGGTCACGGCGGGCGCACAGACCTATGATGCGCGCATGATCGTCAATGCCGCCGGGGCGTGGGTCGATGTGATCGCCGCGATGGCCGGGGTCAAACCTCTGGGCTTCACCCCCCTGCGCCGCTCCATGGCGCGCATCCCGGCCCCCGGCGGCCATGATGTCAGCACTTGGCCGATGCTCTTTGGTCCCGGTGAAAACTGGTACGCCAAACCCGATGCGGGCGCGCTGATCGTCTCTCCCGCAGACGCAGACGCGACCACCCCGCATGATGCCTTTGCCGATGACATGGTATTGGCCGAAGGCCTCGCCCGATACGAAGCCCATGTCACCGAACCCGTCACCCGGTTGCTTGCATCCTGGGCGGGGCTTCGCACCTTTGCCCCTGATGGCACATTGGTACTAGGGCGCGACCCGGTAGAGCCGCAATTCGTCTGGTGCGCAGGTCAAGGCGGTTATGGGATGCAATCCAGCCCCGGAGCCAGCCAGCTGCTTGCTGATCTGATTGCAGGCACGCAATCGAATATCGACGCGGCCAGCATCGCCGCCCTTTCCCCCGCAAGGTTCGCATGACCAAACACCGTAACGCCCAAGGGCAACCGATTGGCGCAGATGTCCCCGGCTGGATTAGCGCAGCACCCATTCCGAAAACCCCAATCCACGGGACGTATTGCGATGTGGTGCCGCTAAGCATGGACCACGCACCCGACCTGTTCACCGCCTATAGTGCCGACACCAGCGGCACGCTTTGGACCTATATGCCGGTCGGCCCATTTGATAACGCACCCGCCTTTGCCACATGGCTGGACACAGCCTGCAACAGCCACGACCCGCTGTTTTTCGCGGTAATCGACCGCTCAAATGGCAAAGCCATTGGCATCGCAAGCTACCTGCGCATTGATCCCGGCAATGGCGTGGCCGAGGTAGGCTTCATCGCCTTTTCCCCCGCGCTGCAACGAACCACCATGGCGACAGAGGCGATGTATCTGATGATGCGGCGCGTCTTTGATGAGCTCGGCTATCGGCGCTACGAATGGAAATGCGACGCGATGAACGCAGCATCACAGGCCGCGGCGAAACGGCTGGGGTTCAGCTATGACGGGCTGTTCCGACAGGCCGTGGTTTACAAAGGCCGAAACCGGGACACGGCGTGGTTTTCGATCCTTGATCGGGACTGGCCCCGCATCCGAAAGCCGTTCGAAGCATGGCTCGCCCCGGATAATTTCAGCGCCGCAGGACAACAAAAAACCGCGTTGAGCACCTTTATGCAAACGTCCGACGGCAAAGACTGAACGGCCACGATATTCGGGGCGGCGTGGGGAACCAATCCCCTGCGCGCAGCATTATCCAATGCAACTTAACCCCCCGGAGAATCCGTCATGAAAACCAAGGCAGAAGCATTCCACCACACGCTGAAAGACATTTACTACGCCGAAAACGCGATCACCAAGGCGCTGCCCAAAATGATCGACGCGGTGAAGGATGCAGACACCAAGAAAGCGTTCGAGGATCACCTGACCGAGACGAAAGAACAGATCAAAATCCTCAAAAAAGTGTTTAAAACCATCGACGCAAAGGCCGAAGGCGAAAAATGCGACGCGATCGAAGGTCTGATCAAAGAAACCGAAGGGCTGATCAAAGAGGCCAGCGGCGATGCCCTGACCGCTATGCTAATTGGCGCGGCCCAAGCGGTCGAACATTACGAAATCGCCCGTTACGGTACGCTGCGCCAATGGGCCAAGGAAGAAAAGAACGACGAAGCCCATGACCTTCTGTCGCAGATCCTTGATATGGAAAAAGCGGCCAATGCCAAGCTGACCGGCATCGCCGTCAGCTAAACCCAAAAGTATAGCGCGGCAGCTTGCGTGCAGGCTGCCGCAGCCTGTTCACATCTTGTGAAACCGCAGCGGCGAGCACTTCTCGCGCTTCACGATCTCTTTGGCTTCCAGATCCAACTGGACGCATTTCATCCACCATCCCGCCTTGGCACCGCCGGGAAAAACATCCTCTGACAGCAGCGGCAACAATGCGGCCTTCGCCTCCGCCGCGGTGAAACCCGGTGATGTATCGGGCAAAGCCGCAAGATAGGCCGTTTTCATCGCCGTATACTTCGCTTTGTCCACCCGCTCCGTCCGACCTGGCGTGTTGATATTCTCGACTTCGATCTTGTCTGCGGCTTGCGTCATGGGTTTCTCCTGCACATATCGCAACGATATGACCTCTGACGTGTTTTGCAAATGCGAGGATCAGCAGAACGCGCCATAATGAGAGACAGATGACAAAGCATCAGCAGCGCCAGCGATACCGATTTGAACGTGAATTTTCGCGCGTCGCCGTGGTCGCCCCGTGGCTCGTCAAATTGCGCCAGCCCGGCTGCATGCTGTTGCGACTTTTTCTGGGTGTCTTCCTGATGATCGGCGGTCTGCTCGCCGTGTTGCCCGTATTCGGTCTGTGGATGATCCCGATGGGGCTGTTCCTGCTGGCCATCGACATCCCGGTGCTGCGGGCACCGCTGGCAACGATAATCGTGCGGGCCCGCTGGTGGTGGCACAGACAGCGGGCACACTGGTTCAAGGCAAAGTAACGCGCACCCCTACCCGTCGACCCGTATCGTCGCGTTCTTCGGATCATAGGGGCTGTCTTCAACAATTTCCGCAGGCCAAAGCTTGTCGAACATTTTCACCTGTACCTTCTGGCCCACCTTCGCCGCATCCGGTTTCACGTACCCCATGCCAATGCTCTTTGCGAAGGCGACCGAATAGCCACCCGATGTCAGCCGCCCGATCCGATTGCCATTCATATCATAAAGCGCCTCGCGGCCCCACGGATCAGCATCCGTCGGCCCGTCGATCAGCAGCGTCACACATGTGCTGCGGATACCCTTGTCTTGCAGCGCTGCTTTGCCGTGAAACTCTTTGGACAGATCGACAAACCGCGGCAAATCCGCCTCCAGCGGGGTCGCGTCGCGGCCCAGCTCATTGCCGAAAGCGCGATAGCTTTTTTCCTGCCGCAGCCAGTTCTGCGCCCGCGCGCCAACCAGTTTCATCCCATGGGGCTCGCCCGCCTTTTCCAGCAGATCGAACAGATAATTCTGCATCTCAATCGGATGATGCAGCTCCCAACCCAGCTCACCCGTATAAGCGACACGCACCGCGCGGACTGGGCACATGCCCAACTCGATATCGCGCATCGAAAGCCACGGGAAACGCTTGTTCGACAGGGCCGTGTCGGGATCAACATCCTTGATCACCGCGCGCAGCACATCGCGCGCCTTTGGGCCAGCAAGGGCAAATACGCCCCATTGCGTCGTGACATCCTGTTTGTTGATCCGGCCGAATTCGGCCTCTTTCTCCATGATCAGTTTATAAAGATAATCCTCATCATACGCATGCCACGCGCCCGCGCTGACAAGATAAAAATCATCTTCGGCCACCCGCACAATCGTATATTCAGTGCGCGTAGTGCCATGGCTGGTCAGCGCATAGGTCAGGTTGATGCGGCCCACCTTGGGCAGCTTGTTGGTGGTGAACCAATCCAGAAAGGCCGCTGCGCCCGGCCCGCTGATGCGGTGCTTGGCAAAGGCCGTGGCATCAATCAGGCCGACCCCTTCGCGGATCGCCTTCGCCTCATCCACCGCATATTGCCACCAGCCACCCCGGCGAAACGAATTGGTGCCTTCATCGAAGTCCTTTGCCGCGTCCAGCGGGCCAAAGTAATTAGGGCGCTCCCAGCCATTGACCTGACCGAATTGCGCGCCGCGCTTGGCCTGGCGGTCATAGGCAGGCGAGGTGCGCAAAGGCCGCGCCGCCGGACGTTCCTCATCCGGCCAATGCAGTTTCAGCAAGAAAGGATAGGTTTCCTCATTCTTGGTGACCGCATATTCCGACGTCATCCAATCACCATAGCGCTTGGGATCAAGGCTCGCCATGTCGATCTCGGCCTCGCCTTCGACCATCATCTGGGCAAGGTAATACCCCGCGCCACCGCCCGCCGTGATGCCAAAGGAAAACCCTTCGGCCAGCCACATATTGCGCAGACCCGGTGCCGGACCAATCAGTGGATTGCCATCAGGCGTGTAACAGATCGGGCCGTTGAAATCATCCTTTAGCCCCACCTCTTCGGTGGACGGAATGCGGTGGATGAAATCCATATATTCCTGTTCAATCCGCTCCAAATTCAGCGGGAACAGATCAGCACGGAAACTATCGGGCACACCATAGCGGAACCGCGACGGCGCGCCGTCCTCATAAGGGCCCAAAATCCAGCCGCCGCGTTCTTCGCGCACATACCAGCGGGCATCGACATCGCGCAGCACCGGATGTTCGCCGTTTTCCTTGCGCCACGCCACCAGCGCCGGATCGGGTTCGGTCACGATGAACTGATGCTCCACCGGAATCGCGGGCGTCTTGATCCCCAACAGCTTTGCCGTGCGCTGCGCATGGTTGCCTGTCGCCGTAACGACGTGTTCGGCTTGGATCACGATCTGCTCGTCCGACGGCACAAGGTTGCCGCCTTTTTCGACCATCTTGGTGCAGGTCACATCCCAATGATCGCCCGTCCAGTGATAGCCATCCACCTGCCAGCGACGTTCGATCACAGCACCATGCTGGCGGGCGCCTTTGGCCATCGCCATGGTGACATCAGCCGGGTTGATATAGCCATCCGTAGGGTGAAAAATCGCGCCCACCAGATCCTCGGTCCGCACGAGCGGCCAACGTTCGCGAATTTGATCCGGCGTCATCCATTCATAAGGGATGTCCACCGTCTCTGCCGTAGTGGCATAAAGCATATATTCGTCCATGCGCGCCTGCGACTGAGCCATGCGCAGGTTGCCAACAACCGAAAAGCCGGGGTTCAGCCCGGTTTCTGCCTCAAGCGTTTTGTAGAACTTGATGGAATAGTCATGAATATGGCTAGAGGCATAAGACATGTTGAAATAAGGCAGCAGCCCCGCCGCATGCCAGGTCGAGCCAGAGGTCAGCTCATCCCGCTCCAGCAGCATGACATCGTCCCAGCCGGCCTTGGCCAAGTGATAGGCGATCGAGGTTCCGACAGCGCCGCCACCGACAACCAAGGCTTTCACATGCGTTTTCATGACGACTCCCTTCACACATTCCCCCGTAATGTGCGCAAAACGCAGCCCCAACGTCAGAACCAGCCGACACCTGATCGCCTGATTGCGACAGCAGGTCATTTGCAGTCAGGGTTTCCGGACTGGACCGACGCAAAAGGCGATGCTTTGCTGTAAGGCAGGGGGATTTTATAATGATGAATTTTGCAATCGAAGACGCGGCGAAATTGGCCGAGGCAAGCTATACCGCCAACCGGATCACCTCACCACGCGTGATACGGTCCTGCCCACATGCGGATGTGCAGGCGCATGTGCTTGAAGGGGATATTCTGCTCTTGCCCGGATCAAACTCTATCCGGGACTATCTGCGCTTTAACCTGCGGATATTGCGGCTGGGGCACCGCAGATTAAAGATGAGCGATGACAACTCCGAAAAGGGCGCATCCGGCACCACCTGGCATCAGGGTTTTCTAGCCTATTCGTCGGTCGTGTTTGATTGGCTGAAAGATATAGGCGTCACCCCAAACTACGTCATCGGGCATTCGCTTGGGGCGGCAGCGACGCAAATCTTGTCGAAAAGCTATGGGGTTCCGGGTCTTGGCTTTGCGGCACCCCGCACGAAATTCGTCAACGGGCCCGTCCGGCACCACAAGAAATGCCTGCTGATCAACCGGTTTGACGATATCGTCCCCAAGGTGCCTTCGGCCTTTCATCACTTGGGAAGCGTCCGCAACCTTGCTGTGAACCCAAAACGCAACTTCCCGGCGCATAAGATGAAACACTACCGCGAGATTGTGGATATTGGGCAGCAAAACGGCGCGCTGCCCAGTCATTGGGCAGGCGCGCCGGACTATAGCGTTTGACGAAATACCTGAACCACCTAACGCGTTGAAATCTATGATTTCAGGCAGCGTTAGGTGGTTCAGCTTTTTCGCATAACGCTTTAGTCTAATTGGTATCGACCACACAACGGCGAACACCGTTCTCAATGGTGCAACCGGCATGCGCATCGCGCAGGCCTGGGGTCTCATCGGCGACCACAGCATCAGATGATCCATCCGGCATGGCCACCATCGGCAACTGCTGGATCAGCGAAACCAGCTCGGGCGCGATTTCGCGCGTGCCATCTAGATATTCGGTTAGATCAGCCTGTGCTGCACCCGGTTTTGACATGGTTGCCAAAACATGCGCCTCGTGGTCCGTCCACTCCCTGTCGCCATTTGCCAGCACCGCCGCATGGTAGCGCGCCGCATTATCGGCAGAGCCATCATCCAGAACGTCAAGCAAGGCCGGGGGCATGTCCGCGACCTTGGGATAGGCCGCATGCATCGCCTCCCATGTCTCAATCTCGCCAGCGCGGATTTTTTCCAACACCTCTTGCCAAGGGGCCTCAAACGTTGCGTTGCTGGCCAGCAACTGGGCCGCACGATAGGCCACGGTCGGACGGGGCGGCTGCTCTGACAGCGGCATCGGGTCCCGTGTAAACACGCCCGCAGCCTCATTGATGTCTGCGCTCGGTGTGTCAATGCGACTGTTGATATCAAGCACATCAAGGCGGCTGAGCACCCCAACCACGCCCGCATCACCGGTATTGGTCAGCACGATGATCTTCACCGCCTGCGCCTCACGGAAATTCCCAACCGACGCAAGAAAATGGCGATAATTCACAGGGTTTGTGGTGTCTTGGCCTGGAACGCTCTCTTCGCGCGGCTGCTCGACAAAGGGAACACCATAGACAGTGGCAATGACCGTCCGCGGCGCGGGGGGCTCGTCCACCGGAGGCGGCGCACCGCCAAAGCGTTCAGCCATCGTTTTCTTACGCGGCGTATGGGGGACAAAGCGCATGCTGAGCGCGATCAGATCATCACCGCGCTGGAACGTCGTCGCCATCGCATGGTCCTGCCCCTTCGCAGTAGTGGCAAAATGGCGCAGCAAATCCTGCGTTGTATGTCCGGCCGGGGCCTCAGGATCAAACGGCGTACTGGTAATCGCCTCACCGTCGGCGGTCTGATAGGGGCGCTGCTGCCACCCTGAGGCAGGTGTCACGCTCACCGAAGACAGGCTCGTCACTGACATATAGTTGTCGAGCCCGGTTTTAAATGCCAACAAAGCGCTACCCATAAACAGAACCAGCACAATTCCAAGTATCGGGAACAATATTCGCGGCACGTCATAATCCTCTCAAGATCGGTGATATCCGTAAACTAAGGGCGTGCAATCAGCGCGCAACACTTCCATTTGGTTCGCGTGAATCCGGCGGGATTCCACGCATCACAACATGCTGGGGACGACCAAATCAGGCGGGCGATGGCCGTCTTCAAACGTTTTGATATTAACGATGACCTTCTCCCCCATCTCGATCCGGCCTTCGACGGTGGCTGATCCCATATGCGGCAGCAGAATTGCGTTGGGCAATTCCTTCAGGCGCGGGTTGATCAGATGGCCGCGCTCGAACACATCCAGACCCGCCCCGGCGATTTCACCCGCGCGCAGCATCCGGGTCAGAGCATTTTCATCAATTACCTCACCACGGGATGTATTCACGATCACCGCATCCGGTTTCATTAGCTTCAACCGGCGGGCATTCAGCAGATGAAAGGTGGACGGCGTATGCGGACAATTGATTGACAACACATCAACGCGCGCCACCATCTGATCCAGACTTTCCCAATAGGTCGCGCCTAATTCCTCTTCGATTTCGGGACGCAAGCGCTTGCGGTTGTGATAATGCACTTCCATGCCAAAAGCGCGGGCGCGACGGGCGACAGCCTGCCCGATCCGACCCATGCCCAAAATGCCCAAACGACGGCCTTTGATGCGCCCGCCCATCATCGCCGTGGGGGACCACCCCTGCCAGTCGCTCGACTGGGCCAGCCGCAGCCCCTCGGCCAAACGGCGGGTCACACCCAAGATCAGCGCCATCACCATATCGGCGGTATCTTCGGTCACCACGCCCGGCGTGTTCGACACAAGAATGCCCCGCTGGCGGGCCGTCGCTACATCAATATTATCGACACCGGCCCCGAAATTCGCGATCAATTTCAGTTGCTCCCCGGCGCGGGCCAGCAGTTTGGCGTCAAGATGATCGGTGATCGACGGGACCAAGACGTCGGCGCTGGCCATAGCATCGGCCAGTTCATCCGTGGTCATCCGGCTGTCATCGTCACGCAAAGTTACGTTGAACAGCTCCTTCATCCGCGCCTCTACCGGGTCGGGCAACCGTCGCGTCACGACAACACTCAATCGCTTACCTCGCATAGAAG
The DNA here is from genome assembly GCF_046640325.1 of Loktanella agnita. NCBI lineage: Bacteria > Pseudomonadati > Pseudomonadota > Alphaproteobacteria > Rhodobacterales > Roseobacteraceae > Loktanella > Loktanella agnita. Next base: position 204,538 of record NZ_JBJMBF010000002.1, on the reverse strand, counting down.
CCCTCCCGCGGCTTTTCAAATCATTGCTCCCGTGGCAGGTTGCGCCAAAGGGACGCGCAGCACAAGAACCGCGCGCCTGATTTGAGCAGTAAGGGCACAATAAGATGCATGTTCTGGTGCAATGGTTTCGCACGACGCGGCTTCTGGCCTGCGTTATTCTTCTGGCCGCAACCGTGACGCAGGCACAGCAGGCTCCGACGCTGGGTCCCGAAACCCATTTGCCGCTGCCGCGCTATGTCTCTCTCAAAGCGTCAGAGGCGAACGTTCGTCGCGGCCCGTCACTGTCCCACCGGATTGATTGGGTATTCCAGCGGCGCAACATGCCATTGCAGGTGATTGCCGAATACGGACACTGGCGGCGGGTCATTGATCGCGACGGACAAGGTGGCTGGATTCACTATACAATGCTATCCGGCGCCCGTACCGTGCTGGTCGAAGGACAAAACACACCCCTACGGATCCGCCCCGAAGATGATGCACTGGAAAACGCCGTACTGGAACCCGGCGTCATCGCACGGCTGGGTGACTGTAATACCGAATGGTGCCAACTGACCGCAGGCGGCTACCGGGGCTGGGCACCAAAATCGGTGCTCTGGGGGGTCGCGGCGGGCGAAATCCGAGAATGATTTTCAACAAAACAGACCCGCCATAGCCGGACAATCACATCATGCGATGAACCCAAACGCAGGTCCCTGATATGCCCACTCTCACTTTTGACTACCGCCCAGCACTGACCAACGCGCTACTGCTGCTGCTCGTGTCTGCGCTCTTCACGGTTGGGCTAGTGTGGCTTGCCCTCGGCAATACCTCACGTATCGATATCTTAGGTTTCGTGCTGTCCGTGCAAGCCAGCACCGCATTTTTCTGGTTCGGCGCGGCGTTTTTTGGCTTGGGCATACCGGCCAGCCTGAAAATGGCCGGGGACAGCATCGGCAAACCCCGGCAGGTGATGCTGAGCGACACCGAAATCACAGCGCCCAAGGGCGGCTTCTTCAAAGTCACCAAGGTAATCGCCTTCCGCGATGTCACCGCCTGCCGTGTCGTGACTGTTCAGCGCAATACCTTTCTGGAAATTAAAGGGGCTCAGCAAAAGCTCACCATCCCAAAATCCTATATCCGGCCCGCCGCTCAGTTTGACGCGCTCGCCGCTGCGGTGGAAAAGCGGATCACAGCCGCACGCATCAACGGCTGATCACATCTGTTGGCGGACCAACAGGACTGCGGTACACACGAACAAGATCAACGCGACAACGGAAACCCCGCCATGGCGCAGCAAAACGACACCCGCCTGAACCTCTCTGCCGGAATACTCTCGGTCGGGGTGGCGCTGACGCTGGTGCTGCTGAAACTCTGGGCCTATGCGCAGACCGGATCGCTTGCTGTCGCGGCCAGCTTGGCAGACAGCGCATTGGACCTGATGATGTCGCTGGGCGGGCTGATTGCCATCGCCTATGCCGCCAAACCCGCAGATGACGATCACCAGTTCGGGCACAGCTCGGCCGAGGATTTGGCCGCACTTGGCCAATCCATTTTCATCCTCATTTCCGCCGGGATCATCGCCACTGCGGCCATCACCCGACTGCTAAGCGGCAGCGCCGCCCTGCCCGAGCGCGAAGGTCTGGGGATCAGTATCATCGGCATTTCCATCGCGATCACGCTGGGGCTTGTGTTCTGGCAGCGGCATGTGGCGGCCAAGACCGGCAGCAAGGTCGTGCAAGCCGACAGCCTGCATTACCTCGGCGATCTGATCCCCAATGTGGGCGCGATCCTCGCGCTTTGGGCCTCTGCGAAATTCGGGCTGCACCAGATCGACAGCATCGTGGCGCTTGGGGCCGGGGCGCTATTGGCCCTCGGCGCGCTCCGCATTGGCAAAAACGCGTGGGACGCACTGATGGACAGGCAGGCGGACCCAGAAATGATCGCGGGGATCGAAGCCATCGCAAGCCGCTTTGACGGGGTGCATGGGTTTCACGATCTCAAAACGCGGGTCGCGGGCAGCAAGGTCTTTGTGAACCTGCATATTGAACTCGACGGGAACCAAACACTGGATCAGGCACACGCCATCGGCGCGGCACTGCGCCGGAGCATCATCGCCGCATATCCGCGCGCTGACGTGTTGATCCACAAAGACCCGGTCGGCGTGGAACGACACCCCGACGATCTGCGGTAAGGTGGGCTTCAGCCCACCACCCGTTAAGAAATCATCAAAGCACCCGCGCGGTCGGGTCCGACGCTTGTCCGATCATTGTCCGACGCAAAATCACCACGCCAAATCAAGCGGCCTGATCCAGCCCACGCCCTTTCAGCAGCGCCTCTACCCCCGGCAAACGGCCCCGAAACGCGGTATAAAGTGCAGCCGCATCCACTGATCCCCCAGACGACAAAACAGTCTCTTCCAGACGTTTCGCAATCTCCGGGGCAAACGGATCATCTGCCTCATCAAAGGCGGCAAAAGCATCCGCATCCATAACCTCTGACCACATGTAGCTATAATACCCGCTGGAATAGCCATCCCCCGCAAAAACATGGGCAAAATGCGGGGTGGCGTGGCGCATGCGAATGGCATGCGGCATCCCGATTTCCTCAAGAATTTCAGCCTGTTTCTGCATTGGGTCCGCCGGGGCAGGCCCGTTGTGAAACTCCAGATCAACAAGGGCAGAGGCGATATATTCCACCGTCTGAAACCCCATATCATAGGTCGTCGCAGCCAGCATCCGATCCAGCAAATCCTGCGGCATCGGCTTGCCTGTCTCCGCATGGGTCGCGAACTCTGCCAACACTTCGGGGACCTCCAGCCAATGCTCATAAAGCTGGCTGGGCAGTTCTACGAAATCACGGGCAACGGACGTGCCGCTAATGCTTTCGTAAGTCACATCTGACAGCATCTGATGCAGCGCGTGACCGAACTCGTGAAACAAGGTGCGCGCATCATCATAAGACAGCAAAGCGGGCTTTCCCGCCTCAGGTTTGGCAAAATTGCACACATTCAAAACCAACGGGCGCGTGTCACCAGACAGCTTTTTCTGCGACCGCATCGCCGTGCACCACGCACCGGATCGCTTTGATCCACGGGCGAAATAATCACCCATGAAAACAGCCACATGCACCCCATCGCGGGTCACATCCCACAGGCGGACATCAGGATGATACACCGGCCCTTCAATTCCCTTGAATTCCAGCCCGAACAAGCGGTTAGCACAGGCAAAAGCGGCCTCAATCATCCTGTCCAACTGCAAATACGGCTTCAGCGCGGCCTCATCCAGATCGTGCAATTCCTTCCGGCGCTTTTCCGAATAGAACCGCCAATCCCAAGGTTCCAGCGGGCCATCCCAACCGTCCTGATGCAACATGCGTTCCAGCACTTTCGCATCCGCCTCTGCCGCAGCTTTTGCAGGCTGCCAGACCTGCATCAGCAAATCGCGCACCGCAGCAGGGGTCTTGGCCATTTCCGTTTCCAGCTTGAAATCAGCAAATGTATCGTAGCCCAACAGCGTCGCGCGCTGTTCGCGCAGTTGCAGCGTTTCCATAGCAATCGCACGGTTATCCGTCTGCCCGCCATTCGCTCCGCGCGCCACCCAGGCCTCATAGGCTTTCTGGCGCAAATCACGCCGCTCGGAAAATTGCAGGAACGGCACGATCAATGACCGGGACAGCGTCACAACAGGGCCACCCGCATCCTTGTCCACGCCAGCCCCACGGGCAGTGGCAACAACGAAATCCGGAAGACCAATCAGATCATCCGGGCCAAGGGGCATGAACCATTCGCGCTCATCTGCCAACAGATTCTGCGTGAATTCCGTGCCCAATACCGACAGCCGTGATTTCACTTCGCGCAGGGCTTCGGCATCAGCACCTTCCAATTGCGCGCCAGAGCGGACAAAGCTCCGGCGGGTCAGCATCAGCACGCGCTGCTGCTCATCGGTCAGGTCCAGGCTATCACGCTGGTTCCAGATCGCCTCAATCCGCGCAAAAAGTTCTTTATTTTCTGATACTTCCGAACTGTATGCGCTCAGCTTTGGTGCAAATTCGCGCTGCAACGCTTGGCGCGCATCATTACTATCGGCGCCTGCCATGCCGTAGAAAGCACCCAAAACACGGCCCAGCGTTGCATCCGCCAGTTCCAGCGCTTCAATAGTGTTTTCAAATGTCGGCGACTCTTCATTCCCGGCAATCGCGGCAATATTCGCCCGTGCTTCGGTCAGTGCCGCATCAACGGCAGGGCTGTAGTCATCATCCGATATCTCGGAAAACGGCGGCAATTCAAACGGGGTGGTCCAATCGGATAAGAGCGGGTTTGTCATCACAAATCTCCTTTTCCGATAACCTATGTGGCGTAGCCGGGACTTGCCAGTAACCTGATGGTCATTTTATCGAAATACCACGCTCAGCGGGTTCGCATGCGTTTTTCAAACCGGCGCAGGGCCAATGACAGGCTGATCGTCATCGTCAAATAAACCAGCGCCACGACATTATAGGTCTCAAAATACCGAAAATTCCCCGCCGCCGTGACCTTGCCCAATTGGGTCACATCGGTGACGCCCAACACAGAGACCAGCGACGAATCCTTCAGCATCGCGACGAAATCATTTCCCAACGGTGGCAGGATCGTCCGCAGCGCCTGCGGAAAAACGATGAACCGAAACCGCTGCCATCGGCTCAACCCCAGCGCCTCTGCCGCTTCGATCTGGCCTGTGTCAACTGATTGCAAACCGGCGCGAAATACCTCTGCCAGAAAGGATGAATAGGCTAGCGTCAACGCGATCACAGCCCGCCACAAAAGTGAAAAATCACGGGCGCGTACCGGGTCAACACCAATCACCTCTGCCACCCAATTCCAGCCTACTACCAGCGCCGGTGCCAGCACAAAGGCCACGTATAACAACAGCACGATGATCGGCACGCCGCGCATGATTTCCACATAAAACCGGGCCATCTGGCGCAGCACCATCGAGCGCGACAGCGCGGCCAATGCCAGCATCAACCCCAGCACACATGCCATCGCATAAGAAATCAGCGTCACATAAATCGTGATCCAGATCCCCCGGCGTAAGACATTGAGAACGCGCGCATAGTCATCGACCGTCAATACCTGCCAAAACAGGTAGAGCCCGATCGCGACAATCGCCACCAGCCACCACGGGAAATCTTTGTCATCAGGGGACGTCGGGATCATCTGGGCGCACCGCAGTCCCGGACCTGATCCGGGACCTCCAACAAACAAGTGTGAGGCCCCGGATCAAGTCCGGGGCAGCGTCGCGTTATTCACCAAGTTTGTATTCAAGAAACCACTTGGTGTTCAGCGCCTCAAGCGTGCCATCCGCCGCCATATCGGCAATCACCGCGTTGACGGGCGCAACCAGCTCAGACCCTTTCGGGAAGATAAAGCCAAAATCTTCAGTCCCCAGCTTTTCACCGACAATTTTCAGTGCACCGTCAGATGCATCCACATAACCAGCACCAGCAGTCCCATCCGTCAACACCAGGTCCACATCGCCCACGCGCAGTGCTTGCACGGTTGCTCCAAAGGTTTCCATCAGCTTGATCCGCGGGTTCGCCTCATCCCCGTCGAGCACATCGTATACGCCCACATAAAACGGCGTCGTGCCCGGTTGCGCCGCCATTAGCAGATCATCATTAGCCGCAAAACCGGCAGCATCAGCAAAGCGGTCTTCATCACCACGCACCAGCATCACCATTTCCGAAGTCATATATGTATCCGAAAAATCAACCACTTCGGCGCGGTCTTCGCGGATGGTGATCCCTGTCATGCCAATGTCATACTGACCTTCGGACACCGCCGGAATCATCGCGTCCCAACTGATATTTTCATAGCTGACGGTCGCATTCAGCCGATCCGCAATCTCTGCCATCGCATCATATTCCCAGCCCACAGCATTACCATTGCCATCAATGAATTGCAGCGGCGGATAGGCGTTTTCTGCGACAACCACGATCTCGCGGCCTTCCAGATCAGGCAGGTGGCCCTCGGCCACAGCAGTGGTGGCCAGCATCGTGGCGGCCAGAGCGGTCAGAATTTTCATGTCAGTCTCCCCATATCAATGCCACGATGCACTATGGGCTTCAGCCCTGTGCTGACAAGCCCCGTCCTGCGCAAACCGGACAATCCACGCGCGGTTTGACAGCAATTATCCGTGTCTGGGCATAAAGCGCATCGTAAATTAGCATCCGCCCGGCCAGCGTATCGCCCGCGCCGGTGATCTGCTTCAGCGCCTCAACCGCCATCATTGCGCCAATCACGCCGGGCAACGGGCCAATCACCCCGGCCTCTGCGCAGCTGGGGACCAGCGACGGGTCGGGCGCGTTGGGGAAGACGCAAGCATAGCAGGGCGTTCCCCGGGCCGGATCGTAGTGGCTGATCTGCCCTTCCCATTGGGTCAGCGCGGCCGCGATCAACGGCTTTTTCAACGCGACTGCCGTGCGGTTCACAAGATAGCGCGTGTCGAAATTATCTGTCCCATCAAGGATCAGATCATAATCCGCAAGAAGATCAGCCGCGATATCGTCATCCAAGCGGCGCTGATAGGGGTGCACGGTAACAAAGGGATTTTGCGCTTTCATCGCCTCGGCCGCCGATTGCACCTTGGGCATCCCGATCATGCGGTCGGTGTGAATGACCTGCCGCTGCAGATTGGCATTTTCCACCACATCATCATCAATCACCCCGATGGTGCCCACACCCGCCGCCGCCAGATATTGCAGCGCAGGCGCGCCCAGCCCCCCGGCCCCGATAACCAGCACCTTGGCGTCACGCAGCGCTTTCTGCCCCGGGCCGCCCAACTCGCGCAGCATGATGTGACGGGCATAGCGGTTCAGTTCCGTGTCGGAAAACGTGCCAGAGCTGGCCTTGGGCGCTTCCTTTTCAACCACCCGCGCTCGCAGGCGGCGCAATATCATGCGATACCCCCAGACGATCAGCCCGAAAGCGATAAGAAGCCCCCAAAGCCGCGCATCCCCGCCCATCGCGCGCCGCAGCGAATGCCCGTCTGGCAGCACCAGATGCACGAGCATGACACCCGCCAACAGCACCGCCACCATCGTCCACCGCGCACGCGCGGGCGCGCCCATCGCGATGCCGATCCCCCACAGGACGGCGGCCATCGCACCGACCATAATCATAGCCCGGTTGACCCGAAACCGCCCGCGCCGCGCGATGTGGCATCCAGCAGCACAGCCGCAGTGAACCGCGCCCGCACTACCGGCGCGACAACCATCTGAGCGATGCGCATGCCGTGGGTCACGGTGAACAGCGCCTCCCCGTGATTGATCAGAATCACCGCGACCGGACCACGATAATCCCAGTCGATCGTACCGGGTGCATTCACCATCCCAATTCCGTGATTCAGCGCAAGACCAGAGCGTGGCCTGATCTGCACTTCAAACCCTTCGGGGATCGCCATGCGCAGCCCGGTCGGGATCAGCTTGCGCGCACCGGGCGGCAGCTCTATCGCGCGCTGGTCGGGCAGGTTCGCACGCAGGTCAGCCCCCGCCGCGCCGGGCGTTTCATAGCGGGGCAAGCCAAACGCCTCATCCGCGCCTTCGACCCATTGAAACAGGATTTCGGCACTCACAAGAGCACCTCTGCAATCCGCTGGGCCAAGCGTTGCGCCACCGCATCCTTGCCCATACGCGGCCAAGCCTCTGCCCCATCGTCACTGATCAGGGTCACCGCATTTTCAGTACCGCCCATGATCCCCGTCGCGGGGGACACATCATTGGCCACGATCCAGTCACAGCCTTTGCGGGCGCGTTTCGCCGTCGCATGTGCAATCACATCATCCGTTTCAGCAGCAAAGCCCACCACCAGCTTCGGGCGGCCCTGCTTCATCTGCGATACGGTGGCAAGAATATCAGGGTTCTCTGCAAATTCCAGTTGCGGCAGCCCGCTGCCATCTTTCTTGATCTTGCTGTCGCCTGCATTTGTCACATGCCAATCGGCCACAGCCGCCGCAAAGACGGCAGCGTCAGCCGCCGGGGCGGCCTGCACGGCTTGCAACATCTCGCGCGCTGTTTGGACGGGGATGACACGTACATTCTGCGGGGCGGGCACATCTGCGGGGCCGGTGACAAAGCTCACCTCTGCGCCCAGCGCAGCCAGTGCGGTGGCAATCGCGCTTCCCTGCGCGCCAGAGGAACGATTGGCGATATAGCGCACCGGATCAATCGGTTCATGGGTCGGGCCAGAAGTCACAAGGATATGCTTGCCCTTCAACGGACCATCCGACAGGGCCGCATCAATGGCGGCAATGATTTCAGGTACTTCCGCCATGCGGCCTGGCCCATATTCGCCACAGGCCATATCGCCGTCGGTTGGGCCAACGGTCAAAATACCATCGCCATGCAAGATCGCCAGATTGCGTTGCGTTGCGGGATGTTCCCACATGCGCACATTCATCGCAGGCGCGATCAGGACAGGTTTATCGGTGGCCATCAAAAGGGTCGACGCCAGATCATCCGCGTGACCACCCGCCATTTTCGCCATCAGATCAGCGGTCGCTGGGACCACCACAACCAAATCAGCAGCGCGGGACAGTTCGATGTGGCCCATTTCGGCCTCGTCAGTCAGGTCAAACAGGTCCTGATAGACCTTGGCCGCAGACAGGGCCGACAGGCTCAGCGGGGTGACAAATTCAGTGCCTGCGCGGGTCAGCACCGGTGTCACGCGCACGCCGCGTTCGCGCAGACGGCGGACCAGATCCAGCGCCTTAAATGCGGCGATTCCGCCGCCCACGATCAAGAGAATATGTTTGTCAGCCAGCATCTGCTGTCTCCGGTAACTTGTCGTCCGACACTAGGTCAGAACGGGCCGGAAAGACAATGTCGCAGGTTCACGCGAAAAACGCATGAACCTCACTGCTTTGGGCTTCGAGATTCTTGCGCATCTTACCAAATGCGGCCGCTTCCAACTGGCGCACACGCTCTTTCGACAGGCCAAGCTCTGTCCCAAGGCTTTCCAGTGTACGCGGATCATCCCGCAGCTTGCGTTCGCGCACAATAAATTGCTCGCGGTCATTGAGCGCGGATAGGGCCGTCTGCAACCAATGGCGCAGGGTGTCATTGTCGTGGTTGATTTCAACGGTTTCAGCAGCCTGCGGTCCGTCATCCTCCAGCGCGTCGATCCACTCGCGCCCTTCATCCTCGGCCGATTGTGTCGCGTTGAGCGAAAAGTCAGATCCGGACAAGCGACCTTCCATCATCTCAACATCATGCAAGGGAACGCCGACTTCGATGGCGATCAGCTCTCGCAGTTCGTGCCGGTCAATTTCGCGCCCTTCGGCAGAGGCTTCACGCTCTAACCGCGCCTGTACGCGGCGCATGTTGAAAAACAGGGATTTCTGCGAAGACGTGGACCCGGTGCGCACCATCGACCAGTTGCGCATCACGTAGTCCTGAATAGAGGCCTTGATCCACCAGACCGCATAGGTCGAAAAACGCACGCCGCGATCAGGATCGAACTTATCGGCGGCTTTCATCAAACCAACCGATGCTTCCTGGATCAAGTCATTCATCGGGGCGCCGTAACGCTTGAATTTAGACGCCATCGAAATCGCCAGCCGCATGTAAGCGGTGATCAATCGGTGCAGCGCATTCACATCACGTTCGTCGCGCCACGCATAGGCAAGCGCCAGTTCCGTGTCTGCGTCCAACAGCTCTGCTTTCATTGCCGTCCGAGACAATGTTTGATCAGAAAAACCGGTGACACCCATGTTATTTCTCCCAACTGGCGCGCGAAGCGTTAACTTTTTTGTTCATATTAGATACGCAAGAACAAACGCCCCGGATCAAACAAGGTTGCATAGAAATGACATTACCAAGGCTGACATTGGTTTTGGGCGGCGCTGCTTCGGGCAAGTCGGCCTTTGCGGAAAGCCTTGTTTTACAAGGGAACCTAGCGCCAATTTATATCGCCACAGCCCAAGTTTATGACGATGAAATGGCCGCAAAGGTTTCGCGCCACCAAGGCCTGCGCGGCACCGAATGGACCACGATCGAGGAACCGCGCGCCGTTGCCGAACGGCTGGGACAGATCACCGCAAAGCAGGTGGTGCTGATTGATTGCGCCACGCTTTGGCTGACAAATATCATGCTGGGCAGGTTGGATATCGCTTGCGAAAGCGCGGGGCTGATTTCAGCACTATGCACCTGTCGTGGGCCGGTGGTGGTGGTCTCGAACGAGGTTGGACAAGGCATCGTGCCCGAAAACGCGCTGTCGCGCAGTTTCCGCAATGCGCAAGGCACGCTAAACCAATCCATCGCGACAGAGGCTGATCTGGTCGTCGCCGTCATGGCGGGGCTGCCACTGGTACTGAAGGGCGAATTACCGTGACGCAGCTTTGGCTGGTGCGGCACGGACCGACCCATGCCAAATCCATGGTCGGCTGGTCCGACCTGCCCGCCGATCTGTCGGACACGGTCGCCATCGCGCGGCTGCGGGATTACCTGCCCGACGCGCCAGTTGTGTCCTCTGACCTGCTGCGGGCGACCGCGACAGCCGATGTATTAAAGCGACCAACCCGCCTGCCGCATGACACCGCATTGCGCGAAATGAATTTTGGCGCGTGGGAGCTGCGCAGCTTTGCCGAGGTAGAGGCCGAAGCCCCCACCCACATCCGCGCCTTCTGGGAACAGCCCGGCCATATCGCCCCGCCGGATGGTGAAAGCTGGAACATGATTCGCGCCCGTGTGGACGATGCCATCGACCGCTATCTGCACCATGACAGCCTGATTGTCGTGGCGCATTTCGGCGTGATCCTGACACAGGTGCAGCGGGCGCTTGGGATCGGCGCATATGCGGCCTTCAGCCACCGGATCGACAATCTGTCGGTGACTGAACTCAACTATAGCGCAGGCCAATGGGAGGTCGGGCGAATAAATCACTGCCCTTGATGACGGCCATCAATTTATCGCGTTCGCTTTCTGGCGCGTCACACCCTAAGTTCAGTGACAAACGCCCCAGATCGCGGAAATCCTGATGACCTACACCCTTTATATCGGCCACCGTTCCTATTTTAGCTGGTCGCTATCGGCCAGCCTGCTGTTTGAGCGTTTCGCGATGGCGCATCTGGTGAACACGGTGATTTTGCGGCCAGAAACCGAAAATGGTGTGGGTCCATTGATGACCGACCTCGCCCCCGCCCGAACATTGCCCACGATGATCACCCCCGAGGGTGCGGTTTTGAATGACAGCCTCGCGATCTGTGAAGAGCTCGCCAGCCGCCACCCTGATGCCGGGTTCTGGCCTGATACGCCACTGGCGCGGGGGACCGCACGCGCCTTGGCGGCAGAGATGCATTCAAGCTTTGGCGCGCTCCGCGGCGCATGGCCATTCAACCTTCGCCACGCTTTTCAACCGGTTACACCTGATGCCGCGGTCACGGCGGAGCTTGACCGGCTGGAACAGCTTTGGACCCATGCCCGCGCGGTCACCACACCCGATGGACCTTGGCTATGTGGTGATTATTCCATCGTTGACGCCATCTTTGCGCCAATGGCCGTGCGACTAGCCAATTACGGCTTCGATACGCGGCCCACAACCAAAGCCTATGTGGCCGCCCATCTGGCCGACCCGGCCCTGCGCCGTATCCGGTCCAAGGGGATCGCTGCCGGACCGGCGTTGTCTGCATTCGAACACGATAGCCCGCAGCGCCCTTGGCCTGGCCCCGCACCAACCCCGGCCCATGCGATAGAAGGCGGCACAGCGGAAAATGATGCCTGCCCCTATTCCGGCGATCCAGTTACCCATCTGATGGAAACAAATGGCCGCGTCTTTGGCTTCTGCAATGCCTTTTGCAGGGACAAAACCGTGACCGACCCCGCAGCATGGCCGCAATTCATGGCCCTGCTTTAATCATTTGGTAACCGCGCACCCGCAAACGTTAACTACGTTTGGAAGGGGCAGTCATGGTCGCAAAGACCTACACGGTGGCATTTGAAGGGATCGACGCGCGCATGGTCGAGGTACAATGCGCGATCACGCCCGGCATTCCGGCCTTTTCCATTGTCGGATTGCCCGACAAGGCTGTATCGGAAGCCCGCGAACGGGTCCGCGCCGCGCTGACCGCGATGGCCATCGCCCTGCCCTCCAAACGAATCACGGTGAACATGTCCCCGGCGGACATGCCCAAGGAAGGATCGCATTTCGATCTGCCAATCGCACTGGCCTTGCTCGCCGCACTTGAAATCATCCCGCAAGAAGACGCCGAAGGCACGGTTGCACTGGGGGAGCTTTCGCTTGATGGAACGCTGGTGCCTGTCGTCGGCGCCCTGCCCGCTGCGATGGCTGCAGCGCATGAAGACCGGACATTGCTTTGCCCACAGGCCTGCGGGGCAGAGGCCGCATGGGTCGATGCGGCCAAAGTCATCGCCCCGCGCAGTCTGGCCGAAATGGTGCGCCACTACACCGGGCAATCAGTTCTGTCCCCGTCAACACCCGGCGAGGTGCATAGCGCGACCCACAGTAAAGACTTGTCCGAAGTGAAAGGGCAGGAACGGGCAAAACGCGCGCTGGAAATCGCAGCAGCCGGGCGGCATCATCTGTTTTTGGTCGGCTCTCCCGGATCGGGAAAATCCATGCTGGCGGCCCGCATTCCCGGCATCCTGCCGCCATTGACCCCGGCAGAAGCGCTTGAAACCTCTATGATCCAATCGCTGTGTGGTCTGCTGGACGAAGGGGGGATCAACCGCGAACGCCCGTTTTGCGAACCGCATCACACCGCATCAATGCCCGCTATCGTCGGCGGTGGACGCACGGCGAAACCGGGGCAGATCAGCTTAGCCCATAACGGGATGTTGTTCATGGATGAATTTCCTGAATTCGCCCGCACGGTGCTGGAAACCCTGCGCCAGCCGATCGAAACGGGCGAGGTCGTGGTCGCCCGCGCCAATGCCCATGTGCGCTATCCTTGCCGATTCATGCTGGTCGCCGCTGCTAACCCCTGCAAATGTGGGCATCTTTTCGACCCGGCCAAGGCCTGTGCACGGGTCCCGATCTGTGGTGAGGATTATCTGGGCCGCATTTCCGGCCCGCTGATGGACCGGTTCGACCTGCGGGTGGAGGTGCCACCCGTCGCCTTTACTGATCTGGACCTGCCCGAAGACAGCGAAAGTTCTGCCAGTGTCGCCGCAAGGGTTGCTGCCGCGCGGGACATTCAAACCGCGCGATTTCGGGACCGAGACGATCTGCGCGTGAATGCCGATGCTGAAGGGCATATATTAGAGGAGATCGCGACACCCGACAGCGAAGGCCGCGATCTGCTGATCAAAGTGGCCGAACGCTTTGGCCTTTCGGCACGGGGCTATCACCGGGTGCTGCGGGTGGCGCGGACGATTGCGGATCTGGAAGGATCAGACGCGGTCCGCAAACCGCATGTGGCCGAAGCGGTCAGCTATCGCTTGTCGCTGACGATTGAAGCCTGAACGAAATCTGCCATTTCCTGCAATGCCGCCCGCGCCTCTGGCACATAGCCATCGAACATCTGCCATACATGCGGTACCCCCTCCCAGATTTTCAGGGTCGCGACATCCCCCAAATGTGCGGCCATACGTTCCGCATCACTGCGCAGGGCTTCACCGCTGCCAACTTGGATCAGCACCGGCGGCGGCGCGGCGAACTGCGCAAAAAGCGGAGATGCGCGCGGGTCGTTGCGGGCGGCGTCATGCAAATAGCGGTCGACCGTTTCGGCCATGCGGGACACCGGCAGCACGGCCTCGGCATTTGCGGACAGGCTGTCGCCGCTCAGCGTCAGGTCCGTCCAAGGTGACATTGCGACGGCGGCGCAGGGCGTTTGCCCTGTCTGCGTCAGATGGGCCAGCAACGCGAGCATTAACCCACCGCCCGCACTATCCCCCGCCAGCACGATATCCTGTGGGTGATAGCCTTTGGCGATCAGCGCATCCCATGCGGCACGCGCATCATCAAACGCTGCCGGAAAGGGCGCATCCTGCATCAGCCGGTAATCCGGTGCGCAGATACGCAGCCCGGTCAGTTTCGAAATCCGTCCCAGAAACCCACCATAAGCGCGTCCGCTTCCGCAGAGATACGCGCCGCCGTGAATATAGAGCAGCACCTTGGTCGCATCGACCGGCCCGCAACTGATCCAGTTCAGGCGCAGGCCACCTGTTTTTTCAGTCAAATGAGTGACGAAAGGCGGACCCGGAAACAAAACCGGCCCGGCGATTTCAAACGCCAACGCCGCGTGTTCTGGCGAGCGCGACACCTGCAGGACAGGCCGCACAAGCGACCGCAGGCCCCGGTTCAGAAGGCTTAATCGCATGTCAGCCAGCGCGCCGCCCCTCGATTGCCTGCCAGATCTTTTCGGCGATATTCACATCGTCGAACCGCTCCAGTTCTTGGATGCCGGTGGGGGAGGTCACGTTGATCTCTGTCAGCCAATCGCCAATCACGTCGATGCCTACGAAAACCTGTCCCTTTTCGCGCAAAAGCGGCCCAATCCGGGCGCAGATTTCGCGGTCGCGCTCGGTCAGTTCCACTTTTTCAGGGCGTCCACCCACATGCATATTCGAGCGTGTTTCACCCGCCGCGGGAACACGATTGATCGCGCCAACAGGTTCCCCATCCACCAAAATCACCCGTTTGTCGCCCTTGGACACGGCAGGCAGGAATTTTTGCATGATCAGCGGTTCGCGATTGATGCCGGAGAAGAGTTCATGCAGCGAAGCAAGATTGCTGTCCGCATGCGCCAGCTTGAACACGCCCGCGCCGCCATTGCCGTAAAGCGGTTTGAGGATGACATCGCCATGCGCTTCGCGGAAGGCGCGCAGGGTCGCCAGATCGCGGGCGATCATTGTGGGCGGTGTGAGATCGGGAAATTGTAGGACCAGCAATTTTTCGGGGTAGTTGCGCACCCAAAACGGATCGTTCACCACCAATGTCTTGGGATGGATCATGTCCAAAATATGGGTGGTGGTGATGTAGCCCATGTCAAAGGGCGGATCCTGCCGGAGCCAGACAACGTCGAAATCAGCCAAATCGACATTGGCTTCTTCGCTCAGTGCGAAGTGATCCCCCTGGACCCGCTGCACGCTCAGCGGCCAGCCGCGCGCCATGACCTTGCCCTGATCATAGGAAAGCTTGTCAGGAGTGTAATAAAATAGCGTATGCCCACGCGCCTGCGCTTCTTCGGCGATGCGAAATGTGCTGTCAGCGTCGATGTCGATGGGTCCGATCGGATCCATCTGGAAAGCGATTTTCAACGACATGGACGACCTCACTTCTTGCGTATTGAAGTGATACATGGCCCAGGAACGGGCGGTATTCAATGGTCAGAGCAGAGCGTCGCGATGATAGGTCAGCCCCGCAGAGGAGATCAGACGGCGACCGACTGGGCCTGATACAGGGGTTCAAGCCTCGGCAAAGGCGTTTTCGATCACGCTGACGGCCCCCTGCGCATCGACCATCGCAAGATCGAACCGCACATCCGTTAGCTGTCCGCGCGGTTCTGTTGCCAGAAACTCTGACCCAGCGGCGATCAGACGGTCCATTTGGCGGCGCCCCAGTCGCGTGGCGGCTCGTGCAAAACTTTTGCTTTTCTTGACTTCGGTAAAAATAACCGTGTCGCCCTGACGCAGGATCAAATCAATCTCTCCGCCTTGGCCACGCCAACGGCGGGCCACTTCGCTATAGCCGCGCCCCGTGTAATCGGTTGCAACGATATCTTCGGCACGCAGGCCGGCGTGATAGCCGGTTGCGCCGCTCATGTGTCGTCATCCATATGCAGCGCTGTCTGATAGACCTGACGGCGTGGCAGGCCTAGCGCACCTGCAACAACCGTCGCAGCATCCTTGACCCGCATGGTTTTCATCGCTTCTTTCAACGCTGTCTCCACATCCAGTTCTGCCACGTCAGTCGCGCCGGCCCGACCGACCAAGATCACCAACTCGCCCTTGACCTTGCGATCTGCATATCCCGTGACGAGTTCACCCAGACTGCCGCGTGTCGTTTCTTCGAATTTTTTCGTCAGTTCGCGGCACACAACGGCCTGCCGATCCTGACCAAGGATATCGCGCAAATTGACTAATGTTTCCTGAACCCGTTTGGGGCTTTCATAAAAGACAAGCGTGAAAGGCACATCGCGCAAGGCTGCAATTTCCGTTTCGCGCTGCTGTTTGGCGGCAGACAGAAACCCGACAAAAGCAAAGCGGTCCGTCGGCAGTCCAGAAACCGTCAGTGCCGCCAGCACGGCAGACGCCCCCGGTGCCGCAGTCACAGGCAAATCCGCACTTATGACCGCCTTTCCCAGCTCGTACCCCGGATCGGCAACCAGCGGCGTGCCTGCCTCGGACACATAGGCCACGGATCGCCCTGCCCCGATGGCCGCGACCAGCCCGTTCACCGATCCTTCGCTGCTGTGATCGTGAAACGCCACGACTTTTCTGCCGTTCAGCGGGACACCGTGAATATCCATCAATTTGCGTGCGGTCCGGGTGTCCTCTGCCGCGATCAAATCCGCCGCAGCAAGGATATCCAATGCCCGCAAAGTGATATCGCGCGCCGAGCCGATGGGGGTCGCGACGAAGTATAATCCGGCAGAGAGTGGCTTGGCCTGAAAATTCATTACTGGACCCGCGTGCCCCCTGCTTTATGATAACCCTCAATCGGCGGCGGGGCATTTGGCATTGCCAGATAAACCTGACGCACCACCCAGGAGGAATATCCTTTATGTTTGCCCGTTTCAGCACCGCCCGCAAGTCGGTCGCGCGCTTTTTCGCAATTGCATCTTTTGCAGCACTGGCCGCATGTGACATCACACTGGACCCTGACGCAAATGTCGGACCGCAAATCGACCCGAATGACCCGGTCAAGGTCGCGCTTCTGGTGCCCAGTGGCTCCGCCCAGCCCGGTGATGCGTTGGTTGCGCGCAACCTTGAAAACGCGGCCCGGCTGGCGATTGCCGATCTTGAAGGCTCGCAGATCGAATTGACTGTCTACAACACAGGCGGCAATCCAACGCAGGCTGCCGATGCCGCTGTCACCGCTGTGAATGACGGCGCACAGATCATCCTTGGCCCGCTATATGCCGAGGCAGCCAATGCCGCTGGGGTGGCCGTTGCGGGCCGCAATGTAAACGTGCTCGCCTTTTCGAACAATCCGACCATTGCGGGTGGGAACGTGTTTATCCTGGGCGCCACCTTTGACAATACCGCGAACCGGATGGTTCGTTATGCGGCCCGGCAGGGCATCAACCGCCACCTGATCGTTCATGCGCAGAGCCTGGCTGGTGAAGTTGGCCGTGATGCGATCACGCGCGCTGTGCAAAGCAACGGCGGTACGGTTGCGGGCATCGAAAGCTATCCGTTGTCGCAGCAGGGCATCGTGACGGCGACCCGCCGGATCGTGTCCACCGCAAAGACGACAGGCGCGCAGTCGATCTTTACCACAGCAGAGGCAAGTGCCGATCTGCCGATCGTTGCGACCATGCTGCCCGAGGGTGGCGTCGATCCTGAAACGACCACTTTCATCGGGCTGACCCGGTGGGATACGTTGCCGCAGCTGTCAGCGCTGCCCGGCGTGCAGGGCGGTCTTTTCGCAATGCCAGACCCGGCCACTGCCGCATTGTTCACAGATCGCTACACCGCCAATTTCGGCGAACGTCCGCATCCGCTGGCGGGGCTGTCCTATGATGGCATCGCCGCAATCGGTGCTTTGATCGAAGCAGGCAATGCGCAAGCGCTGACCAAGGCGGCGCTGACCACACCACAAGGGTTCCGTGGCACATCGGGCATCTTCCGCCTGTTGCCAAACGGAATGAACGAGCGCGGCCTTGCTGTCGCGACAAT
This sequence comes from Loktanella agnita, assembly GCF_046640325.1. Lineage (NCBI taxonomy): Bacteria > Pseudomonadati > Pseudomonadota > Alphaproteobacteria > Rhodobacterales > Roseobacteraceae > Loktanella > Loktanella agnita. Next base: position 186,724 of record NZ_JBJMBF010000002.1, on the reverse strand, counting down.
TCAGGAAAACCAGGTAGTTACTCTTGAACAAGCCCCAAGAAGTTTTGGCAGCGCCGGGTTCTGAACCCCGCGATAATGCCAATATCAGTGCGCCGGACCGTTTGATCTGTCCGGCGTCCGTTATTTTTGATGGTACGAAAGTCGCCGACGCAATCACGGCGGCAGTTGCTGACGCGCGCTCTGAAAAGGAGGTGCGTGCAGAGACTGTACGCATTCTTGGGCAGGCCCGCGCCGATGGCCGAAACGCGATTGCCGACGCGTTTCGGGCGCAGCCCTTTGCCGCGCGTCAGACCACCCGCGCCTATAGCTGGCTGACCGATCAGATTGTCCGGGCCGTGTTCAGCGTCGCTTGCGAAAAGCTGCATCCCCGCCCCACCCCGACAGAGGCTGAAAAGCTGGCGCTGATCGCGGTTGGCGGGTCCGGGCGCGGTGAAATGGCGCCGCATTCAGATGTCGATCTGCTGTTTCTGACGCCTTACAAGATGACATCCTGGGCGGAGAGCGTGATTGAATCCATGCTCTATATGCTGTGGGATTTGAAGCTGAAGGTCGGCCATGCCAGCCGCACCGTAAAGGACTGCGTGCGCCTTGCGCGCGAGGATTACACGATCCGCACCTCGCTGGTCGAATACCGCTATCTGGCAGGGGATCGCCCGCTGTCCAAGGAGTTGGGCGAACGGCTGTGGAACGACCTGTTCAAATCCACTGCCGAGGAATTCATTGACGCCAAGCTGACTGAACGGTCAGAGCGGCACCGCAAACAGGGTGGCCAGCGTTATGTTGTTGAGCCAAACGTCAAGGAAGGCAAAGGCGGGTTGCGCGATCTGCAGTCGCTGTATTGGATCAGCAAATACGTCAGCGGCGTCAAGGAAACGGCTGATCTTGTCGATCTGGAGGTCTTTACCCCCGATGAATACGAGACCTTTGTCACAGCCGAGGATTTCCTTTGGGCTGTGCGCTGCCATTTACATCTGATCACCGGTCGGGCGATGGATCAACTGACCTTTGACCTGCAGGTCGAGGTGGCGCAGGCGATGGGTTATAAGGATCATGGTGGCCGTCGCGCGGTCGAACATTTCATGCAGGCTTATTTCCGGCAGGCCACCCGGGTGGGGGAACTGACCCGCATCGTGCTGACCGCGCTGGAAGCGACCCACACTAAACCCGCCCCGATGCTGGCCCGCTTGCTGACCCGCCGCAAGAAAGCCAAGCCCCCCTATGCAATCAAACAAAACCGCCTGACCGTGGCGGATGAGCAGGCTTTTTTCGCGGACAAGCTGAATATGCTGCGCATCTTTGAAGAGGCGTTGCGCACGGGGACATTGCTGCATCCCGACGCGATGCGGCTGATGGCAGCGAACCTTGATTTGATCGACGAGGATATGCAGCAAGACAAGGAAGCGCGGCGCATTTTCCTTGATTTGCTGCTGAAACACGGCAATCCCGAACGCGGCTTGCGCCGAATGAATGAACTGGGTGTGCTGGGGGCGTTTATTCCTGAATTTGCCCCGGTCGTCGCCATGATGCAGTTCAACATGTACCACCATTACACGGTGGACGAACATACGATCCAATGTATCAGCCATTTGTCCCAGATTGAGCGGAATGAGTTGATCGAGGAATTGCCCGTCGCCTCGGCCATTCTGGAACGCGGTGTGAACCGCAAGGTGCTTTATGTGGCTTTGCTTTTGCATGATATCGGCAAGGGCCGGGACGAGGATCATTCGATCTTGGGCGCACAGATCGCCCGCCAGGTTTGCCCCCGTCTGGGTCTGAAAAAGAAGGAATGCGAAACCGTTGAATGGCTGATCCGCTATCACCTTCTGATGTCCGATGTGGCACAGAAAAGGGATATTTCTGAACCGCGCACCGTGCGCGGATTTGCCAACGCGGTGAAATCAGTAGAGCGGCTGGACCTGCTGACCGTGCTGACCGTCTGCGACATTCGCGGGGTGGGCCCCGGTACGTGGAACAATTGGAAAGCCGTGTTGCTGCGCAACCTTTACAAGGCGACCAAACACGCGCTGCAAACGGGTCTGGAAGACCTGAACCGCGAACATCAGGAAGCCGACGCCAAGCGCGCCTTGCGTGAAGCGTTGACCGGGTGGAGCACGAAGCAGGTCAAGACAGAGATCGCGCGCCATTACGGCCCTTATCTGCAAAGCATGCCGCTGTCGGCGCAGGTGGTCTTTGCTGACCTGCTGAGCGATATTTCCAACGATGAAATCAAGGTCGATCTGATGCCGGACGAGGATCGCGATGCGACCCGCGCCTGTTTTGCCATGGTCGATCACCCCGGGCTTTTCAGCCGTATGACAGGTGCGCTGACGCTTGTTGGGGCGAATATCGTCGATGCGCGCACCTATACGACCAAGGATGGCTATGCGACGGCGGTTTTTTGGATACAGGACAATGACGGAAGCCCGTTTGAGCAATCCCGACTGCCCCGCCTGCAAGAGATGATCCTTAAAACGATCCGCGGCGAAATTCGCCCCCGCGACCGGTTTATGGAAAAGGAAATCAAGAAGCGCGAACGCGCGTTCAAAGTGCCGACCAATATCACCTTTGATAATGCCGGGTCCGACATCTATACGATCATCGAAGTGGATACCCGCGACCGTCCGGGGCTGTTGTTCGATTTGACCCGCACCCTTGCGAATAACCACGTTTATATCGCCTCTGCGGTCATTGCGACCTATGGCGAACAGGTCGTGGATACGTTTTATGTCAAGGACATGGTGGGCTTGAAATACCACGCAGAAGGCAAGCGCAGCGCGTTGGAACGCAAGCTGCGTGATGCCATCAGCCAGGTCGCGGAACGAGCCGGCGCATGAAACCTATCCGCCTGATGGCAGGCTTTTTTACGGTCGGAATCTGGACCTTGCTGAGCCGTGTGCTGGGCTTTGTCCGGGATATTCTGATTGCCGCCTATCTGGGCACAGGCCCGGTCGCCGAGGCTTTTCTTGTTGCATTTTCATTGCCAAACCTGTTCCGCCGGTTCTTTGCCGAAGGTGCGTTCAACATGGCCTTTGTGCCGATGTTTTCCAAAAAGGTTGAAGCGGGCACCGATGCGCAACGGTTTGCACAGGATGCATTTGTCGGGTTGGCCTTTGTACTGACGCTGTTCACGGTCGTTGGGATCATCTTTATGCCGGTGCTGGTGACGATGATGGCCAGTGGCTTTTACGGGGATCAACGGTTTGATCTTGCGGTGGAATATGGGCGGATCGCGTTTCCATATATCCTTTTCATTTCGCTGGCGGCGTTGCTGTCAGGCGTATTGAATGCGACGGGGCGATTTGTAGCCGCCGCCGCCGCGCCAGTGCTGCTGAATGTGGTGTTTATCCTTGCAATCGTGCTGAGCACACTGACCGGGCGTGCGCCCACGGATACAGTAGCAATGCAGGTCGGCGACAGCCTTGCGCTGGCTGTACCGTTGGCCGGGATCGTGCAGATGGCGCTGGTCTGGTGGGCGGCGGCCCTCGCGGGGTATCCGCTGCGCCTGCGCCGCCCAAAGCTGACGCCCGAATTGAAACGTCTGGCGATCATCGCCGCCCCTGCCGCACTGGCCGGAGGTGTGGTGCAAATCAACCTGCTGGTGGGGCGGCAGGTGGCGAGTTTCTTCGACGGGGCAGTGGCTTGGCTGAATTATGCGGACCGGCTGTATCAACTGCCGCTTGGCGTTGTGGGGATTGCTGTTGGGGTGGTTCTGCTGCCTGATCTGTCACGCCGTTTGCGGGCCGGTGATGAGGCCGGTGGCAAGGATGCGTTCAACCGCGCCTGCGAGATCAGCCTTGCCCTGACGATCCCGGCTGCGATTGCGCTGATGGTGATCCCGCTGCCGCTGGTCAGTGTGCTTTATGAGCGTGGGGCCTTTACCAGTGATGACACTGCTGCCACGGCGATTGCCGTGGCGATTTATGGGCTAGGTCTGCCTGCTTTTGTTCTGCAAAAGGCGTTGCAGCCCCTGTTTTTTGCCCGCGAAGATACCAAACGGCCGTTCTATTATGCGCTTGTCGCGCTGGTGTTGAACGCGGCGCTGGCGATTGGTCTGTCGCCCGTCATCGGCTTTACCGCCGCTGCGGTGGGGACGACTCTGACCGGTTGGGCGACAGTCATTTTGTTGTGGCGCGGGTCCCGTCAGATGGGGGGTGCGGCGCAGTTTGATGATCGGTTCCGCCGCCGGATTTGGCGGATCATTTTGGCGGCCCTTGGGATGGGTGTCATTCTGGTTATGACCTCAACCATCATGACGCCGTTCTTTGGGATTGCGCGGCTGAGATATGTGGCGCTAGCCCTGTTGGTGCTGATCGGAATTGTCGCATATTTCGGTCTGGGCCAGATATTGGGCGCGTTCAAATTGGACGAATTTCGGCGGGCTATGCGTCGGTCGGGGTGATTTTTGGCTTCACCCCACTAACCGATTGAATTTCATTCAATATTCAACGCACGGCCTATCGGACTTCTATCGGACAACCGTCGGACCGCATCGGGCGGCGCGGCAGGATTTCGTTAAGGAATACCCTAGCCTGCCCGGGTGAATGATCTGTTAGCAATCAGGCCCGCTGCCGCATCCGGCTGACGAACGTTGCCCAGCCGCCGGGGGCCAGCAGGAGCGAGATGGCGAAGCCTGCGAAAAAGCCGCTGAGCTCCGCGATCCATGTGGGCGGTGGTGCGGCGGTCATCACGATGCCGATGACGATCCCATAGAGCAGTTGGATGCCCAGCAGCACACCGATCAGGCGGAAGGCGAAAATCTGGTTCTGCCCTGCCTGCCCCAGCCGCAGCCAGAGCGCATAGGTATAGGCCCCGATCAGCCCGTAAATCGGGGGAAAGCCACCAAACAGCGGATAGGTCCCGCTGACACACAGCCCATAGATGATAGCCCCGACAATGCTGGTGAAAAGGTAGACCACAAGCACCTTCAACCCGCCGTAGAATTCACCCACGAATTTGCCCAGCGCCAGTGTCAGCGCGGCGCAAAAGGCCACCTGCGTCAACTGCATGTTGATGAAGGGATAGGTGACAAAGCGGCGCAGGATGTTGAAGGAATAATCACCCGCAACCAACACCCGGTCCAGCACCGCGCCGGAAAAGGCGTAGGAATCCACCGCCTGCAGCCGCCAGCCCAATGCGCGCGGCCCGCCGATGATCCCGGCATTGCCGAGCTGGAATGCCACCTCGATCCCGACGATCAGGAGCGTCAGGGCAATCACCAGTGGCGGGATCGTATTCAGGGGGCTTTCAGGCTTCATTTGTGCGGCACTGCATTGAAGTTGACGGGTCTGTCTGGCATGGGTATGCGACCTCTGCCCTGAAATCCAGCCCGGACATGATACGATGACTGATCGCACCTTCACCCCACGCGTTTTTTCCGGGATCAAACCCTCTGGCGGGCTGACGCTGGGCAATTACTTGGGCGCGATCAAACGCTTTGTTGGGATGCAGGGCCAGATGCAGACGATCTATTGCGTTGTCGATCTGCATGCGATCACCGTCTGGCAGGACCCCAAGGCATTGGCTGACATGACGCGCGAGGTGGCGGCAGGCTATCTAGCGGCGGGGCTCGATCCGACGCAATCCATTCTGTTCAACCAAAGCCAGGTTGCGGCCCATGCGGAATTGGCGTGGATTTTCAACTGTGTCGCCCGTGTCGGCTGGATGAACCGCATGACGCAGTTCAAAGATAAGGCTGGTGCGAATGCCGAAAAGGCATCTTTGGGGCTTTACGCTTACCCGTCGCTGATGGCCGCCGATATTCTGCTGTATCACGCGACCCATGTGCCGGTGGGCGAGGATCAAAAACAGCATGTGGAACTGACCCGCGACATTGCTGCGAAGTTCAACCATGACTTCAAGACGGACTTCTTTCCGATGACCGAGCCGGTCATCGAAGGCCCTGCCATGCGAATCATGAACCTGCGCGACGGGACCAAGAAGATGTCGAAATCCGGCGAAAGCGATATGGAACGCATCAACATGACCGATGATGCGGACAAGATTGCCAAGAAGCTGAAGAAGGCGAAAACCGACCCCGAGCCGCTGCCCGAGACCTTGGATGGGCTGAAGGACCGCCCCGAGGCCCGCAATCTGGTCGAGATTTATGCCGCCCTGAATGAAACGACAGCCGAGGCTGTGATCGCAGAATATGCAGGTGCGGGCTGGGGTCGCTTCAAACCGGCGCTGGCTGATCTGGCGGTGGCCAAGCTGGCCCCGATTGCCGATGAAATGGGCCGCCTAATGGCGGATCCTGCTGAGATTGACCGTATTCTGGGGGAAGGCGCGCAGAAGGCCCGTGAGATCGCGCAGCCCGTTCTGGCTGAAGCCTATGACATCGTTGGTTTGCTCCGCTCCTGATTTGTGTAGGCGGTGCGCGCGTTCGCTGCATCGCCGAGGGACACATGATAACCCCTATCATGCGGGTTATTTGGTTGCGCCAGTCCCATAAGGGCATGTCATATGATGTGTCACTGGTGTTTTGCGGTATGTCATGTGAGGGGCGTGCTAGTTGCGCGGGTATTGCTGGTGACATGGCGATACGACCCAATCCCCTTGTTTTACTGTGCAATACCAATGTCATAAAACTGAATCCAATATCCTCGATTCTCGTAATGCGCGAGTCTCATCGCGCGTTTCGGCCGCGGTGATAAACCTCGTCCCTTTGACACCCCGGAACCGATTGCGTCCGGTGTCCCCCGGCACCGGGCGCACCCAGCGTCTTTACCTTGTTCAGGTCGCCCCGTAGGTTCTGCCCATCAGGAGGGCTGATCATGGCGACAGGCACGAATATCCGCACTTATTTCGACGGGGCATGGCATGATGGCGATGTGCCGATCATGCGTGCGGCGGATCACGGATCATGGCTTGGGACGACGGTCTTTGACGGCGCGCGCTGCGTGAATGGGCTGACGCCGGATCTGGATCTGCATTGTGCCCGCGCGAACCATTCGGCGGCGGCGCTGATGATCACTCCCACGGTCAGCACAGAGGATATGGTGGCACTGGTCCGCGAGGGCCTGCAACATTACCCCAAGGGCGCTGCCATTTATATCCGCCCGATGTATTGGGCGATCAATGGCGATCCGACGGCCATTGTCCCCAATCCGGATGCGACGGGATTTGCGATCTGTCTGGAAGAAATCCCGATGGCTGCTGATACGGCCTCGACCACGCTGGGGCTGACCCGGTTTCGCCGCCCGACATTGGAAAGTGCTGTGGTCAATGCCAAGGCGGGCTGTCTTTATCCCAATAACGCCCGGATGCTGGCCGAGGTCCGCGCCCGTGGTTTTGGCAATGCGCTGGCCGCCGATGCGATGGGCAATGTGGCTGAAACCGCGACGGCGAATGTGTTTATGGTCCGTGACGGTGACGTGTTCACCCCAATCGCCAATGGTACATTCCTGGCCGGGATCACCCGCGCCCGCCATATCGCCAACCTGCGCGCCGACGGCATCGCGGTGCATGAGACGGTGCTGTCCTTTGATGATTTCCGCGCCGCGGATGAGGTGTTCTTGTCGGGGAATATGTCAAAAGTCACCCCGGTTACCGCGTTTGAGGATCGCCAGTTTCAGGTTGGCAAGCTGACGCAGCGCGTGCGCGAGATGTATTGGGATTGGGCGGCCTCTGCTTGATGAACGCCTGGGGCGCGTCTGCCGCCAGCTTGGTTGGCCTTGTCGTGTTGGGTGCGGTTGGTAGCTTGTCCGCCGTTGCATTGGGATTGCCGGTGCCGCTGCTGATCGGCCCCGCGATTTTGACGACGCTGGCATCGCTGATGGGGCTGCCGCTGCAATTCCCGCATCATCTGCGCAATTTCATCTTTCTGCTGGCCGGGATTGCGATTGGCGCAACGGTGTCGCCTGATTCTGTGGCCGCGCTGGTGCGCTGGCCGTTGGCCTTTGCGCTGCTGGGGGTGGCTGTCCTGCTGATGGTTATCCTTGGCCAGCGTCTGATGGTGGTGCTGATGCCGACCGACAGGCGGTCGGGTCTGCTGGCTGCGGCACCCGGGCACCTGAGCTACGTGATCGCGCTGGGCGAAGACCTTGGTCTGGCGACGCGGGGTGTGGCGGTGGTGCAGTCGATCCGGCTTTTAGCGCTGACGCTGCTGGTGCCTTTCGCGGTGGCGCTGGCCGGGATTGAGACTGGGATTGGGCTGAACAACGCACCGGTGATCCATGAGATGACGCTGTTGCAGACGACGTTGTGCATTGCTGCGGCGCTGGCGTTGGCCCCTGTGTTGATGCGCACGCCGGTTCCCGCCCCGATGCTGCTGGCTGGGATGATCATCGGTGCGGCGGTCCGGCTGTCGGGCTTGGTCCCCGGCGGGCTAAGCCACTGGATCGCATTCCCGGTGCTGGCGGCCATTGGGACGTTGATCGGCACGCGCTTTGCCGGGGTCACGCTGGCAGAGCTGCGCCGTTCGGCGCTGGCCGGGTTAGCAGGCACGACGTTGGCGGCGGCGCTGGCGGTTGTGGCGGCGTGGTTCGCCGCTGGCATTGTCGAAATGCCAATGCTGCACGTGTTGGTGGCGTTTTCGCCGGGTGGGTTGGAAACCATGGCCGTGATCGGGGCGGCCATCGGCGCGAACCCCGGCTTTGTGGCGGCGGCGCATGTGGCGCGGCTGTTGTTTTTGTCGGTCCTGATCCCGGTCCTGATCCGTCGCACCCAAGAGCCGTTGCCAGCATCGCGCTGATGCGACAATATCGGCACGAAGCAGGGGAGTGGACCGATGCGTAAATTTCTGGTCGTTCTGGATGACAGCCGCGAATGCCTGAACGCGATGCGTTTTGCCGCGATGCGGGCGGCCCATTCGGGCGGTGGGGTTGCGATTCTGGCGATCATTCCCCCGGATGAATTCAATCATTGGATCGGCGTGGGAGAGATCATGCGCGCCGAGGCGCGCGAGCGGATTGAGGTGCATTTTGAGGTCTTCGCGAAATGGATGCGCGACAAGCAGGGTGTTCATCCCGAACTGATCATCCGCGAGGGTGAGCCGTTGAATGAAATTATGGACCAGATCAACGAAGACCCCAATATTGGTGTGCTGGTGCTGGGGGCCGGGGTCGACAACAAGGGGCCTGGCCCGTTGGTCACCCATCTAAGCCGTCAGTCTGGCAGCCTGCCCATCCCGATCACCATCGTGCCCGGCAACCTGTCGAAAGAGCGGCTGGAGGCAATCACCTGATCGTGTCGCTAAACAAGCCAATTTAGAACAGTTCTAATCCTTGACTTCACCCCCTGCGACGCCCATATTTGAAGCCTGCAAAAAAGGGTTTCCCCATGTTCATCCAGACCGAATCCACACCGAACCCGGCGACGCTGAAATTCTTGCCCGGCCAGAAGGTTCTTGACGCTGGAACCGCTGATTTTCCGAGCGCGGAAGCGGCGGAAAATTCACCACTGGCGCAGCGCATTTTTGCGACAGGTGGCGTGACGGGCGTGTTCTTTGGGCTTGATTTCGTGACCGTGACCAAGGCCGATGATGTGGAATGGGATCACATCAAGCCGGGTATCCTTGGCGCGATCATGGAGCATTATCAATCCGGTCAGCCTGTCATGGCCGCCGATCATGCCCCGGCAAGCGGTCATGCCGAACATACCGGCGAGGATTCCGAAATCGTGGGCCAAATCAAAGAGCTGCTTGATACCCGCGTCCGCCCTGCGGTGGCCCAGGATGGCGGCGATATCACCTTCCACGGTTTTGATCGCGGCATCGTCTATCTGCATATGCAAGGTGCCTGTGCCGGTTGCCCGTCTTCGACCCTGACGTTGAAAATGGGGATCGAAAACCTGCTGCGCCACTACATCCCCGAGGTGGTCGAGGTACGGCCGGTTGCTGCCTGAAACCAAGCTGATTGCATTTGATACATCGGCGGCGCATTGCGCCGCCGCATTGCTGTTGGGCGACCGTATTGTCACGCGGGTTGATGAGATGGCCAAAGGGCAGGCAGAGCATTTGATGCCGATGCTGCAAGACATGCTGACCGCCGAAGGGTTGGGCTGGCGTGATCTGGATGGTCTGGGCGTGGGCACCGGGCCAGGGAATTTTACAGGGATCAGGATTGCGGTTTCAGCGGCACGTGGATTGGCGCTTGGCCTTGGCAAGCCTGCTATTGGTGTGAACGGGTTTGAGGCCCGTGCTTTTGGTGCTGGCTATCCTGTGACTGCACTCATTCCCGCCCCACGCGACCAATGTTACCTGCAGGATTTCGACGCGGCTGGTGCGGCCGGTAAACCTGTGTTGGTGCCCCGCAGCTCTGCGGTGCTGTCGCATCCGGCGGCCCCTGAAAAATCTGCTGACATGTTGATTGGCGCTGTTGCGCGCATCACGGCGGCGCAGCTGGATCGTCCGGCCCCGCGCCCTGCCCCGCTTTATGTGCGCAATGCCGATGCGGCCCCGCCCCGCGATTCGGCCCCGGTGATCCTGCCGTGACGCCAGAGGATTTCGCGGTTTTGCACGGCGCGGCCTTTACTGACAGCCGGCATTGGTCGGCGTCAGAATTTGATGCTTTGCTGGCCCACAGCGGCACCTTTGCCTGCGGCGATCCACGCGCCGCCGCGCTTGTGCGCGTTATTGTGGACGAAGCGGAGCTACTGACCTTGGCCACAGCGCCCGCCCATCGTCGGCGCGGGCTGGCGGGCGCGGTGCTGGCAGAGGCAGAATCACACGCGCGGGCTGCCGGGGCTGCCACGCTTTTTCTTGAGGTTGCCGAAGATAATACAGGCGCATGTGCTCTTTACGCCAAGTCAGGCTATCAGGAAACCGGGCGCAGGCCGGGCTATTATCACAGGGCTGACAGACAGCCCGTTGCAGCCATTCTTATGAGCAAAGACCTGCGATCCGCCTAAGGGTTCATCACGCGCCGAAAACAGGTCGATTTGGGCGTGCTGCAAGGCAAATCTGTTAAAAAGCAGTTGATCTTCTGCCACTGGCAAGGCCTTATCTGACGATGACTCGACGTAGATCGGTTCAAATGCAAACAGAGGGGGCGCGTTCCGCCCGGTAAACCTCGTGTAACGACTTGGGAGATCCAAAAATGACCCTTACGCAGAAATTCCTTGGCGCGTCCGCCGCACTGGCGCTGACCGCAGGTGGCGCTGCCGCTGATCCCGCTATCCTGTTCGATCTTGGTGGCAAGTTCGACAAATCCTTCAACGAAAGCGCCTATAACGGGGCCGAACGCTGGGCTGAAGAAACCGGTGGCTCTTATGCTGAGGTCGAAATTCAGTCCGACGCGCAGCGCGAGCAGGCGATCCGCCGCTTTGCCGAGTCTGGCGCGAACCCGATTGTCATGGCAGGTTTTGCCTGGGCGTCATCGCTGGCCGACGTGGCTGCTGACTATCCCGACACAAAATTCGCCATCATCGACATGGTGGTTGACGCGCCAAACGTGCGCTCTGTCGTGTTCAACGAACATGAAGGGTCGTATCTGGTTGGCATGATGGCGGCGATGGCGTCTGAGACCAACACGGTGTCTTTCGTCGGCGGCATGGACATTCCGCTGATCCGTAAATTTGCGTGTGGCTATGCCCAAGGTGCCAAGGCGGTGAACCCTGACGTCACTGTGATCGCCAATATGACCGGCACCACCCCTGCTGCGTGGAATGACCCGGTCAAAGGATCCGAACTGACAAAGGCGCAGATCAGCCAAGGGTCTGACGTGGTGTTCGCTGCCGCTGGCGGCACGGGTGTGGGTGTGCTGCAAACCGCAGCCGATGAAGACATCCTGTCGATTGGTGTGGATGCCAACCAGAACTATCTGCATCCGGGTCAGGTCCTGACATCCATGCTTAAGCGTGTCGACAATGCTGTTTACGAGGCCATGATCGCCGGTGAAGAACTGGAAACCGGGTTCAACGTCATGAGCGTGGGCAACCGCGGCGTCGGCTTTGCGATGGATGCCAATAACGAGCCGATCGTGAGCTATGAGATGCTGTCGGCGACCTATGCCGCCGCTGCCGAAATGGCCGCTGGGACACTGGAAGTGCATGACTATTCCAGCGACGAAGCCTGCCCGGCGCTTGACTTTTAAGCGCCGCTGACTGGCCAAACTTACGGGGCTGCGCAGAGAAATCCGCGCGGCCCTTTGCATCGAAGGCGCGCCCATTGCCCAAACTGCTTTTGTCGTTCCTATTCATGATCTTATGTCCAGCGTCCGCGATGAGCGACGTCATGCATTTTTCATGCCAATGGGGCTGGGAAAACACGGCTGACGCCAATGGGCGCGGCGGTGGGGCGGCCTATCCGGCCAGCTTCACCGTTGATCCGTCTGCACGGACCGCGACCCATGCGCCAGCCGCACAGGGTTATGCCCTGACTGCAATCACGACAGAAGCGGTGTGGCTTCTGAAAACGATCACGTCTGACAGCGCGATCAACATCGTCACAATTCGCCGTTCACCAGAAGGTGGCGCTTGGACCGATACGGTTCTAAACTCTGACGGGACGGCCACCGTCGTGAGCGGCGGTTATTGTATGGAAAGTGAAAACTGATGTCACAAGCCCCCGCAATCGAACTGAAAGGCATCTCTAAGGCGTTTGGCCCGGTGCAGGCGAATAAGGATATCTCGATCCGGGTGATGCCCGGTACGATCCACGGGATTATCGGCGAAAACGGGGCGGGGAAGTCGACGCTGATGTCGATCCTTTACGGGTTCTACAAGGCTGATAAGGGCGAAATCTGGATCAGCGGCGAGAAGACGGCGATCCCCGACAGTCAGGCGGCTATCGCTGCCGGCATCGGGATGGTGTTCCAGCACTTTAAACTGGTTGAAAATTTCACGGTGCTTGAGAACGTGGTTCTGGGTGCCGAAGACAGCGGATTGCTGCGCCCGTCGCTGGCCCGCGCCCGCCGTGAGCTGAAATCGCTGGCGGAAGAATATGAGCTGAACGTGGACCCGGATGCCGTCATTCAGGATGTGGGCGTGGGGATGCAGCAGCGTGTTGAAATCCTGAAGGCCCTGTACCGCAAGGCGGATATCCTGATTTTGGACGAGCCCACCGGGGTGCTGACCCCTGCCGAGGCGGATCACCTGTTTCGCATTCTTGAGAACCTCAGACGTGAGGGCAAGACGATCATCCTGATCACCCATAAGCTGCGCGAAATCATGGAGATCACTGATACGGTCAGCGTGATGCGTCGTGGCGAAATGACGGCGACCGTCAAGACAGCCGAGACCAGCCCGCCGGAGCTTGCCGAGCTGATGGTGGGCCGCAAGGTGCTGCTGCGCGTCGATAAGAAACCCGCCGAGATCGGGCGCACGATCCTAGAGGTGCGCGATCTGAATGTGACCGACGGTAAAGGTGTGCAGCGCCTGAAGGGCGTGAGTTTTGATGTGCATGCCGGTGAAATCCTTGGCATCGCCGGGGTTGCGGGCAATGGTCAGTCGGAACTGCTGGAGGTTCTGGGCGGCTATGAAAAGGCCACAGGCACGATCCGCGTCAATGGTGAAGAGATCGACCTGACCGGCACAAAGTCCAACGGTCAGAGCCGCCGCGCCCGTGGCATTGCCCATGTCCCCGAGGATCGCCAGCGCGAGGGGCTGATTATGGATTTCCATGCGTGGGAAAATACCGCGTTCGGCTATCACCATGATCCGCGTTACCAGCGGTCAAAGCTGCTGATGGATAATGCCGCGATCCGCGAAGACACCGCCGAAAAGATGGCGCGTTTCGACGTGCGCCCCCCCGATCCAAAGCTTGCGGCAAAGAACTTTTCCGGCGGCAACCAGCAGAAAATCGTGCTGGCCCGCGAGATTGAGCGTAACCCGGATTTGCTGTTGATCGGCCAGCCGACACGCGGTGTGGATATCGGCGCAATCGAATTCATCCACCAGCAGATTGTTGCACTAAGGGATCAGGGGAAGGCAATTCTATTAGTTTCCGTTGAATTGGAAGAGATTTTATCGCTCTCCGACCGCATTGCTGTTATGTTCGACGGAAAAATAATGGGCGAGCGGATGCCTCAGAATACAGATGAAAAAGAACTTGGCCTGCTGATGGCCGGGATGACAACCGAACCATCTGGTCCGATCCATGAGGCTGTTGAGGCCAATCTGGCCCATGCGGCTGGCAATGCGCGCAAGGAGGTCTGAGGCATGGACGTGATGCCAAAGTGGGCCGATGTCGTTCTGATTCCATTGATTTCGATCCTTCTGGCCGCGATCCTGTCCGCGCTGGTGATTGTCGCCATTGGTGAAAACCCCTGGGCTGCGCTGAAGCTGATGGTCGAGGGCGCGCTAGGTTCGACCTATGGCTGGGGCTACACGCTGTATTACGCGACCAATTTCATCTTTACCGGGCTGGCGGTTTCTGTGGCCTTTCACGCACGGATGTTTAACATCGGTGGCGAAGGGCAGGCACTGCTGGGCGGGCTGGGCGTGGCGATTGTCTGTCTTTATATCCCTTGGCCCCATTGGTCACTGGCGCTGCTGGGTGCGGCTGTTGGTGCGGCGATTTTCGGGGCGGCATGGGCCGCGATCCCGGCCTTTTTGCAGGCCAAACGTGGCAGCCATATCGTGATCACGACGATCATGTTCAACTTTATCGCCTCGGCCCTGCTGAACTATCTGCTGATTGGCGCGCTTAAGGCACCGGGCATGGAACCGGCGACGTCGAAATTCCCCGAGCCAACCCATCTACCATCGTTTCAGGATATGTTCAGCTTTGGCGAAAGCACGGTCTTTCGCGGTGCACCGGCCAATATAAGCTTTTTTGTGGCGCTTGCCGCCTGTCTTGCCGTCTGGGCGCTGATCTGGCGGACCCGGCTTGGCTATGAAATCCGGTCATTCGGCCAGTCTGAATCGGCCGCAAAATACGCGGGCATTAGCCCGACAAAAATTATCATGGTCTCTATGCTAATTTCCGGCGCTTTGGCCGGCATGATGGCCATCAACAACGTACAGGGCGAGGCCGAACGGCTGGTCCTGAACGCAGCCGAGGGCGCTGGCTTTATTGGCATCGCCGTCGCACTCATGGGGCGCAATCATCCTTTCGGGGTATTGCTTGCGGCCCTTCTTTTCGGCTTTCTATATCAAGGCGGCGCAGAACTCGCCCTATGGACGTCGATCCCACGTGAACTGATCATCGTAATACAGGCATTGGTGATCCTGTTCACGGGCGCACTGGACAATATGGTGCGTATGCCGCTTGAGCGGCTTTTCCTGGCAATGAGGAGAGCATAAAAAATGACAATGGCAGGACCTTTCAAAATCGGTGTCGAGGATGACACTGGTGCCGATCTGGGCTTTGTGCTCAGCTGTTTGGCACTTGGCATGATTACGATGGAAGAATTCCACCAGTGGATTCACCATGTGATTGACCAAACCCCCGGCGGCGATGTGCCCCCGCATCTGGTGGCCCTATTGGCCGTCAAGAACCGCACCAATGTGTTCCGTCCGAATGCGGCCGTGATGCGCCGTATCCCCCATGATCCGTTCATCACGGATGAGCGTTTCGACGCGATGCTGGGGTTGCAGTTCTTTCTGCGCCGTGACCGCACGCAGGCCAATGACATCACACAGGCCGAGGCCGAAGCCGCCCTGCGCAGCACCCCCGAGGTCGCGGACCGGTTCTTTGCCTTGTTCCCCTTTCTGATGGAGAAAGTAGCCTAAATGGATCTTGCGACCCTTCTGCAGATGCTGGACGCTACCGTGCGTCTGGCGACCCCGCTTTTGCTGGCCTGTCTTGCTGGCCTGTTTTCAGAGCGGGCCGGTATCTTTGATATCGGGCTGGAAGGGAAAATGCTGGCCGCCGCCTTTCTGTCTGCCGCGATCGCATCGGTCACAGGCAATGTCTGGCTGGGGCTGCTGGCCGGGATTGGTGCCTCTATCGTGCTGTCGGTGATCCACGGGCTGGCCTCGATTACCTTTCGCGGCAACCAGTTGATTTCTGGCGTTGCGATCAATTTTCTGGCGGCCGGGCTGACGGTTGTTGTTGCCCAAAGCTGGTTTCGACAAGGCGGGCGTACCCCGCAGCTTTCGGGCAATGGCCGGTTCGAGCCGATCACCCTGCCTTTCGCCGAAGCACTGCGCGACGTGCCGGTGATCGGGCCGATTTATTACGAGTTAATTTCGGGGCATACGCCCCTTGTTTATGTGGCCTTGCTGATGGTCCCGCTGACGTGGTGGGTCCTGTTTCGCACCCGGTTCGGCCTGCGTCTGCGCGCCGTGGGTGAAAACCCTGCCGCAGTGGACACCGCCGGTGTTTCTGTTGTGTTTTTGCGTTACGCCGCTGTTGGCATTTGCGGTGTGCTTTGCGGGATCGCGGGCGCTTATCTGGCCACTGCCTTGCAGGCTGGCTTTGTCAAAGACATGAGCGCGGGCCGTGGTTATATCGCGCTGGCTGCGTTGATTTTCGCCAAATGGCGCCCTTGGTATGCGCTTTATGCCTGCCTGCTGTTTGGCTTTTTGCAAGCGATGGCCCTACGTCCGGATGTGATCGAACGCGTGCTGAGTTTTCAGGTGAATGCTCAATTCCTTGACGTGCTGCCCTACATACTGACCGTCATCATTTTGGCCGGTTTCGTGGGCAAGGCGATCCCACCCCGTGCAGGGGGCGAGCCATATGTCAAAGAACGCTAAGCAGATTGCCGATCAGATCAAGGCCGTTGCAGGGGCCGCCCCGGTCCGCATCGGCCTGATCCTTGGTTCTGGCCTTGGTCATATTGCCGATACGGTGGATGGTGTGGCCATCCCCTATGCTGATCTGCCCGGCTTTCCCGGCACGGGCGTGTCGGGCCATAATCCGAACCTTGTGATCGGCGATCTGGAAGGCACCCGCGTAGCCGTTTTCGGCGGGCGCGCGCATTATTATGAACACGGCAAGCCCGACGCGATGCGCCTGCCACTGGAGGTGCTGTGCGCGTTGGGCGCGGATACGGTGATTGCCACCAATGCGGCCGGATCGCTACTGCCCGACATGCCGACTGGCTCGATCATGTGCCTGACGGATCATATTAATTTCTCGGGGCTGAATCCGTTGATCGGTGAACCGACCGATGCGCGCTTTGTCCCGATGATGGACGCCTATGATCCGGCGCTGCGGGCTGCATTACGTCAGGCCGCCACTGAGACCGGGACAGAGATGGCTGACGGGATTTATGCGTGGTATTCCGGCCCATCCTTTGAAACCCCTGCCGAAATCCGCGCGATCAAACTGCTGGGGGCCGATGCGGTGGGTATGTCCACTGTGCCCGAAGTGATCCTTGCCCGGTTTTTGGGGCTGAAGGCGGCTGCGATTTCCACGATCACCAATATGGCCGCTGGCATGAGCGATGAGGCGATCAGCCATGCCCATACCAAAGCCATGGCCCCGATTGGGGCGGCGAAGCTGGAAAAGGTTCTTCGCGAGTTCTTAAGTACTCTGCGTTAGGTCCAGATCACCCTGAGTGATGATTCCACGTGACGAAAATGCTGCGGGGGCAGCATAATTCCGCCGCAAAGATTTGACAGAAACCTTGCAAAGGTGCTTGTTGCGCGCAGCGGCCCAAACGCCCGGACTAGTTCATGCAGATTTATCTTCCCATCGCCGAGGTTTCGGTGAACGCCTTTCTATTATTAGGCATAGGCGGATTGGTCGGCATTTTGTCGGGTATGTTCGGCGTGGGCGGCGGTTTCCTGATCACGCCGATGCTGTTTTTCGTGGGCATCCCCCCGGCGGTTGCCGTGGCCACCAGCACCAACCAGATTGTCGCATCATCCTTTTCAGCACTGCTGGCGCATTTGAAACGACGAACGGTCGACATGGTGATGGGGACGGTGCTGCTGATTGGCGGCCTGATCGGCTCTGCCATGGGGATTGCGGTCTTTAACATTTTGCGTGCGCTGGGGCAGGTCGATCTGTTGGTGCAGCTGTGTTACGTGGTTTTCCTTGGGGTGATCGGCGCGCTGATGTTTGTCGAAAGCCTGCGCGCGATCCAACGTGCCAAAAGGCCCGGCGCGGTGCCAAAACGGCGCAAGCACAACTGGGTGCATGCCCTGCCTTTTAAGCTGAAGTTTCGGGTGTCGGGGCTTTATATCTCTGTCATTCCGCCGATCATGGTGGGGATGCTGGTGGGGATGCTGGCTGCGATCATGGGGGTTGGCGGCGGCTTTATCATGGTGCCTGCGATGATCTATCTGCTGGGCATGCCCACCAAGGTGGTGATCGGCACATCGCTGTTTCAGATTATTTTTGTCGCCGGATTCACCACGATGCTGCACGCGACCACCAACCAGACCGTTGATGTGGTGTTAGCGGTGCTGCTGTTGATCGGCGGGGTGATCGGGGCGCAGTTCGGCACACGGATCGGCGTCAAGATGAAGGCCGAGCAGTTGCGCATTCTTCTGGCATTGCTGGTGCTGCTGGTCTGCGGCAAACTCGGGTTGGACCTGCTGATCGAACCGGCCGAGCTGTATTCTCTGGGCACCGGGGGGCTGTCATGATCCGGCTGTTCGCTTTGCTGTTGATCTGCGCACTGCCCGCAAAGGCCGAGGAAATCGTGCTGGGCCTGAGCCGCGATCAGGTGGCAATCACCGCGACCTTCGAAGGGTCGGATATTCTGGTCTTTGGCGCGATCAAGCGCGAAGAGCCGATTCCGGACAAGAGCGAGCTTGGCGTCATCGTCACCGTCGCCGGGCCCAACGCACCGATCATGGTCCGCCGCAAGGCCCGCCGCTTGGGCATCTGGGTCAATACAGAGGCGGTTGAGGTGGATTCAGCGCCGTCTTTCTATGCGGTCGCAACCAATGCGCCTGTCAGGGATATTCTGCGCGATGTCGAGGATCTGCGCTATCAGATCACCATCCCCCGCGCGATCAGGTCTGTTGGATCGCAAGTCGCGAACAGTCGCGAATTCACCCAAGCCTTGATCCGTATCCGGTCGGGCGCTGAGCTGTATCAGGTGTTGGAAGGGGCGGTTGATCTGGAAGAGGATACGCTGTTCCGCGCGGCCATCACCCTACCCGCCAACCTGACCGAGGGTATCTATGAGGCGCATATCTATCTGACCCGGAACGGGCGTGTGATTGATGAATATATCACCGCGATCCCCGTCAGGCGCGTGGGGCTGGAAAGCTTTCTTTACAATCTCGCGCAGGAAAAAGCGTTTCTTTACGGGCTGATGTCGCTGTTCATTGCCATCAGCGCCGGTTGGGGCGCGTCGGCTGCATTCAGTCTGCTGCGTCGTTAAAGCGTTTCGATTTTCACAGCATCTCTTTGCTCAGCTCAAGCGGGGCTGCCGTTATTTCAAGGTCATCCACGCGCAGTACGCCTTGCGGGCGGGCGAGCCGATTTCGCACGACCCAGCGTAGCTGCGTTTCGGCGCGGGTGATCGCGACATAGGCCAAGCGTTTCCACAAAGGTTGCCCCGCCTCGACCCGCCCCATGCGGGACGCGGCGTAGATATCGGGCGCAAAGACCTGCACGGTTTTCCATTGCGAGCCTTGCGCCTTGTGGATGGTGACCGCGGCCCCATGCAGAAAGGTGGCACCCATGCGGGCGGCGAAGGGGATGAAGGGTTCCGCTTCGCCTTCTTGTTCGATCTTGACGATGCTGGCGACGCCGACCTGCGGTTCTTCGGCCCCCATGACGAAAAGCTTGGAAAAGCCGGGGCGTTTGCCCGGCCCCAGATAGATAACCTGCGCGCCTTTGATCAGGCCGCGCGCCTCAAGATCCAGACGTTTCTTGCGGTGTTTCAGTGGCAGTTCCAGCCCGTCGCAAATCAGCGGCTCGCCCGGCAGCAATTCGTCGGGCGGCGCATCAAAGGCGGCACGAAAGGCGTGGATCAACCGGATGCGGGTCGCGTTGCGCCAGACCAGACAGGGGGAGCGCGCCATCAAATCGGCCTCTACCCGTTGGGCCATGACCACACGTTCGTCGCGCTGCGCGGCCTCTTCGACCATGCGTTCGAACGCATAGAAATCAAGCTGCGGGTCGGCCAGCGCGTGGGCCAGATCAAGGATCGGATTGCCCGCGTCCTGTCGATGGATGCGGCTGAGCGTCAGCACCCGTTTTTCCGGCAGGCTTTCAAACACCATGCCGCCGCTGGATTGCACCGGGGGTAACTGGGCTGGATCGCCGAACAGCAGCAGGGTTGGGAAAATCTCTTGCAGATCATCGAATTGCTTTTGATCCAGCATCGAGCTTTCATCGACGAAACCGATATCCAGCGGTTCTTCGCGCCGTTTCCAGCCGGTGATGAAATCGCTGCCCCGTAGCCCTGCCGCCGCCAGCGCGGCCGGGACGGATTTGTTCACCTGATAAGAGGCATAGGCGCGGTCGAGCGCCATATCGGTCAGCCCTTCGATTTCGGGCTTATCGCCCTGCCCGGCCAGCCATTCCGCGACTTTTTCATATTCGGGGTCATAGACCGGGGTGTAGAGAATTCGGTGGATCGTCGTGGCGGGCACGCCGCGATTGCGCAATACGCTTGCGGCTTTGTTGGTGGGCGCAAGAATGGCGAGGGTGCGGCGATCGCGCTTTTTGCGGCCCTCCCAATCGCCGGAAATCACGTCGACGCCTGCTTCTTCCAGCGCTTTGTAGAGCCGGGCCAGCAGCATGGTCTTACCCGACCCAGCCTTGCCGATCACCGCCATGACGGATGTGGTATCCGACAAAGGCGGCTGCAGCAGGCTGTCGTCGAGATCGACGCCGGCCTGCCGCAGGGCGTTGGCCACATTATCCCAAGCCTCGGCCTGGTCTTCTGAAAATGTAAGGGCAGGTACGTTCATGCCGCGACAGTATCTGTCCCGTCGCGGGTCTTCCAGCGGATTAGGCCGCTTCGCGGGCTTGTTCTACTGCGCGGCCAAAGGATCTGCTGAACCAGGCTTCGGAAAGCTCGGAACTGATCCCTGCGCGTTGCAGGACTTTTTCACGGTCTTCGGGGCGATAGGCCCAGAGGCCGACGCTGATCTTGTCGCGACCTTCGCCCGCGCTGCCAATGACCTCTGGTGATGCGCCGATCATGGAATAAATCCGCACCATGCGCGGATCAAAGACACCGAGCAGGTGGGTCAGGGAAAAGGCCCGCATCAATTCGCCGCCTGCAAGCATCATCGCGGCTGCGATGCGCGCATTGGATTGTTGCCCCAGACAGTACCGGGTGCATTCCCAGATAAACGGGCTGCAAATTTCAGCGCCATTCAGCAGTTCCGAGAAATGGTCATGGACCATCGTGCGTTCGGTTGTGGGCAGAAACCGCATGGATCCACCATGGGTGCCGTCGGAATTCTGCCAGATGACATAGAGCGGGTTCTTCGCGTCGTATTCATCACGCTCCCACCCGTTTTCGTCCACATGGACCGCCCATTTCAGGCGTTCCGAAAACTGAACCGCACGATCCCTGAACATGGACGCTTCAAGAACCGGATACTTAGACAACTCACTCGCATACATATAACGAAGCATTCTTACTACCTTTTAAACGATTACAACGTGCAAAAGATTTATGAGTGCAATAGCGGCGATCGATTAATATGCCGGGCCTTTCGTTCATTAATATTTAGAGGTTTTAGTCCGTGCCGCAGAGCGTTTCGATTCACCCCTGAATCATCAATTACGGCCAATCATCTTTGGCGCAAATGCGATTGGTGATGTTTGATGTCGCGGGTTCGAAACGAAACGCCTTTTCACAGGTTTCCCGGTTCGCCGCGCCCTGGCCACCCGCCGGCCGCCGCGCGCGCAGCGCCGCCGACGACGATCAATCCCTCGCTGATCGCCCGCGCCACGGCGTGGGTCGTATTCAGTGCGCCGAGTTTGAAACGCGCGCTTTCGATGTAGGCCCGCAGCGTGTGTTCTGAAATATTCAGAAGATCGGCCACCTGCCCCCGGCTATAGCCCATCCCAAGATATGTCAGCGCATCCACCTCGCGCGGTGATAATGTGCGCATGGGTTCAGGCGTGCGTGACTTTTCAAGCTGGAGCGCTTTTTGGTTCAGATAATGCGCAATCAAAATCCAGTTGCGTTGATGCGTTTCCATGAATTCTTCCCATGTCACATCATCGGTATTATGCGAGGCGGTCAGCAGCGCCCGTTGACCGTTTGGTCCCCGGATCGGAATGGAAAATCCCTGATTGCCAACCCCATGTGCAATCGCATCCTTGCGAAAGGCCCGAGCGGCCTTGGACGACCAATCCAATTTCTTCCAATCGACGGGATCGAAACGCTGAAAACAACCGATGATAACGGGATCAACGCGCAAGTAATCCCTGTCGGAATAGCGTTGCGCCCAGCGCGGATCATAGGTGCCGAAGCCGTATTGTTCGCCGTCGGCACTGACCCAGTGATAGACAATATGATCAACCTGACAGTAATCACGAAGATCAACTATCAACTGTTGAATTTGATCAAGCGCGTCGGCTTGATCCAGAGCTTGCAAAAATTGGTCGAGTTCCAGCATGGTCTCCTCGCATCACTGGAGACGATTTCCCAACCATTGTAGCAATTTCCGCCGATGCGACAAGCGAAGTCTCTTCTAACTGGACAGCGAGAAGTGGTAAATCGTTCTGTTTTGCAAAGGATTTAAGATCCGCCAAAACGTCAATAATCCATTCATGTCCCATTTACCGTATCCTTCTCTAAACCTTAACCCGCCGTTAACAACTTATAGTAGCATTTGATTCGTGAAAATTTTACCCACGTGTTCATACCCCCCATAAATAGCGGGTAGACAGCGTGTTTCGGCGAAGGCCGCGTTAACGGCACAAAAAGTGGGCGCAGCCTGCATGCGCTGCGCCCACTGGAAACCGAAAATGGCGCGCACTAACGCGCCTGTGATGCCTCTACCGTGTCGTCAAAAGTTCGCAGTCCGGTGACCGGGGCCTGCACCAGAACCGCCATGTTTCCGGGCTTGTGCTGGTTCTTGCGCATCTTGGTGTGGGCGGCGGGGATTTCATCCCAACCAAAGACCTCTGACATGCAGGGATCAAGGCGCCGTTCCACCATCAACGCATTCGCCGCTGAAGCCTGTTTCAGGTTCGCGAAATGGCTGCCCTGAAGCCGCTTTTGGTGCATCCACATATAGCGGGCATCCATCGTCAGATTGTAGCCAGTCGTCCCGGCGCAGATCACCACCATGCCGCCGCGTTTCACCACGAAGGTCGAAACCGGGAATGTCGCCTCGCCCGGATGTTCGAACACCATGTCCACATTTACGCCCTTGCCGGTGATGTCCCAGATGGCCTTGCCGAATTTGCGGGTCTGCGCGAACCATTCTTGATATTCCGGCGTGTTCACCGTGGGCATCTGCCCCCAGCAACCGAAATCATTGCGGTTGATGACGCCTTTAGCCCCCAGTGACATGACGAAGTCGCGTTTGCTTTCATCGCTGATCACACCGATTGCATTTGCCCCCGCCGTATTGATCAACTGGATCGCGTAAGAGCCCAAGCCGCCCGACGCCCCCCACACCAACACGTTTTGCCCCGGCTTCAAATCATGGGGTTCGTGACCGAACAACATCCGGTAGGCCGTTGCCAGCGTCAGCGTGTAGCAAGCGCTTTCTTCCCATGTCAGGTGTTGCGGGCGCGGCATCAACTGCTGGCTTTGCACACAGGTGAACTGCGCAAAGGAGCCGTCCGGGGTTTCATACCCCCAAATCCGCTGGCTGGGCGAATACATCGGGTCGCCGCCATTGCAGTGTTCGTCATCGCCGTCGTCCTGATTGCAGTGAATGACGACCTCATCGCCGACCTTCCAGCGTTTGACCTTGTCGCCCACGGCCCAGACGATCCCCGACGCATCGGACCCGGCGATGTGGTAATCAGCCCCATGCACGTCAAAGGGGCTGATCGGAATGCCAAGCCCGGCCCAAACGCCATTGTAGTTCACCCCTGCCGCCATCACCAAAACGAGCACTTCGTTGCTGTCAGGCTTTGGGCAATCGACGGTTTCAACCGCGAAGGCCTTGTCAGGTTCGCCGTGCCGCTCTCGCCTGATGGTCCAGGCGTACATCTGCGCGGGCACATGCCCCAATGGGGGCATCTCGCCGACCGCATACAGGTCTTTCTTCGGCGCGTCATAGGTCGCCGCTTGGGCTGATTGATCCAGGGCCATCGTGCTCTCCATCCTTCGTATCCATGTCTTGCCGCACCGCAGAATCGGGGCGTTCCATCATGTGATACACAATGGTAAAGCAATTATGCAATCATAATTGATAATATTTTGTAATTTAATTACCTCGCGAACGCAGCATTGAGCCGGTGTTTTCTGCCCCCGCATCAAAGTGATGCTGAATGGAGTTGGCGTAATATGGCAGGATTGTGCGGCCCTGATCGGTAATCTGCACCTGTGACGCTAATGTTTCGATCAGCCCGCGGCCTTTCAGATGTGCGATTGCATCCTGCACAACGGTGGCTGGCTGCCTGCGCGGATGCGGCAGGTGACTGGTGGCGAGCGTGTTGATCGTCGCGTGGACCTCTGCCTCAAGCGCGCTGATCGTTGTCGGGCCGGTTCCCAGCAATGCACGCGCGACCAGCGGCACGCCCAGCACAGGGATCACGGCAGCAATTCTGCGCATGAGTTCGGCCGCCACCGCATCAGTCACGTCAGTATCTTTGCCGCCCGCGACTTCTGACAATCGCAGCGGATCGCCAAAGCTGACAGAGGCTGTGCCGAACCCATGAAACCGCCGTGTCAGCCGCAGCCAGATATGGCGGCTGACACGGCACAGGATATTCCAAAGCGGCGGGCGAAAGCGCCGTTCGCCCGACTGACCGGCGGCAATCAGGAATGTGTCTTCGAGCACCCGGTCGTAGTTCAGCGCCACTGGCACAAAGATGACATCGCGCTGTGTCGGGTCGAAATCCTCGATAATATAGCTGAGCAACCCTTTCTTGGGCGGCGCAGGTTTCCCATCAAGGCTCAGCCCGCCTTCTGGAAAGACCGCTTGACTGACCCCGCCGCGTGTCGCCATCTGCACATAGCGTGCAAGCACCTTACGGTAGAGGTTGCCGCGCGATTTGCGCCGGATGAAATAGGCGCCCATCGCCCGGATGATCGCAGAGAGCGGCCAGACCCGCGCCCATTCACCAACAGCATAGGAGAGCGCCCCAGCATTTGCGGCCAAATAGGTGACCAGCACGTAATCCATATTGCTGCGATGGTTCATCACAAAGATCACCGTGGCATCGGGGTCGATTTCAGACAGGCGCTTGCGGTCCAGCGTGCCCAGCTTGATCCGGTAGAGCGATTTCGATAGCCAGCGCGCCAGCCGAATTCCAAAGCTGAAATAAGCGGTGGCAGAAAAGGATGGCACGATTTCGCGTGCATAGCGCCGGGCCTGCTCGAACGCTACATTTTCAGGGATTTTCTGCCGACGCGCATGTTCGACAATGGCCTGTGTGACCGCCGGATCATAGATCAGCCGCTGGATCATATCATAGCGGCGCGCCAGCTTGAACGGCTCGATCGGGCGTTGCAGGCGCTGATTGACGCGCGCAATCACACGCTCTGCCCGTTTACGAAAGAACCAGCGCACAGATGGAAACAGAAAATGCGACGCGAAAGTCACCGCTGCGAACAGGACGATCAGCACAAAAACCCAGAGCGGCATGGAAACGGTTTGCGTCATCGCAAGACCGTGACAGGGAAGCGCGGATTGGTAAATCCTGTCATGCCGCAACGCAGCGAATTGACAATGGCATAAAATGTCCCCTACTAAGTTATTTGAGTAATATCGTTTCGTCACAAATCAGAGGTCACCCATGTCGCAGACGCCGAAAGATCGCCCCTGGCTGTTTCGCACCTATGCCGGCCATTCGACCGCTGCCGCATCCAATGCACTTTACCGCAGCAACCTTGCCAAGGGCCAGACCGGGTTGTCTGTGGCTTTCGATCTGCCGACACAGACAGGCTATGACAGCGATGACGTGCTGGCCAAGGGCGAGGTCGGCAAGGTTGGCGTCCCAGTCAGCCATCTGGGTGATATGCGGGCGCTGTTCGATCAGATCCCGTTGGACCAGATGAACACCTCTATGACGATCAACGCGACGGCCCCTTGGTTATTGTCGCTTTATATTGCGGTCGCCGAAGAGCAGGGCGCGGATGTCGCGGCCCTACAGGGCACTGTGCAGAACGATATCATCAAGGAATACCTGTCGCGCGGCACCTATATCTGCCCGCCTGAACCGTCACTGCGGATGATTACCGATGTGGCGGCTTATACGCGTGAGCACCTGCCAAAGTGGAACCCGATGAACGTCTGTTCCTACCACTTGCAAGAGGCGGGTGCGACGCCGGAAGAGGAATTGGCGTTTGCACTGGCCACAGCCACGGCGGTGCTTGATGACTTGAAAGGCAAGGTCCCGGAAGCCCATTTCCCGGCAATGGTCGGGCGCATTTCGTTTTTCGTGAATGCGGGCATTCGTTTTGTGACGGAGCTTGGCAAAATGCGCGCCTTTGTCGAATTATGGGATGAAATTTGTGTCACCCGCTACAATGTGGAAGACCCCAAATACCGGCGGTTTCGTTATGGGGTGCAGGTCAATTCATTGGGGCTGACAGAGCAGCAACCTGAAAACAACGTCTATCGTATTCTGCTGGAAACGCTTGCCGTGACGCTGTCGAAAAACGCCCGCGCCCGCGCAGTGCAATTACCGGCCTGGAACGAAGCACTTGGCCTGCCCCGCCCTTGGGACCAGCAATGGTCACTGCGGATGCAACAAATTCTGGCCTATGAAACGGACCTGCTGGAGTTTGATGATCTTTTTGACGGAAACCCGGCCATTGAGCGCAAAGTCAATGCGCTGAAAGAAGGCGCGCGGGCTGAATTGGCGCAAATTGACGAAATGGGCGGTGCGGTGGGCGCGATTGCCTATATGAAATCGCGATTAGTCGAAAGCAATGCGGCAAGGATTGCCGGAATTGAAACAGGTGAAACGACAGTTGTCGGCGTCAATAAATGGCAGTCAGGAGAGCCTTCGCCGCTGACAGCAGGCGATGATGCGATCATGGTCGCCGATCCACAGGCCGAGGCAGATCAGCTGGGTCGGTTGCACGCATGGAAAGCGGATCGTGACGGTGAAACTGTCAATGCCGCCCTTGCAGCGCTGACAGAGGCCGCACGCTCTGGCGCGAATATCATGGGGCCCTCCATTGCCTGCGCCAAAGCCGGTGTAACGACGGGCGAATGGGCCAATGTGATCCGCACCGTCTTTGGCCAATATCGCGCGCCGACCGGTGTCAGCCGCAACCCATCCAACCGGACAGAGGGTCTGGATGATCTACGCGAACAGGTGGATCTGGTCAGCGCCGCATTGGGGCGGCGTCTAAAATTGCTGGTGGGCAAACCGGGGCTGGACGGGCATTCCAACGGGGCTGAGCAAATCGCCGCCCGCGCCCGCGATTGCGGTATGGATATCAGCTATGAAGGTATTCGGCTGACGCCTGATGAAATTGTCGCCGCCGCACAAAATAACGAGGCCCATGTTATTGGCTTGTCCGTCTTATCAGGCTCTCACATCCAACTGGTGCAGGATGTAATGGACAAACTGAAGAAAGTTGACTGTGGCCATATCCCGGTTATTGTTGGTGGCATTATTCCGAGCGAAGACGTGAATTCACTGTATGCTATGGGTATCGCGAGGATTTACACGCCGAAAGATTTCGAATTAAATAAGATCATGCAGGATATCATCATACTTGTCGATCCAAGGGCCCACGCAGCCGAATAAACCCTTTTTCGTGCCTTGATTATACTTTTGGCTAGAATATTGCGGTTTACACATTTGTATTATAGTGCTGCGTGCTATGGGTGACCAGTTGAATTGGAGAGTATTATGAAGTCAGACCTCAAATCCATGACCCGCAAGGAGTTGGAAAAACTGAAAGCGGATGTCGATAAGGCTCTGGAACGCGTTTCAGGAAAAGAAAAGAAAGCTGCACTTGCCGCCGCTCAGAAAGCTGCTGCGGCACACGGGTTTTCGCTGGATGAAATTACCGCTGAACCAGCGGCGCCCAAACGTGGCCGCAAACCCGGTAGTGGCGCAAAGAAACCATCTGCTCCCAAATACCGTAACCCCGAAAACAGCGAACAAACATGGACCGGTAAGGGACGCCAACCTGAATGGTTCAAAACTGCGCTGGCCGCTGGGAAGCCCCCAGAAGACATGGAAATCTGATACCAGAGCGTTTTCTTTTCGGGCAGAAATAACCGAAGGGACATTTACGATAGCAGCGCATTCTTGTTGAATACCAGCAAATTGCGCTGCACCCGCCCCCACCTGACAGCCCAAACAAGTGTTATTGTCCCTGCCATTGGTTGATTGTCCCTTGGCCTGAACACGCGCATTCCGCTTCACTTTCCGTACCCGTATCATAAGCTGTCAAAAACCGACAAAAGGGGATGATCATGACAATTCATATTGACGCAGAAAAGGGTGATATTGCCCCGACGGTATTGATGCCCGGCGATCCCTATCGCGCCAAATGGGCCGCTGAAACCTATCTTGAAAATCCTCGCTGCATTAATCAGGTGCGCGGTATGCTGGGCTTTACCGGGACGTGGCACGGGCATGATGTGACAATTCAAGGGTCGGGCATGGGCATGCCGTCCCTGTCAATTTATGCCAATGAATTGATCAGTGACTATGACGTCCAGACATTGGTGCGCGTCGGGTCCTGCGGTGGCATGCAGGAAAATGTGGGGATTCGTGATGTTATTCTGGCGATGAGCGCCTCTTCCATTGCGACGCCGTCCGGTAGCATTTTCCGTGAATTCAATTTTGCCCCCTGTGCCGATTTCGCACTATTGGTCGCGGCCGAAAAGGCGGCGCGGGAAAAGGGCGTGACCACCCATGTGGGCAGCATTTATTCATCGGACACATTTTACGATGAACGACCAGACCTGAATGAACAAATGACCCGGCACGGTATTCTTGGTGTCGAAATGGAGGCGGCTGAGCTTTATAATCTCGCTGCGCGACATGGCCGCCGGGCGCTTGCCGTGCTCACAGTCAGTGATCATTTGATCACCCACGAAGCATTGCCAGCAGAGGACCGCGAGCGCAGTTTCGGCGATATGATCGAAATCGCATTGCAGGCAGCCTTTGCATAAAGCCGTGTGACCTAAGAAAATCGGGGGCCGTTTGTCGACGCTATGAAGCTGCGCGGCAAGTAGCCCCGGACACTCTGGTCCGAACCGGTGCCATGATGCGGAAAGCCCTACCGCCCGTGGCTGCGGTCATAGCCATTCGCTTGCGGGGACGACCAGCCCAGCAGCCGGGCGGGGTCCGGGGCAAGTACTTGCATTTCCAATGGATAGCATTGCGTAACATCACTGGAATGTTCCGCGCCGCAATCGCCACCTGGGCAAGCGCTGAGCACCGCAAGCAGGTCAATTTCGGCAAATAGCTCTAGATAGTCGCCGGGTCGCACCGGGCTGGCTTTCATGAAATATTGCCCGGTGTCGCGGGTGAAGCCGGTACACATAAAGACGTTGAGCACGTCATGCACATGCGCCTCTGCGTCATGCAGGTCCATGTCGGTATGATCGGCGAGCGCGCGGGTCAGGTTGGAATGACAGCAATGATGGTAATCCGCCCCCGACAGCAGCCGTCCGGTATAAGGGTCGCACCGGGTGCCGATCACGTCATGTACAGAGCCGCCATATTGGTCGATCCCATACCAGCCCAACGTGTCATGCGTGATCGTCGCCATCGGGCGCAAAGCAGGGAAAGACGACCACAGCCTGTCGCCAGTGGTCACATGCGTACCATGCAGCGCACGGGTTTTGCCGGAATAGAACCGCTCAGACAGATCATGCGCATTGAACAGGTTGAGATCCCCGACCTGTGGGCCGTGTACACTGTGGATGCGCAGAAAATGCCCAGCAGGGACGACGATATAATTCGCATCGCGCGGAGTCACGGTCACGCGCGCGGTTTCCTGCACGTCCTGACGGGCCGCATCATACAGCGCCATGTCGGGTTGCGGCAATGTTGCAGTCGGGTAGCAGATCACGGGTGCAATTGCACGACGGGCTGCGGCATCACTGGGTGGGTCGTTTTCAATCATGACGCATCATCGCCAGCCAAGCGGGGTTCGCAATGGTTTTCTGACGCTGTTCTTTCGGGGCTTTGCCCCCGACCCTGCGGGTCTCCCCCAGGATATTTCCGGGCCAATAATAACAAAGCGTTAACCATGTCGCGGGATTGTGTTTGCACGGAACAGGCGGGGACGCCGATGGCCGTGGCCGGTAATGACCGGTGGGGTTCGCCTGCAATCAGGCGAACCCTATATTTGATTGTCCTTGTCAAAACGCGGATGCTGGTCACACCATCCGTTCGACCATCATCCCCTTGATATGCGCAATCGCCTTGGCCGGGTTCAGCCCCTTAGGGCAGGTCTTGGCGCAGTTCATGATCGTGTGGCAGCGGTAGAGCTTGAATGGGTCTTCCAGATCATCCAGACGCTCTCCCGTCGCCTCGTCACGCGAATCGATGATCCAGCGATAGGCGTGCAGCAGTGCAGCTGGTCCCAAATACCGGTCGTCGTTCCACCAATAGGATGGACAGGCGGTCGAGCATGAGGCACACATCACGCACTCATAAAGCCCATCGAGCTTCTTGCGATCCTCGATTGATTGCTTCCATTCCTTGGCGGGCCGGTTGGTCTTGGTTTCCAGCCACGGCATGATACTGGCGTGCTGGGCGTAAAAATGGGTCAGGTCGGGGATCAGATCCTTGATCACCGCCATATGCGGCAACGGATAGATCTTGATGTCGCCCTTGATCTCATCCAGCCCGTAAATGCAGGCGAGCGTGTTGATGCCGTCGATATTCATCGCGCACGACCCGCAGATCCCTTCACGGCAGGAGCGGCGGAAGGTCAGCGTCGGATCGATCTCATTCTTGATCTTGATCAGCGCGTCCAGAACCATCGGGCCGCAATCATCCATATCGATAAAATAGGTGTCCAACTGCGGGTTCTTCCCGTCATCCGGATTCCAGCGATAGATCTGCACTTTGCGGAGATTGGTGGCGCCCTCCGGCTTTGGCCAGGTTTTCCCGACCGTCATGCGAGAATTCTTTGGAAGTGTCAGTTGTACCATTTTCCGAACCCGAGTGTGGTGTGTGCTCTGACTACCATAAAGCCTTTGACCAGTAAGGCAAAGCAGTAGCAGAAAAAAACACCGCGCGTTTTACGGTATCAATGCGCCCTTTGGGGACTTAAGCTAACGCAACCACATCCTTTGTGGCCAAGCGTATGTGTCATTCTCTTCAAACTATGCGCAAAATTTTGGGGTTTTGGTGTCGATCGAAAAATCAGTAAAAAGTGATTTAAAAAGCTGGCGATGGCGACGGAATTGTCCTGCGACACTGCCGCACTCAATTGCGCATTGATAGCTTCAAGACCCTGCGCTGCCCATCGTGATTGATCTACCCCTTATACCATCAGAAAAATTCATAAAAACCTGACGCGAATGCCGCGTAAGGCCGACAACACCCCCGCCTACGACTGCACTGCGTCAAAAACCAAAACCATCATCGCGCGGATACGCGCTTTGTATCTTGACGAGGCCGCCCACCAAAGCGCACAACGATGTACGTATGGTTCCCCGCATATGCCAAGCATCAGGGGATCAAATGGGAATGTGGAAAGGCCGATCCTTATCGGAGGCCCGATGCCACAGCCGCCCCCGCGACTGTATGCGGAAAGTGCGTTGCGACAATGCCACTGGGAAACCGGGAAGGCCGTAACGTGCAGTGACCCGCAAGCCAGGAGACCAGCCATACACCGGGCCGCAGGTTCGGATAACGACAACGGACGGGGTGTTCCGTGGGGGTTCGGGTCCGGGCAATCGCGGGCCGCTCCATGAAATCCCCCCTTTATTAAGATCCAAAGGGGACTGACATGAAAAAACTAATCACCGCTGCAGGGCTGACCCTCGCTGCTTCACCTGCCTTGGCCCATCACCCGCTGGGCGGGATGCCGATGGAAACCTTCACCCACGGCGTTTTGTCAGGTGTTGGCCACCCCGTGCTTGGCTTTGACCATCTGTTCTTTGTGATAGCGATGGGGATCGCCGCTGCCTTTACCAGCCAGCGTTTGCTTACACCTGCGGCCTATATCGCCGCAATGCTTGCAGGCTGCGCACTGATGTATGCGGGCATCGCCATGCCGCTGGCCGAAACCGTAATCGTTGTCTCGCTGATCGTTTTGGGCGGCGTTGTTCTGTCGGGCAAAGCCTTATCCCCCACCGCCGCAATGCTGCTCTTTGCGCTCTTTGGACTGTTCCATGGGTCGGCCTTTGGCGGGTCCATCGCCGAACAAGAAGGCGGCGTTGGCGGAGCTGTGCTGACAGGCTACCTGCTGGGGCTTGGCGTGATCCAATATCTGATCGCCATCGCCGCTGGCTGGGCCGTGCAAAAACTCGGCGCCAATGACGCACAAGCCATCAACGCCCGTCTTGGCGGCGCGATGGTTGCCGGTGTGGGCATCTTCCTTGCGCTAGAGATCATCGAAGGCCCGATTGTGGCGCTAATCACCGCCTGAAGCACACATCAAAATATGTCGTATGGCGGTCCCGCAGGGGCCGTCATTCCGTTTGGTCAAAGCTGACAAGGATCGCAGATGCCTGCCAAAATCCCCGCCACCGTTGTTACCGGCTTTCTGGGCGCCGGAAAAACCACGCTCATCCGTCACATGCTGCAAAATGCGCACGGCAAGAAAATCGCGCTGATCATCAATGAATTTGGTGATCTTGGCGTCGATGGTGACATCCTCAAAGGCTGCGGCGAAGAAACCTGTACCGAAGGTGACATTGTCGAACTGTCAAACGGCTGCATCTGCTGCACCGTGGCCGATGATTTCATCCCCACAATGGAACAGCTGCTTGCCCGTGAAGACAAGCCCGATCATATCGTCATTGAAACCTCTGGCCTTGCGCTGCCGCAACCGCTGGTGCGTGCTTTCAACTGGCCGGGTATTTCCACCAAAGTCACCGTTGATGGTGTCATCACCGTGGTCGATGGCCGCGCGGTACATGACGGGCAATTCGCCCATAATGTCGCCGCCGTAGACGCCCAGCGCGCGCAGGATGAAAACCTTGACCATGAAACACCGCTGTCGGAATTATTCGAAGATCAGGTGGCCTGCGCCGATATGATCGTCGTGAATAAAATCGACCTGCTGGCAGAGGATGAGGCGACAGCCCTGACCACCCGCCTGAAATCCGAAAGCCGCGATGGGGTGCAGGTGGTCCGCGCCAGCATGGGTGCCCTGCCCGTCGACGTACTGCTGGGGCAAGGGATCGGGGCAGAGGCTGACCTTGCCGCCCGCCACGAAATCCACCATCACCACCACCACGATGATGACGCAGACGACCATGACCACGCACACAGCCATGGTCATGATGAGTTTCAGTCCTTCATTGTCACCCGTGGTGAAATCACCGACGCCAGCGCCTTTGCCGCACAGGTGTCCGATGTGATCCGCGCCCATGGTATCTTACGGCTGAAAGGGTTTGTTGCTGTGGACGGCAAGCCCATGCGTTTGACGTTACAGGCTGTTGGCCCGCGTGTGGACACCTATTTCGATCAGCCTTTTGGCACCGCCCCCCGCGAAACCCGATTGGTGGTGATCGGCGAAACAGGGCTGGATCAGGCTGCAATCACCACAGCGCTGCAAGCATGATCATTGTCGAAAAAACCGACCCGCGCCATCCCGGCGCGGTCGCTTTGCTGAAACAAAGCCATGCGTTGATGGAAAGTCTGTTTCCACCAGAGGATAACTTTTTTCTCGATATTGATGATCTTGTTGCCGACCACATCCATTTCTTCACCGCACGTCAGGGTGAAAGCATCCTTGGCACCGGTGCGGTCGCGATCAAACAGGGCTACGCCGAAATCAAATCCATGTTCGTGGATGAGGCCGCGCGCGGCAAAGGCGTCGCCGATGCGCTGATGCGCCAGCTTGAAGATACTGCGCGCGAAGAAGGCGTCAGCCAGCTAAAGCTTGAAACCGGCAACCTTCTGCATGCCGCGCATCAGCTTTATCGCCGCCATGGCTTCACCGATTGCGGTCCGTTTGGTGATTACGCCGCTGCAAAATCCTCTGTCTTCATGGAGAAATCGCTGTGACCTTAGCCGCGCCGCTTCTCGAGATCACGCATCGGCTTGCCGCCGGCCTCGTCCACATCCATGTCATCGGCCGGATCGGAGGGACGATCCTGCGATTTGTCAACGCCTTGGGCCTTTTTCATGCGATCCAGCAGCGCGTCCTTGTCGGGGCGTTGCCCGAACGGCTTTTTGCCCGACCCGTGCGCGTTATGCTCGCGGTGTTTCGGCGCGTTCTTTCCCATTTTCGGGGCTCCTGCAGCTTTGTAATCCATCTGATATCCTATTCATTTAGTGCGCAGCTACCACAGAGCCAGCGCTGATGCATCTGCTTGCAGCAACCCCCGGCGCGATTTCTGACGGCACCGAACCGGTCGATCTGGGCCAGAGTCCGGCTGATGTGGTGATCATCTCTGCCGCCGATACCGAACTGGCGGCCCTATCCGATGCCCGTGCCGAGATGGACAACCCGCCCAGCTTGCGGCTGGCCAACCTGATGCACCTGCAACACCCGATGTCGGTTGATTTGCATCTGGACGATTGTGCCACAAAATCCCGGCTGGTGATTGCGCGGATTCTTGGCGGCGCGGGTTATTGGAAATACGGTCTGGTGCAATATGCCGCCCGATTGCACGAGGCTGGCGTGCCTTTTGTCGCCCTGCCCGGTGATGACAAACCTGATCCAGAACTGCGCGCGCTGTCCACCATCGACGCGCAAGATTACGACACGCTTTGGTCCTATCTGATCGAAGGTGGCCCGCAGAACGCGACCAATCTGCTGCATTACGCCAAGGTCATGCTGGATAGTGGCGACAAACCTGCCGCACCAGCCCCATTGCTGCGCGCAGGTGTCTATTGGCCCGGCGCCGGTATCGCCGATCTGGATGCGGCCCGCAGTGCTTGGGTGGATGACGCCCCGATTGTGCCGATCATCTTTTACCGCGCGCTGGTACAGGGCGGCGGGCTGAACCCGATCAACCGGCTGGCTCGCAGTCTCAGCCGCGCCGGGCTGAACCCGCTGCCGATTTTTGTCGCCAGCCTCAAGGACCCGGTCAGCACCGCCACGCTTGCCACACTCTTCGACGCCGCGCCGCCCGACGTGATCCTGAATTGCACCGCCTTCGCCGTCGGCTCGCCGCATGACGGGGACAACAGCCCAACCAACCCGCTGCTCGCCAATAATGCCCCAATCTTTCAAGTGATCTTCTCCGGCGCGTCCGAGGAAAGCTGGGCCGAAGGCCTGCATGGCCTTACCGCGCGCGACATCGCGATGAACGTCGCCCTCCCAGAGGTGGACGGGCGCATCCTGTCCCGTGCCGTCAGCTTCAAGGGCGAGGCATTTTTTGACGACGCCACCGAATGTCCCATCGCCACCTATCAGGCGCGCGGCGATCGAATTGATTTCGTCAGCCAGTTGACCCGCAACTGGGCGCAACTGCGACGCACCCCTGCGGCCGATAAGAAAACCGCGCTGATCCTTGCCAATTACCCGAACAAAGATGGGCGACTAGCCAATGGTGTCGGGCTCGATACGCCGGCTGCGACAATCCACACCCTGAACCTGCTGCGGACGCATGGCTATCAGGTCACCCCGCCCGCTGACAGCGCTGCGCTGATGCAGCAAATCATGGCGGGCCCCACCAATTGGCTGACCGACAGGGCGGAAAAAGAAGGCGGTGAATTCCTGCCGCTTGATGTCTACCAACAACATTTCGACGCGCTCCCGTGGGACGTGAAAGAACAGATCACCACACGCTGGGGCACGCCGGAACAAGATCCCTTCTTCTGGCCAGAAATATCCCCGCCGGAGGCATCCAGCCGTGCGAAACCCGCCGGTTTCGCCTTGTCGATCCACCGTTTCGGCAATGCTGTCGTTGGGCTGCAACCGGCGCGGGGCTATAATATCGATCCGACCGAAACCTACCATGCACCCGACCTTGTGCCGCCGCATAACTACCTCGCCTTCTATTTCTGGCTGCGGCACCATTGGGGCGCGGATGCGATCGTGCATATGGGCAAGCATGGCAATCTGGAATGGTTGCCAGGCAAGGCCGTCGCCCTGTCCGAAACCTGCTGGCCAGAGGTGGTGTTCGGCCCCACCCCCCATATCTACCCGTTCATCGTGAATGATCCGGGCGAAGGCACCCAAGCAAAACGACGCACAAGCGCTGTCATCATCGACCACCTGACACCACCGCTGACCCGCGCCGAAAGCTATGGCCCCCTGCGCGATCTCGAAGCGCTGGTTGATGAATATTACGAAGCCGCTGGTGTTGATCCGCGCCGGACCCAGCACCTGCGCCGCGAGATCCTGTCGCTGTCAGACGTGACGGGCCTGTCCAAAGACGCGGGCTTTACCGGGGATAATGACAGCGATCTGGGCAAGCTTGATGCATACTTATGCGAGCTGAAAGAGGCGCAAATCCGCGACGGGCTGCACATCTTTGGGCAATCCCCGACGGGGCAGCAGGAACGTGATCTAGCCATCGCTCTAGCCCGCGTGCCGCGTGGTGATGGCAAAGGCAAAAATGCCTCGCTGCTGCGTGCGCTGGCGGCTGACCTTGACCTGTCAATCGACCCGCTGGATTGCGATCTGGGTGCGCCTGCCCCCAAAAAACCCGATCCTTTGGAAGGCAGCACCACTTGGCGTACAAATGGCGACACGGTCGAACGGCTCGAAAACCTCTGTCAGCAAGCATTGCGGGATGGCGGGTGGGGCGATGCGGGGTTTACCCCGCGAGCGTCACAGGCCATCCTGACCGAAATCCAAAACAATATCCTGCCAATCATCCGCGCCTGTGGCAAGGATGAAGGGGCGGGCCTCCTCACCGCCCTTTCAGGGCACTTCGTCAGCCCGGGCCCGTCCGGGGCGCCCACCCGCGGGCGGCTTGATGTGATGCCGACCGGGCGCAATTTCTTCAGCGTCGATAGCCGGGCCGTCCCCACCCCAACCGCTTGGGCACTTGGCTGGAAGTCCGCCAACCTGCTGATCGAAAAACACCTGCAAGATCACGGCGACTGGCCGCGTAGCATGCTGATCACCGCTTGGGGCACCGCCAATATGCGCACCGGCGGCGATGATATCGCACAGGCGCTGGCGCTTATGGGGGTGAAGCCCACATGGGACAGCGCCAACCGCCGTGTCACTGGGTTCGACATCCTGCCACAATCGGTGCTCGGCCGCCCGCGCATAGACGTCACCCTGCGCATTTCTGGCTTTTTCCGCGACGCTTTCCCGCAGCTGATTGCGCTGGTGGATTCAGCCGCCCGCGCCGTGCAGGCGCTGGACGAACCCACAGACCTCAACCCCGCCGCCGCCCGCGCGCAGGCGGGCGAGGATCAGTCCCGCGTTTTCGGCTCAAAACCGGGGGCCTATGGTGCAGGGCTTCAGGCGCTGATCGACGAACGTATCTGGACCGACAAAACCGACTTTGCCGAAGCCTATCTGGAATGGGGCAGCTACGCCTATGGCGCCGGTGCCGCAGGGCAAAAAGCCCGTGCTGCGATGGAACAGCGCCTGTCCCAAACCGAAGCTATCGTGCAAAATCAGGATAATCGTGAACATGATATCCTCGACAGCGATGATTACTACCAGTTCGAAGGCGGGGCGGCCGCTGCAATCAGTACGCTGCAGGGGCAGGACCGGCCGATATATCACAACGACCATTCCTGCCCCGAACGGC
Organism: Loktanella agnita; assembly: GCF_046640325.1. Lineage (NCBI taxonomy): Bacteria > Pseudomonadati > Pseudomonadota > Alphaproteobacteria > Rhodobacterales > Roseobacteraceae > Loktanella > Loktanella agnita. The sequence continues at coordinate 149,011 of NZ_JBJMBF010000002.1, read as the reverse complement.
CCGTCATCCGCACGTTGGACGATGAAATCGGCCGCGTCGTCCGGTCCCGCGTGGTCAATCCCAAATGGATCGAGGGCGTCAAACGCCACGGCTACAAGGGTGCCTTCGAAATCGCCGCCACGGTCGATTACCTCTTCGCCTTTGCCGCCACCACCGGTGCCGTGCGCAACCATCATTTCGATCTGGTGGAAGAGGCATTCATCAAAGATGACGCCACCCGCGATTTCATCGCTGACGCAAATGCCCCTGCCCTGACGGAAATCGCGCAGCGCCTGCAAGAGGCGATCGACCGAAACCTCTGGCAGCCGAAATCCAACTCCGCCCGTGCACGGATCGCGGGATTGCTGACCTAACGTCAGTCCCGACCCAACGCGGCAACATAGGCATGACACATCTGCCCCAGCTCCGCACGTAATGCCTCGGCGTCTTGCGATGACAGGCCCCGCTCAAATGCGTTGCGAACCGTCCCGTAAATGACCGCAGCCAACGTCAGATTGGTCCGCGTCACATCCGCAAATACGGCATCCGATGCGCTGGCCAGCATCGCCTCTGTCGCGCGATCCACCCGCGCGGCAAAGTCATGGACCAGCGCGGCATTGTCCAGTTCCGCGACCGAGCGATAAAGCGCCCGCGTAACATCCGCGCGTTCGGTCTTGGCCTTCCAATAAGTGTCGATCAGCGCGTCGATCATCTGCGCCAGAGGCGCGCCTGACTGCGCTTCACAGGTCGCCTCGATCCGGGCGGCGAGTTTATCCAGATAACGTTCGTTCAGCCCGTAAACCAAGGCCTGCTTGTTGGGGAAATACTGGTACATGGTGCCGACCGAGACACCCGCCCGCTCTGCCACGCGAGTGGTCGTCAGCCCCTGCATACCGCCCTTCAACAAAACCTGAATGGTGGCCTCGAAAATGGCGTCCACGGTCACGCGTGATCGGCTTTGCGCCGGTATTTTCCGGGGCTTGAGGGGGGTCGATGCAGCAGCGCCCATATGCGAATCCAAAACCTGAGTCTTTCTTCATATTTTGACGGAGAAGCCACAAAAGGAAAGACACATGTCACAGAAACGCATCGCCCTCGTCTCCGGGGGAAACAAAGGCATCGGCTTGGAAATCGCCCGCCAGCTTGCGCAGAGCGGGCTGCAAGTCATCATCGGGTGCCGCGATGAAGCACGGGCCGCTGCTGCATTGGCCGATCTTGCCGGGGACGGGCTGGAGGTCACGAGCATCTCGCTGGACCTGCTGGATCAAGCGTCCATCTCCGCCGCCGCCACGCAGATACAACAGGATCACGGGCGACTGGATGTGCTGGTCAACAATGCGGGTATCTTCGACTTTGCCGACGGCACGCCGGGGCAGGCATCGATCGACGCCGTCCGCAAGGTGATAGAGGTCAACTTCATCGGCACGCTCGCTGTCACACAGGCAATGCTGCCGCTGCTGCGCCAGAGCGATGCTGCACGGATCATCAACCTGTCAAGCTCGCTGGGGTCCCTGACGCTGAACGGCGACCCGGCATCGGCATATTATGCGAACCAGTTCATCGGTTACAACGCTTCGAAAGCAGCGCTGAACATGCTGACGGTGCAGCTTCATGAAGAATTGAAAAGCGAAGGCATCAAGGTCAATTCCGTCAGCCCAGGCTTCGTCAAGACCGACCTGACCGGATACGGCACAATGACCCCGGCAGAGGGTGCTGCATTGCCCGTGCAATATGCGCTAGACGGCGATGATAGCGGGCGTTTCGTCGAACCGGATGGCGTCACGCCCTGGTAGCCCTGCCGGTCGCCGCGTTTAACATGAAAAAGGGCGCCCTAGCCGGACGCCCTTTATTTATTTTGCGGATGACGGATAGCGGAATGACCAGCAGTTACATTCAGCAATCCATCATCAGCCTGCGGCTTAGAAGCCGGTCGCAAGTGCCGCCATACCAAGATAGCTCACAAACAAAGCACCACAAAAATACTGCATTTTTCTTTCCTTCCAATGTCTTCAGGGCATTGCACCCGGTTCAGTAAGGAAATGCAGCTTGGACAAAATGGTTCACCGAAAATTGAGTTATACCGAAAAGCTAACCGTTGAATTGGTCGCACTGAACAGCCGGGTATTCGCCAATTGCGCGCCCCTATGCTATCCGGACGAAAAAGACTGCGCCGCCTTTATTTACCCACGCGCCTGATGGGACGACAGCACAGCATGCGCGACAAATCTTCTGCAGGAGCATCCCAATGACCCAAGACAATCAATCTGACGCCCCGGCTGGCAACGACGACCGCCACGCGATGAAAATGGCTAAGAAAAAAGCCGCCCGTGACAAGATCATGGCCACGAAAACCGATCAAAAAGGTCTGGTCATCGTGCATACAGGCAAGGGCAAAGGCAAATCATCCGCCGCCTTTGGCATGATCTTTCGCTGCATCGCCCATGACATGAAATGCGCGGTCGTCCAATTCATCAAAGGGGGGATGAGCACTGGTGAGCGCGACCTGATCCTGTCGAAATTCACCGATATCTGCGCCTTCCACACAATGGGCGAAGGGTTCACCTGGGAAACGCAGGACAAAAGCCGCGACACCGAAATGGCGCAGGCGGCCTGGGCCAAGGCGAAAGAGCTGATCCTGGATGAAAGCAACCATATGGTGCTGCTTGACGAAATCAATATCGCCATTCGGTACGACTACGTGGACATCGCCGAGGTCGTGAGCTTCCTGCGCGACCACAAGCCACCGATGACCCACGTCGTGCTGACCGGCCGCAACGCCCATGACGACCTGATCGAACTGGCCGATCTGGTGACCGAAATGGAACTGGTCAAACACCCGTTCCGGTCCGGCATCAAAGCGCAGATCGGGGTGGAGTATTGATCCGAGGCAGCGCCTGATAAAAATGTCGCTATCGCGATATCAGATGGAACATCTGTAATTGAACTCTCCGGTTCAGCGCTTATGTAAATCTTTCATGACATACGCGCTGATCCTTCCTGCAAGTAATCTCGTCGCGAGCGGCGTGCAGCGTGCTGTTTATTTGCACCCCACTGATCGCAACAAACTGATCAAAGTGTTGAAATCCAACAGCGATATGCCGCGGCGCCGGAACTTTAACGGGGTCATGGATCGCTGGTTTCCCAGCACGCGGTTGCGGCAGATCCGCAAGGAATATACCGAATACCTGCGGGTCATGCTCAAACATCCGGAGCCTGAATTTCATGCGCCCATGTCGCATATGTTCGGCTTTGTTTCTACGAATATGGGCCTTGGCTGTCTGACGGAGCGGGTGATGACACCGGATGGGCAGCTTGGCGAAACGCTGGGTGCCAAGGTTAAGAAAGGCACGCTGACCGATGAACAGCTGAGCCTGCTGAACGATACGGTCGCCCGGTTGTTTACGCATAATATCCGCGCCAGCGACATGAACCCCAAGAATTTTGTTTTTGGCCAGCGCGACAATGGCAGCGGCCCCGGACCAGAGGAATGCGTGCTTGTGGATGGGTTCGGCGATATCCACGCGATCCCTGTTCGATCCATCGGGAAATGGTCGAACCGTCTGGGGCTGAATGACAGCTGCAAGCGGCTGGCACAAAATACCGGGCTGATATGGGATGCCGCGACGCGAGAGTTCTCGCGTTAACCCGTTTCTTTCGCTAAAAAGCGCGTAAGCTGGCGAAAGGAACTAGGGATGCCAAAACACCGTGTTTTGACCGAATTCGGCATGGGCACATCGCTGCGCAGGCAGGATTACACGCAGGCCGCGCGGCGCGGTTTGCAGGATGCGCTGTGGCATAACTCGATCAATATGGCCGAACTTTTTGGTTTTCCAAAAGAAGCGATGCTGATTGACGTACAAATCGGCGTGCAACAGCCTGATCAGGTGGATGTGGACAGCTTGCTTGATATCTTCCCTTATGGCCAGCCGACCATCACCGTCGCCACAGGTGGGCTGGATATCCCCCGCCCCGATGGCAAGCCGACCGTGATTGCTAATGTCGCGATCAGCGTTTCTTTTGACATGGTGCCGGCATGATTGAACAGCGCGTGATCATCGAAATGGGCATGGGCAATGACCTGCATGGGATGAACTATCAAAAGGCCGCCGCCCGCGCGATCGAGGATGCGATCCGTCATTCCACTTTGCCGATCTTTGACAGCATCGGTCTGGACCATAGCGTGATGCGGGTGCAGGTGACGGTGGCGGTGCAAGCACCTGACAAGATCGACTGCGATGCGTTGGTCGCAGGTCTGCCCCGTGGTCGCGCGACAGTGCGGGCGGTCACGGGCGGGCTAAACGTGCCGAACCCGGAAAGCGGTGATACTGCCGTCATCGCCACTGCAGCGGTTGAGGCATTTCTGCCCGCGCAATCCGGCAAATGGAAACCCGTCTGAATGAAACTGAACCAGACCCACCGGGATGCGCTACAGGACGTGTTACAATGGCGACGCGACGTGCGGCATTTCCGGCCTGATCCGGTCGCGCCAGAGGTGCTGGCCCGATTGCGGGGCGCGATGGATATGGCCCCCTCGGTCGGGAACGCCCGGCCTTGGCGGGTTTTGCAGGTCACTTCACCCGAGATTCGAAATGCCGTGATTGGTAATTTTAAAGCGGCCAATGAAACCGCCGGGGCGATTTATGATGATGAAAAGCGTGCTGATTATAACCGGTTAAAGCTGGCAGGCCTGCAAGAGGCCCCGGTGCATCTGGCTATTTTCACAGAGCAAAGCCCGGATGAGGGGCATGGGCTGGGACGACAGAGCATGCCCGAAATGCTGAGCTATTCCACCGTCTGCGCGATCCATACCCTGTGGCTGGCGGCGCGGGCCGAAAACCTTGGGGTGGGCTGGGTGTCAATTCTGGACCCGGTTGTCGTTGCCCGCAGGCTGAACGTGCCTGAAAACTGGCAGCTGACCGGCTACTTGTGCCTTGGCACGCCAGCGTTTGATGATGACACACCGCTGCTGCACCAGAACGACTGGCAAGAGAACACCGCGACCTGTTGGACCGAAGTCTGACGGTTGTTGACAAATTTTCGCAGCAAATTTGCAAACAATTTCTGCGTCAGCAATTGTCAGCGCTTCTGTGCAGCCGTGCGGATCGCGGTGAGGGTGGCACCTGTCGCCAGCGCCTCTTCATCCACTTTACATTCGATGATCGCCACGGTTCCAGCGGCTTGCGCCCGGTTGAACGCATCCGCGAATTGGGCCGTTTCGGTCACCACTTCGCCATGCCCGCCATAGGCGCGGGCGAGTGCGGCGAAATCCGGATTGGCCAGCGCGGTGCCTGACACCCTGCCCGGATAGGCCTTTTCCTGATGCATGCGAATCGTGCCGTAGCGCCCGTTGTTTATGACGATCACGATGGGTTTCGCCCCATGCTGAACCGCGGTGGACAGCTCATTACAGGTCATCTGAAAACAGCCATCCCCGGCAAGACAGACCACTGTCCGGTCCGAATGTTCGATAGCGGCTGAGATCGCAGCAGGAAACCCATAGCCCATGGAGCCTGAGGTCGGCGCAAGCTGTGTACCATGTTGCTTATAAACAAAGTATCTGTGCAGCCATGCCGCGTAATTACCGGCCCCATTGGTGATGATCGCGTCATCGGGCAGGTTGTCTGACAACCATTTGATCACCTCTTCCTGCTTCAGCGTGCCGGGGCTTTCCTGTGGCTGAGCCCAAGCCTCGTATTCTGCGCGCGCCTCAGCGGTCCAAGCCTCCCAATTGCCTACGGGTTCCGCATCGGCCAGTGCGCGCAAGACTGACGGGGCGGTGGCTGCGATGCCAATGTCAGGGGTGTAGACCCGGCCCAGCTCGTCCGGGTCGGGATGCACATGCACGATTGATTTGCCGTGATTTGCGGGATCGACGAGCGTGTAGCCTTGTGTCGCGATATCGCCGAAGCGGGTGCCAAGCAGGATCAGCGTATCTGCGTCTCTCACCCGTGTCGCGAGCTTTGGATTGATCCCCACATTCAGGTCTCCAGCAAAGTGTGAATGGTGATTGTCCATGTAATCCTGCCGTCGGAAAGCGGTGACAACGGGCAGGTTCTGTCGTTCGGCAAAGGCTTGCAGATCCGCCTGCGCCTGTCGGTTCCAATGCGGCCCACCGACCACCACAAGCGGTTTTTCAGCTTGTCCCAGAACATGCATGATCGCCTGCACTGCATCCGTAGGAACGGGCTGGCTGATGCTATCGGGCAGGTGCAAATCCGCGACTTCGGCGGCGGCGCTGAGCATGTTTTCCGGTAAGGCCAGCACCACCGGACCCGGCCGCCCGGACATCGCTACCCGGAAGGCGCGCCCGATATATTCTGGCAGCCGTTCAGTGTGATCGACCTGCGCGACCCATTTTGCAAGCCCGCCGAAAAGCGATTTGTAATCAACCTCTTGAAAGGTTTCGCGATCCGTATGCCGGTTGTCGATCTGGCCCACGAACATCACCAGCGGGGTGCTGTCCTGCCGGGCGATATGAATGCCTGCACTGGCGTTGGTGGCCCCCGGACCGCGGGTCACGAAACAGACGCCGGGCTGGCCGGTCATCTTGCCATAGGCTTCGGCCATCATCGCCGCCCCGCCTTCCTGTCGGCAGACGATATTCTGGATACCACTGTCATAAAGCCCGTCGAGTGCTGCCAGAAAGCTTTCACCCGGCACCGAAAACACCCGCCGCACGCCCAGCTTTATCAGCTGATCGCTTAGAATTTTGCCGCCATGCCGGATCATTGCCGCCTCCCTGATCGCTCCACGCGCACCATGTGCGAAGGGGCCGGAACTGGCAAGCGGCTGGCTTGCCTCTTGCGCCGGATCGGCTAGGTGTATTGCTGACATTTCAAGGGGATTTCGACATGACAACGCTACTGGGTATTTCCGGGTCGCTGCGCCAGGCATCGACCAACACAAAGCTGATGCGCCACGCGGCGACGCTTTTCGCGCCGGATCATTTCATCGAAGGTGATCTGAATTTCCCCTTGTATAACGGGGATTTGGAAGATGCAGAAGGCATTCCCCCAGCGGTACAAACCCTTGCCGATCAGATCTCCAGCGCGGATGCCATCATTATTGCCACACCCGAATATAACAAGGCGCTGTCAGGTGTGTTGAAGAACGCGCTGGACTGGGTGAGCCGGACCAAGGGCAACCCGTGGAAGGACAAGCCGCTGGCGATCATGTCCGCCGCCGCTGGCCGCGCGGGGGGCGAGCGTAGCCAGTTTTCGCTGCGTCTGGCGATGATGCCATTTCGCACCCGCATCTTGCAGGGGCCAGAGGTGCTGGTAGCCGATTCCGGGAATGCTTTTGACGCAGATGATCGGCTGACGGGGGAACTGTATGAGAAACTGTTGACGACACTAATGGCCGATTTACGCGCGATGATCTGACCCGGCGCAACGCGCGGTGGTGTTCCGGGCCGTGTTTGGATCGGACCCATGATTCGACAGGTTAACAACTGAATTTTTGGGGTTTTGACCGGTCGGATACCTATCGGACTTGCGTCGGACTTTGCTGCTGGCTGGCCCGGATGAATGGGGCGTGCGGTGCAAATCTTACCGTGCTAGTAAAGTTTGAAGCGCGCGGGACGTGCGCGCCACAAAAAAGACGGAGCGAGTGATGGCCAGAGGTGCAGGCGGTTCAGCAGGTGGCACAGGCAGTTTTCTGATCGGGATCATCATGATGATCGGCGGTGGTTATCTGTTGTTGGATGGGATCGTGGTCCGCCCGAATTTTGGCCTTGGCGCGCGCGCCTTTGGCATTGGCGGCGTGTCGATCACCAGCGGTATGATTTTAATCCCGTTTATGTTCGGCGTGGGCATGATTTTCTACAATTCGAAGAACTGGATGGGGTGGTTGCTGGCCGGTGGGTCGCTGGTCGCCCTAGTGTTCGGCGTGATTGCCAATATGACGTTGCAGCTGGACCGGATGACGGCCTTTGATCTGATCACGATATTGGTTTTGCTTGTCGGTGGGATCGGGTTGTTTTTGCGGTCGCTTCGGGCGGGGTGAATGAGGTGCGCATAAACGCACACCCTACGGGAAATGGTAGCGACGTAGGGTGCGCGTTCATGCGCACCATTTAGCCGGGACAATATCAATACCCGATTGCACACCCGTCCTTACGCGGATCGCTGCCGCCTTCCAGTACACCGTTTTCATGCAACAGGATCGCTTGCGACCCGCCGATGGCGGTTTCGGGTGTCTGCACATTGTGCCCAAGGTCGGACAGCGCCTGCCGCACCGCGTCGCTATAACCTGTTTCCACGTTCAGCACGTCGCCTTCGGCAAAGCAGCGCGGTGCGTCCATCGCCGCCTGCGGGGAGAGGTCGAAATCGGTGATGTTGCTGACGAAGCGCGCATGCCCTGTCGATTGGTACTGCCCGCCCATCACGCCGAAGGGCATGATTGCTTTGCCGTCTTTTTTCAGCATCGCGGGGATGATTGTGTGCATGGGGCGCTTGCCGGGGCCGACCTCATTCGGGTGCCCTTGTTCCAGCGTGAACCCCGCGCCCCGGTTCTGGAACAGGATGCCGTATTTGTCCGAGGCGATCCCCGACCCGAAGGAGTGGAAGACAGAATAGATCAGCGACACGCACATCCGGTCTTTGTCGACCACGGTAATGTAGATCGTGTCCTTATGCACTGCCTCGGCCCCCGGTACATTGCCCGGCATCGCTTTGGTAGGGTCGATCAGAGCCGCGAGTTTCGCCGCCGTTTCGGGCGCGGTCATATGGTCGAGCCGCGTCATATGATCGGGATCGGCCAAGAACCTGTTGCGGGCATTATAGGCGAGCTTGGTTGCCTCTGCCTCAATATGCGCGCGTTCGGCACCCCATGGGTCCATGCCCGCGATGTCGAAATGTTTCAGGATATTCAGCAGCAGGATCGCCGTGGCCCCCTGCCCGTTTGGCGGATGCTCGTACAGGTCCAACCCGCTATAGCCGCCACTGATCGGGTCGGTATAATCGCATGCGGTGTTGGCGAAGTCGTCCAGCGTGTGTGTGCCGCCTTGGGCGCGCAGCGTGTCCACCATGTCTTCGGCGATGTCGCCCTCGTAGAACGCATCCCGCCCGTTCATTGCGATCTCGCGCAGGACCTTGGCCTGACCGGGGGCGCGGAAGATTTCGCCTTGGGCAGGTGCCGCCCCGTTCATCAAGAACAGATCGCGTGCGTGCCCAGACAGGTTATCGACTGCCTGCGCCCAGTCAGAGGCCACGCGCGGCGCGACGGGAACCCCGGCCTCGGCGTAGTGGATGGCGGGGGCGAGGATGGATTTCAGCCCGATCTTGCCCCAATCTTTGGACAGACGACAGAAGGCGTCAACCGCGCCGGGGATGCTGACCGCGTCTGCAGAATAGGGGGCGATCACATCACCCTTGGCCCGCAATGCATCACCGTCGATTGCGGCAGGGGCCCGGCCCGAGCCGTTCAGCGCCTTCACCTCGTCCGAACCGGGGGGCGTGAACAGCACAAAGCAATCGCCACCGATGCCAGTCATCTGCGGCTCGCATATCCCCAGCAGCACTGCCCCGGCAATCGCGGCATCCATCGCATTGCCACCTGATTCGAGAATTTGCACCGCCGTCTTGGCCGCAAGCGGGTGCGAGGTGGCACACATACCGTTGGTGGAAAGAACGGCCGAGCGTCCGGGTTTGTGAAAATCGCGCATGATATCCCCCATTTTTCGGCGAGCCTACGTGATGCAGCCGCCGGTGCAACGGTGATCTGTGTGCTGGTGTCGGGAACCGGCGAATGGCGGCGGCAAGGACAGCACAGAAGTTGGTGCGGTGGGTCGCTCGCTGCGCGCTGGTTTTTCGTTATGCCATCTTAGCCGCCAATACGGCTACTTTTTCGAACTGGTCCGCCAGCGGATTGCTCTTGCGCCAGACCATCCCCACTGTGCGCTTTGGCTGGGGTGCTTCAAATCTGTCGACACATACGGGCGCGGAACCGGTTTCGACGGGAATCGCCATTTCGGGGATCAGCGTCACCCCCATGCCAGCCCCCACCATTTGCACCAGCGTTGACAAGGTACTGCCATCGAAACCGTCGCGCGGAACGGCGGTTTGCAGGTTGCAGAACGACAAGGCCTGATCGCGAAAGCAGTGGCCTTCTTCCAGCAGCAAAAGGCGCATTTCGCGCAGCTCATCTATCGTGGGCAACGGGTGGCCTGCCTGTGCGATTGGACGCACCAATACGAGATTTTCATCGAACAATGGCCGCTCTGTCAGCGTCTCTTCTGATACGGGCAGTGCCACGATGGCCAGATCAAGCTGCCCGTCAGAGAGTTCCTGAATCAGTCTTTCGGTCATCGCCTCGCGGATACGGATATCAAGCTCGGGATAGCTGCCGGACATTGCGCCGACAAACGTCGGCAGAAAATAGGGCGCAATCGTCGGGATCACCCCCACGCGCAGCCGCCCGGCAAAGGTCCCGTCTGCCGCGCGCGCCAGATCTTCCAGCTCGTCCACTGCGCGCAAGATGTCTTTGACACGTTCGGAAAACGTTTCTCCGAACCCTGTCAGACGCACTTGCCTGTGCCCCCGTTCAAACAGGGTGGTCCCCAGTGTTTGTTCCAATTCCTTGATCTGAACCGACAATGCAGGTTGCGAGACGGCGCAGACATCGGCGGCACGGCCGAAATGGCGCTGAACCGAAAGCGCATCAAAGTAGCGAAGCTGGCGGAGTGTCAAGTTACCCATAAGATAAAACTATCACTTTCATTACCAAATACAACTTATTCCAATGGATGAAATCGGGTATAGTGCGCAAGCTAGCGAAGGGCGGAGATTTGGTGACAGTAGCAAGCAGACAACCGGTTCGTGTGATCGGGTATGTCGCGTTGGCGTCATCATTCATAACCAAGCATCGCATAACACACACTCGCTGCATGACATGCTTGCAAGCCAATGGAGAGACCTATGGACGGAAATGATGCACCAAAGGCGGGCAAATGCCCCGTCATTCACGGCGCCACACTGCACACTGTTGATGTGCGTTCGAATCGCGACTGGTGGCCAAACCAGCTGAACCTCAAAGTGCTGCATCAGCATGCGCCGGCGCTCGACCCGATGGGCGAAGAGTTCGACTATGCCGAAGCGTTCAAACAGCTTGATCTGAAGGCGGTGAAGCAGGATTTGCACGCGCTGATGACCGACAGCCAAGACTGGTGGCCTGCTGATTACGGGCATTATGGCGGGTTGTTCATCCGCATGGCCTGGCACAGCGCCGGGACCTATCGGACCGCCGATGGCCGTGGTGGTGGCGGTGCCGGATCGCAGCGTTTCGCGCCGCTGAATTCCTGGCCTGATAACGGCAACCTTGATAAGGCCCGCCGCTTGTTGTGGCCGATCAAACAGAAATACGGCAATAATATTTCCTGGGCTGATCTGATGATCCTGACAGGCAATGTTGCGCTGGAATCCATGGGCTTTAAGACGTTCGGCTTTGCCGGTGGCCGCGCTGATATCTGGGAACCCGAAGAAGATATCTACTGGGGCAGCGAAGACGAATGGCTTGCCACGACTGACCACGAGCAAAGCCGCTATCACGGTGATCGTGAGCTGGAAGACCCGCTTGCCGCTGTGCAGATGGGCCTGATTTACGTTAACCCCGAAGGGCCTGATGGCAATCCTGATCCGCTCGCCTCTGCCAAGGATATCCGCGAAACCTTTGCCCGTATGGCGATGAACGACTATGAAACCGTGGCACTGACCGCAGGTGGTCACACATTCGGCAAGACCCACGGTGCGGGTGATGTTTCCCATGTAGGTGCGGAACCTGAGGCAGGCGCGCTGGAAGCGATGGGTTTTGGCTGGCTGTCCACCTACAAATCCGGCAAAGGCCGTGACACGATCACCAGCGGTCTGGAAGGCGCATGGACGTCGAACCCGATCAAATGGGACATGGGATATTTCGACGTTCTGTTCAAATACGACTGGGAACTGACCAAGAGCCCGGCAGGCGCACATCAGTGGCGCCCGATCAACCTGCAAGAAGAGGACATGGCCCCCGATCCGGAAGATCCGTCCAGAAAAGTGCCGATCATGATGTCCACTGCGGATATGGCGATGAAGATGGACCCGGAATATTCAAAAATCTCGCGCCGTTTTCATGAAAACCCCGAAGAGTTCGCCGATGCCTTTGCCCGCGCGTGGTTCAAGCTGACCCACCGCGACATGGGCCCCAAGACCCGCTATTTGGGCGAAGAGGTCCCGCAGGAAGACCTGATCTGGCAGGACCCGATCCCGGCACCAACCGAGCCGTTGATCAATGATGCAGATGTTGCTGATCTGAAAGCGCAGATCCTTGCATCCGGCCTGTCCACGTCCGAGTTGGTTTCGACCGCTTGGGCCTCTGCCGCGACTTTCCGTGGTTCGGACAAACGTGGTGGTGCCAATGGTGCGCGCATCCGTCTTGCGCCGCAAAAGGACTGGGAAGTAAACCAGCCTGAGCAATTGGCCAAAGTGCTGTCCAAGCTGGAAGACATCCAAGCGTCCTTCAATGCGGCACAGAATGGTGGCAAGACCGTTTCGCTTGCTGACCTGATCGTGCTGGGCGGTTCTGCTGCGGTGGAACAGGCTGCAAAGGCCGCTGGACATGACGTGACGGTGCCATTCACGCCCGGGCGCGGCGATGCCACCCAAGAGCAGACCGATGTCGAAAGCTTTGAACCGTTGGAGCCGGTCGCGGATGGTTTCCGCAACTACCTCAAGACTGAATACTCTGTCCCGTCAGAGCGGTTGCTCGTGGATCGCGCGCAGCTGCTGACGCTGTCTGCGCCGGAAATGACGGTGTTGGTTGGTGGCTTGCGTGTGCTGGGTGCGAATGTGGGTCAAACGGCGCATGGCGTCTTTACCGATCAGCCCGGCACGCTTAGCAATGACTTCTTTGTCAACTTGCTGGACATGGCGGCGGACTGGGTGCCGACATCAGAGGCCGCGCAAACATTTGAAGCGCGTGATCGGGCCACAGGTGCTGTGAAGTGGACCGCGACCCGTGTTGATCTGCTCTTTGGTTCGAACTCGCAATTGCGGGCACTGGCCGAGGTTTATGGCCAGAACGATGCGAAGGCGAAGTTTGTGAAAGACTTTGTTGCCGCATGGCACAAGGTCATGGAACTGGATCGGTTCGACCTGAAATAACGACAATGGGCGCAGACGGTTATCCCGGCTGCGCCCGATCCATTCATTCAGCGGGCAGTGCCGCGAGGCTCGTTTCAAACCGTTTCGCGCGGCGTTCTCCCAGCATCAGCATCGCCGGCGTGACCAGCAGGGTCAGCACGGTTGCAAATATCAGCCCGCCCGCGATGGCGCTGGACAGTTCTGTCCACCATTGTGTCGACGGGGCTCCATAGATGATTTCGCGGGTGAAGAAGTTGATATTCAACCCGATCACCATCGGCATCAGACCCAGCGCGGTTGTCACGGATGTCAGCAGAACTGGCCGCAGACGTTGCGCCCCGGTCCGCAGTGCGGCCTCTAGCGATGACATGCCGGTTTGCTTTAGCTGATTAAAGCAGTCGATCAGCACGATGTTGTTGTTCACGACGATCCCCGCCAAGGCGATCACGCCGATCCCCCCCATGACGACGCCAAAGGGACGCCCGGTGATCATCAGCCCAAGTAGCACGCCCGCAATCGAAAAGATTATCGCCGACATCACGACGAAAGCCTGCCAGAAGCTGTTGAATTGGGTCAGCAGGATCAGGAACATCAGACCGATGGCCGAGATGAACGCCCCGGCAAGGAAGGTCATGGCATCGGCCTGCTCTTCTGCTTCGCCGCCAAACTCCACACTCACACCGCGTGGCAGATCTACTTTCTCAAGTGCGGCTTGCAGCGCTATGATCTGATCGTTGGGCAGCACGTCAGGATCTACATCGGCCGAAACTGTAATCACCCGCTTTTGGTCAATCCGGGTGATTACGCCGCTGCTGGGCGCGGGATTGAACGAGACGAAGTTCGAGATCGGCACAAGCCCGGAGTTTGTTGGCACCCGCAGGCTTTCCAACTCTGCCAAGGTCCGATCCACGGCGGGAAAGCGCACGACGATATCAACCTCGCCATCCACATCATCGGGCCGGTAATCGGCCACGGTGATGCCGCGGGTCAGCAGTTGCACCGCCTGCCCCAGCAGCGCCACATCCGCACCGCTGCGCGCGGCCTCGGACCGGTCCACGGATATCTGCCATTCTACACCAGCCGTTGCGCGGTTGTCGCTTACATCGGCGAAGCCGCCCAACTGGTCCATCAGATCGCGGATCATGCTGACCGCCTGTTTCTGATCGGCGATGTTATTAGATGCGACCTCGAGGTTGATGGGTTTGCCACCACCCGGCCCGCCGGATTCCGCCTGAACCTGCACTTCGATACCAGCGATTTGCGCCATATCCGTCCGGATATCTTCGGCGATTTCGGTCACCGGGCGGCGCGTGTCCCATTCTGTCAGTTCAAGCTGAAGCGTGCCAATGGTATCCCCGCCGCTGTTCGAACTGCCGGACCGCGCGTAGACGCTGGCGATTTCGTCATAGCTTTCCAATTTTTCTTCGACACGGCGGACCAGCGCATCCTGCTCGTAGATTGAAAAGCTATCCTTGGTCTGGATTTCGACCTGCGCATATTCCGGTTCCACTTCGGGGAAAAAGGTCAGCCCGTTTCCGAAATGGCCGTAAGCCACGAAAGACCCGACCAGCGCCATCAGCGCAAAGCTGAGCGTGATCCAAGGGCGCAGGATCGACCATTCGAGCAGACGGATATAGACGCCCATAAACCCGGTCATCTGGCGCGGGTCGCCTTTTTCAGCGGCATATAGCTGCGCCTTTGATTTGGCGGTCTGCCGTTGACGTTTGCCGATCAACCCACCCGCAATGGGGATGAAGATCAGCGCCATGAACAGCGATGCCGCGAGGGTGAATATCACCGTGATCGGCAGGAATTTCATGAACTGCCCCACGACGCCTGACCAGAACAGCAGCGGGAAAAACACGCAGAGCGTTGTCGCGGTCGATGCGATGATTGGCCAAGCCATCCGTTTGGCTGCCTCGGCAAAGGCGGTTTTGGGTGAATACCCTTCGTTAAGGTAACGGTCGGCCAGTTCGACGGTCACAATGGCCCCGTCAACCAGCATCCCCACTACCAGAATAAGCGAGAAGAGCACCACGATATTCATCGTGAACCCCATGAAATAAAGCCCGGCAACACCCGTCAGGAAAGCACCCGGAATGGCAAGACCGACCAGTAAAGACGACCGCAGGCCAAGGGCATAGACGATCACGATCATCACAAGGATGATGGCGGCGATCACATTCGCCTCGAGGTCCGCGAGCATGGTTTCGACCTGCTCGCTTTCGTCAAGCGTATAGCGGACCTGTACGCTATCGGGCCAATCCGCACGCGCGGCATCAATCACACCGCGGACTTCCGCAACCGTTTCGATGATATTTGCCCCGGCCCGTTTCTTGATTTCAAGCGCCAGCGCTGGTTGGCCGTCAATGCGGGCAAAGCCGGTGGGATCTTCAAAGGTCCGCCGGATCGTCGCCACATCGGCAAAGGTCACAACAGTCTGGCCGCGCGTGATGATCGGCAGTTCCATTACGTCTTCCAGATCCTCGATCAGCCCCGGCACTTTCAGCACCATGCGGCCTGCTTCGCTTTCGATGGCACCTGCCGCAATCAACTGGTTGTTCCGAGTGATCGACCCGATCAATTCGTCGAAGGAAATATTGTAGGTTTCGAACACTGTGGGGTCGATCAGGACCTCCATCAGTTCTGTTCGCTTGCCACCGACGTCGACCTCGAGCACGCCGCTGAGCGATTCAATCGCGTCTGTCAGATCGTCCGCAAGGGTGTTGAGCGTCCGTTCCGGCACCGGCCCGGACAGGATCACTGTCAGGATGGGAAACAGCGCGGTATTGATTTCGGTCACGGTTAGCTGCGCATCGTCGGGCAGATCGTTTTCGGCCTTATCCGCAGCCTCGCGTACTTTATCCAGCGCCGAATCCGAATCGAATCCCGGCTCAAATTCAAGCTGAACACTGGCATGTCCTTCGCTTGCGGTGGCGGTCATGGATTTCAGCCCGGTGATCGAGGCGAACTCTGTCTCCATCGGGCCGATCAGCACGTCTTCGGCGTCTTCCGGGGAAATCCCATCCAGCCCGGTTGAGACATAGACAATCGGGATCGGGATTTCGGGGTTACTTTCCTTGGGGATCGCCATGTAGGAAAAGCTGCCGACCGCCAACAGAAAGAGCAGCAACAAAAGCGTGACTTTGCTGCGGTTAAAGGCCGCGTTGATCAGCGCGTTCATTGCGAAGCCTCAGCGCTAAGCGCTGGCGCGGCAGGTTGCGGGTCAACAACGTCCCCGGCCTGCACGAAGCCCTGCCCGATGGTGATCAGACGCGCCGTTTCCCCCAGCCCGGTGATCCAAATGCCATCTGTCTGTGCCCGCACAATAGACACCGGCACGAATGCGACCTGATCGCCCTCTGCCACGGTTTTCACGCCAAGTTCACCCGCCGTACCAAGCGACAGGATCGCGGGCGATATGAAATGGCCGCGTGCCTCGCCTGTTGGGATCGCGACCCGCGCGCTGAGCCCCGCAGGCATAACGCTATCGGGGTTATCGACCGAGATCTCGACCCGGAAGGTCCGCGTTTGTTGGTCGGCATTGCTGCCGATAAAGCTAACCGTACCCTGCACGACTTCACCGGTAATAAAGGACACCTCTGCCGTTTGACCCTTTTCAAGACGCGACAGCGCCTGTTGCGGCACCTGCACCACGACGCTTAGCGGGTCATTGTCCAGCACCTCGGCCACAGCATCGCCATTGTCGACGAATTCGCCAACATCCAGCGTCAGGTCATTCAGGCGGCCCGGAAACGGCGCGCGGATAATAGTGTTGTCCAGTTGTTCCTGCGCCGCAGTCACTGCCGCCTCTGCTGCTGCCTTGGCGGCACGAGCCTGGGACACGCGATCCTGCGTGGCAACACCACGATCCTGAAGCGCAATCGCATTGTCATAGTCCCGCGTTGCCTGATCAAGCTGGGTTTGCGCTTGCAGGAGCTGCGCTTGCAGCGTCTCGCCGTCGATGCGCCCGATCTCTTGTCCTGCGTCAACGAGATCACCACGGGACACCGCGACAGAGGTCACCTGACCATTCGCCTTTGCAAGGATTGTGGTGGATCGGTCGGGAACTGACTGCCCTTCGGCGCGCAGCACAAGCTGGATATTCTCGGCCTGCGAATCTTTCACGGCGACGGTCACGATTTTCGGGGCGACATCCGCCGCCACTTCTTCAGGCTCTTCAGTCGGCAGGACAAATCCGCTGCCCATCCAGCCGACCAGCAAAATAGCAAGCAGGATCGCTGTCCACTTGGACCGACTAGCCCCTTTGTCAGAGGTGAATGTGATCTGGCCTGTCAAATCAGGAGCACTATCCTTAGCCATGGGGCAATCCTTATCATTTTTGCGCCGTACTATCGGCGAAACGCGTTCACGAATGCACACTACCTAGGAAACGATTGTTACAGTTACCATACGTCGCAGGTGGAATGAGCAAAGAATGTCTCAATGATTCACATTCAGGCCACATCTGATGGTTTTCTGACGCATGTACGCTATTAATTGGTCGTTTTTTGCTTCGTGCGTGCTGCTGGTCACCGTATCATACTATCGCTGAACCCGCCCGCTTTGGGCACGCAGCCATATGGACCACCGGGAATGTCGTGCGGCAGACACGCTTGCATGCGGAAATAATATTTATAGTATTCAAATACTTAAGTCACATTTTATTTCTACTAAAAATTTAGTTTGACAAAACCTGTCCTTCGGATCGACAGTGAGCCTGCTGGTGAAAACCGGCATGCATAATCTCAAGGGAGGAGACGAGATGCGTAAGTATCTGCTCTCCGCAGCAGCGCTTACGGCCCTGCTTGCGGGGTCGAATATCGCTGTCGCTGATGAAGCCGCAGCGCAGCGGTGGATTGATCAGGAATTTCAACCATCCGCATTGTCAAAAGACGAACAAATGGAAGAGATGAGCTGGTTCATCCAAGCCGCAGAACCGTTTGCAGGCATGGAAATCAACGTCTTGTCCGAAGGCATCCCGACCCATTCGTACGAATCAGAAGTATTGACCAAAGCCTTTGAGGAAATCACGGGCATCAAGGTCAACCACCAGATCCTGGGCGAAGGGGAGGTTGTCCAGGCTGTGCAGACCCAGATGCAGACGGGCCGGAACCTTTATGATGCTTACGTCAACGACAGCGACCTGATCGGCACCCATTCGCGGCTGCAACTGGCCGTGAACCTGACAGACTTTATGACAGGCGATGGTGCAGCCGTGACCAACCCCGGGCTTGATCTGGAAGACTTCATGGGCGTTCAGTTTACCACTGGCCCCGATGGCGACCTGTATCAGTTGCCCGACCAGCAGTTCGCGAACCTTTATTGGTTCCGCAAGGATTGGTTCGATGATCCGGACCTGAAAGCGCAGTTTCAGGAAAAATACGGGTATGAACTGGGCGTCCCAGTCAACTGGTCCGCTTACGAAGATATCGCAGAATTCTTTTCCAACGATGTGCAGGAAATCGACGGCGTCCGTATTTATGGCCACATGGATTACGGCAAACGCGCGCCGGACCTTGGCTGGCGGATGACCGATGCGTGGCTGTCCATGGCTGGCGCTGGTTCCCCCGGTGAACCTAATGGCATTCCGATTGACGAATGGGGCATTCGGATGGAAGCCGGGACGTGTAATCCGGTCGGCGCGTCCGTCAGCCGTGGTGGCGCCGCCAATGGCCCCGCAGCGGTTTATGCGATCCGAAAATGGGATGAGTGGCTGCGGAACTATGCGCCCCCCGGTGCGGCGAGCTATGATTTCTACCAGTCATTGCCTGCCTTGGCGCAAGGCAATGTGGCCCAGCAAATCTTTTGGTACACGGCCTTTACTGCTGACATGGTTGCCCCGCAATCAAGAGGCAACAACACGGTTGATGCCGAAGGCACACCGCTTTGGCGGATGGCACCCAGCCCGCATGGCCCCTATTGGCAGGAAGGCCAGAAGGTTGGCTATCAGGATGTGGGGTCATGGACGATCTTGAAATCCACACCGGTGGATCGGGCGCAGGCTGCATGGCTTTATGCACAATTCGTCGTCTCTAAGACGGTGGATGTCAAAAAATCACATATTGGCCTGACTTTCATTCGCGACAGTAGCGTGCGGCATGAAAGCTTTACCGAGCGTGCGCCGCAATTGGGTGGTTTGGTGGAATTCTACCGTTCGCCTGACCGCGTGCGCTGGTCCCCCACCGGCATCAACGTGCCCGATTATCCCAAGCTGGCGCAAATCTGGTGGCAGCAGATCGGTGACGTGAACTCTGGCGCGTTCACCCCGCAAGAGGCGATGGATCGTCTGGCGTCGGAGATGGATATCACCATGGCCCGGATGCAGCAGGCGGATGAGGCGGCCAATGTCTATGGCGGCTGCGGCCCGCGCCTGAACGAGGAACAATCAGCGGAATACTGGTACGAAAACGGTGGCGCCAAGCCCCCGCTTGAGAACGAAAAACCGCAAGGCGAAACCGTCAACTATGACTATCTCGTCGCCCGCTGGGCCTCTGAGTAACCTCCCTGTCGTGTGCCGCCATTGCGTGGTGCCGACACCGGTCGGGGCATCCGTGCCCCGACCACCTAGCGAGAGCAGAACATGACAATCACACTTCAAAACGTCAGCAAAGTGGTCTCCGGTCAGACCCATATCAAGCCGGTTTCGCTGACCTTTCAGACCGGGCATTTCAACGTATTGTTGGGTGAAACTGGGGCCGGGAAAACATCGCTGATCAAGCTGATGGCTGGGCTTGACCCGATTGCGTCCGGTACCATTGAAATTGACGGCCAAGATGTCACGAAGCTGAACACCCAAAGGCGCAACATCAGCCTGGTGCACCAGTTTTTTGTGAACTATCCCCATATGAGCGTTTTCGACAATATCGCCTCCCCGCTACGGGTTGCAGGCATGGCCAAGTCCGAAATCGCGGGCCGCGTCGAAGAAGCCGCTGATATTTTGCAACTGCGCCCAATGCTGCACCGCCGCCCACATGAACTGTCGGGTGGGCAACAGCAGCGCACCGCACTGGCCCGCGCCATCGCCAAGGAAAGCAAGGCCGTGTTTCTGGACGAACCGCTTGCCAATCTGGATTATAAACTGCGCGAGGAGTTGCGCGAGCAGTTACCCGCGCTTTTCGCCGGGCGTGGTGCGGTCGTTGTTTATGCCACATCAGAACCTGAAGAAGCACTGTTGCTGGGTGGCACGACCGCGCTGATGCATGACGGTAACGTTGTCCAATTCGGCCCGACTGCTGAAATCTATCGCCAGCCCAAGAACCTGACAGCGGCCAAGGTGTTTTCGGACCCGCCGATCAATGTGGCCAATGTCACCAAGGCGGGCAAAACCTTGATTATGGGCGACAGTGCCCGCTGGGATTATGCCGCGCTGAAAGAGGCGCCCGATGGGGACTATCAGCTTGCCGTTCGCCCCCATCACGTGACGCCGAAACCGACGCGTAAGAATACGGTCGCGCTGAAAGGCCGGGTGCTGGTGACTGAGCTCAGCGGATCGGAAAGCAGTGCGCATTTCGCCATGTCTGATGCAAATTGGGTGTCGCTGTCGCATGGTGTGCACCCCTACCAAATCGGGGCGGATCATCCGTTCTACCTTGATCCCTCTGCCTGTATGCTTTTTGACAAAGACGGTCAGATGATCGCGGGGGGCGGTGTCTGATGGCCAAAATCACCCTGTCCGACCTGAAACACAGCTATAACCCGCAACCCAAAGGGCCAGCGGATTATGCATTGAAAGAAATTGATCTGGAATGGTCCGATGGCGGGGCTTATGCGCTGCTTGGTCCATCGGGCTGCGGCAAGTCTACGCTGCTCAACATCATCTCGGGCCTTTTGACGCCATCAAATGGGCGGATCCTGTTCGATGACAAGGATGTCACCCATCTGCCACCGAACGCACGCAACATCGCGCAGGTGTTCCAGTTTCCGGTGATCTACGACACGATGACGGTCTACGACAATCTTGCCTTTCCACTGCGTAATCGCGGCGTGGACGAGGCGACGGTCCGGACCCGCGTCATGGCCATCGCCGAGATGCTGGAAGTGACCGACATGTTGCACCGCAAGGCTGCGGGGCTGTCGCCGGATAACAAGCAGAAAATTTCTATGGGCCGCGGATTGGTCCGCGACGATGTGAATGTCGTGATGTTCGATGAACCGCTGACGGTCATTGATCCCCATCTGAAATGGAAGCTGCGGTCAAAGCTGAAAGAGCTGCATCAGAAGGTCCGCGCGACGATGATTTACGTCACCCATGACCAGACAGAGGCGCTGACCTTTGCGGATCAGGTTGTGGTGATGCAGGACGGCGAGATCGTTCAGATCGGCACACCGGTGGAGCTGTTTGAACGCCCAGCCCATACTTTTGTCGGACACTTTATCGGCTCCCCCGGGATGAATGTGCTGCCTTGCGAGGTCCGCAACGGCGGTGCATTTTTCGAAAACACACTGATCACGCTTGAAGGCGAGATCACCCAAGGCAGCGGCGCGACCCAGATCGGGGTGCGTCCGGAATTTGTCTCACTTGGCGATCACGGACTGCCTGCGGTGGTCAGCAAAGTGTCGGATATCGGTCGGCACGCGGTGGTCGAGGCGAAGGTAGGCAACGCCACCGTCAAGGCAATCGTCGAAGGCGAAGCCCCAGTGCAGGGGGCGGCCACACATCTGGCCTTTGACCCGGAAAAGACGCGCCTTTACCGCGATGGCTGGATCGCGACGCGGGCCGCAACATGACGAAAGCAGTACAAGTAAGACGGGGGATACTCCCCGTCCTGCGGGAGAGATCGAAATGAAAACACAAAATCAGAAAGCGTGGCTCTTTGTGCTGCCTGTCCTGCTGCTGGTCGCCTTCAATGCGCTGATCCCGATGATGACGGTGGTCAATTATTCGGTGCAGGAAACCTTTGGGAACAATGTTTTTTTCTGGCACGGTCTGGGCTGGTTTGAGGATCTTTTGAACTCTGAACGGTTCCATGCCGCGCTGGGGCGGCAATTTCTTTTCACTGCAATCATCCTTGCGATTGAAATTCCGCTTGGGATTGTCATCGCGCTTGCGATGCCGCGCCAAGGCATCTGGGTCCCCGTTTGCCTTGTCCTGATGGCCCTGCCGATGCTGATCCCGTGGAACGTTGTGGGCGCGATGTGGAACATCTTTACCCTGCCCGATATCGGCTTGCTGGGCTATCTGATGAACCACACGCTGGGCATTGATTACGATATGACACAGGACCCGCTTGCCGCTTGGGTCACGATCATCACCATGGATGTCTGGCACTGGACCTCGCTTGTGGTGCTGCTGTGTTATGCGGGGCTCGTATCCATCCCCGACGCCTATTATCAGGCGGCCAAGATTGATGGCGCGTCGGGCTGGTCGGTGTTTCGCTATATCCAGCTGCCCAAGATGAAGCAGGTGCTGACCATCGCGATCCTGTTGCGCTTCATGGACAGTTTCAACATCTATACTGAACCCTTTGTGCTGACGGGCGGCGGGCCGGGCAATTCCACGACGTTCCTGTCAATTGATCTGGTGAAAATCGCGCTTGGGCAATTTGATCTGGGGCCTGCGGCGGCGATGTCACTGATTTATTTCGCGATCACGCTGCTGGTGTCCTGGCTGTTCTATACGCTGATGACGAAGGATGACGGGCAATGAAAAAACGCAGCCTGATCCCGCTGATCTATATCCTGTTCCTGATGCTGCCGATCTATTGGCTCATCTCGATGAGCTTTAAGACCACCAATGAAATCCTCGGCGGGTTTTCATTGTTCCCGCAGACTTTCACGATGGAAAACTACAGGACAATCTTTACTGAACCGTCGTGGTACTGGGCCTATGTGAATTCGATCATCTATGTGTCGCTCAACACTGTGATTTCTATCTGCGTGGCGCTGCCTGCTGCATACGCCTTTTCGCGCTACCGGTTTCTGGGCGACAAGACATTGTTCTTCTGGCTGCTGACCAACCGGATGGCCCCGTCTGCAGTCTTTGTGCTGCCCTTCTTTCAGCTCTATTCTGCGGTCGGACTATTTGACACGCATATCGCGGTGGCGCTGGCCCATTGCCTGTTCAACATCCCGCTTGCTGTCTGGATTCTTGAAGGGTTCATGTCCGGCGTGCCCAAGGAGCTGGACGAGACCGCCTATGTGGACGGCTATTCCTTCCCCCGCTTTTTCGTGATGATCTTCTTGCCTGCGATCAAAGCTGGCGTTGGGGTGACCGCGTTCTTCTGCTTTATGTTTTCTTGGGTGGAATTGCTGCTGGCCAAGAACCTGACCGCTGTCGCCGCCAAACCCATCGCGGCGGAAATGACCAAAACCGCGTCAAGTGCGGGGTATGAGCTGGGGCTGCTCGCTGCGGCCGGGACGCTGACTATCGTTCCGGGTGCCATCGTGATCTATTTCGTCCGCAACTATATCGCTAAGGGCTTTGCCCTGGGGAGGGTCTGATGCTGTCTTGGATGGCCTGGACATGGCCGACCGCGCTGTTTTTCATCGCGCTTTTTGTCGCAATGGGCGTCATCACATTCATCGAAATCCGCTGGCCCGGAACCAGTGAGCGCAAGGGCGTGCTTCGCCTGACGACGACGCGCGGCGACCGCTTGTTTCTGGGGCTATTGGGGGCGAGCTACATCTTTCTGGCGTGGCTTGGGTTCTTTGGCATGCCCCTGTGGGTGCCGCTGGTGCTGGCCGTGCTCTGGATCTGTTTCTGCTTCTGGAAAGTCTGAAATGCTTGGCGATACGCATATATTCGTATCTACTCTGCCCATAGGGATGCGAGCCAATAAAAAACGTAGCAGGACAATAGATGCGGCAGAAGAAGCGTAGCGAGTTTTTGACGGAAGTCGAACTGGAGTTCATGACCGAGCTATGGGCGATCGGGACCGGCAGCGTTCGCGATGTCTTGGCCCGGCTCCCGGCGGAGCGCAACCTGGCCTATACATCCGCAGCCACCATCATGCGGATCATGGAGCAAAAAGGCTTTGTGACCAGTGTCCGCGACGGCAAGACCTTTATCTATTCGCCGCTGCTGGAAAAGGATGCCTATCAGGCGAAGACCCTGCGCGACCTGTCCAACAAGCTGTTTGATGGCACACCTGCATCCATGGTGGCCCGGCTTGTGGATGACGCGGGCATGTCCGAGGACGCCCTAAAGGAAATACAGGCGTTACTTCAAAGGAGGCTTGATGATGATTTCGACTGACACCCTTCTGAACGCCTATATCGACGCGAATGTCGTGCTGGCACTGGGCGCCGTAGTCTGGATGTTCGCCCGGTTTGTGATCCAGCGCACAGCACTGAAGGCAGCCCATGGCATGCAACTACAGCTGCTTTACGGCTTCCTGATCGTGGTGGCGGTCGTGCCCTTTGCGGCACTGACGCTTTGGCCCCAGATGCAAAGCTTTAACCTGTCTGATCTGATCGTCGCGGAATATCTGGACGGGCGGATCGCCATCGCCCCAACCACATTCGAGGCATGGTTGCAAACGCGCGCCACGCTGGTGCAGGAAATCACGACGCTGGGGTCCGCTCGCGGCATGGTGATTGCCGTCGTTCTGCTGACCGGTATCGCACTGGCAAGCCTGCGCATGATCATCAACCTGACGCGGGTCTATCGGGTGATTGGCCAAAGCTATCTTTGGCGGCGCGCGGGCAGGCTTGAAATCCGGCTGACGGATGCGGCGTCGATCCCGTTTTCAACCCGCAGCCTGCACAAACATTATGTGGTGATCCCGTCCGAGATGCTGGCCACCCCTGCTGATCTGCGCATCGCATTGGCGCATGAATTCCAGCATCTGCGACAACGGGATGTGAGTTGGGAAATCGTTCTGGAATGTCTGCGCCCGCTAGTCGTCTTCAACCCGGCGATGCGTTTTTTCAAACGACAGGTCGAACGACAGCGCGAGTTGGCCTGCGATCAGGGTGTCATGCGACGCAAAGCGCTAAACGCGCAGGACTATGCAAATTGCCTGCTGCGCGTCTGCGCCAATGCGCTGAAACGCCAAGGCCATACGGCCCTGCCCGCCGTGGCGCTGCTGCAACCACGCGGGCGGCGCAATGCGTCATTCCTGCGGCAGCGTGTGCTGATGATGATGGCCGCAGAGGCAGCGCCCACACCCCGGTGGATCGTGCCGATGATCCTTTGCCCGCTGAGCTGTGCCATTCTGTTGTCGGCCATTGCCATACAGCGATCCGGCGACTGGTCTCATGACCGGCTGATGCTGTCGACGATTGTGAACCTCGAACGGTTCAGCATTCGCAACACATCGCCTTAGCGTAGTTTTTCCAAGCTGAATTCCACCCGACGGTTCAGCGCACGGCCATCAGGGTTATCCGATCCGTCTTCGTTGAAATTTGCCGCAATCGGGTCCACCTCGCCCACGCCAATCGCGCGCACGCCATCGGCGGTCAGATCGGTATTGGCGACCAGCCAGTCACGCACCGCATCGGCCCGGCGCTGCCCCAGATCAAGGTTGAAATCCTCACCGCCTTTCGCATCCGTGTGGCCTTTGATCGCGATCATCTCTACCCCGCGCAGGCTTTCGGCGACGCTGCGCAACGCATCTGTTGCGCCATCTTGCAGTGTTGCGTCGTTAAATTCAAAGAGCACATCCGACAGCATCACCATCGCATCCACTTCGCCCATGGCATTCATCCGCACATCCAACATCGGATCGGCAGCGGCGATGGCCGCAAGATCGGGGGTGACGGTTGCCTCTGCGTCTGCGACCACGTCCTGCGCGAATGCGGGGGCGGCCATCAGGGCGAGGGCAAGAAGGGAAATGTTGCGGATCATGAAAGCCTCTGGCACTGGTTTACGGTACTGATACAGTGACCTAACACGGGTGTGCCGAGATCCGTCATCATATCTGTGTCAGGAATTGTTGCAGCCAAAGCTGCTTTTTGGTTTTCTGGAAAACACTCAGAGCCTCTTGCATTCAGCCCCACCGCCCCGCCTATTGGCACAAAAGCCGGGGACCCGATGACCAACACACAAGCAGAACAGACGCTTGATCCTGACGACTGGGACAGTTTCCGCAGCCGCGCCCATGCGATGTTGGATGCCGCAATCGACCAGATGATCAACGCCCCACAAGGCCGGGTCTGGCACCCGGTCACGGATGAGATCAAGGCGGCGCTGCAAAGTGATCTGCCCGCCTTGGGCGATGCACAGACCACTGACGCCCAGATGAAAAACCTGCTGCCTTACGGCGTGGGCAACACACATCCACGCTTTTTTGGCTGGGTGCATGGCGCTGGCACGCCTTCCAACATTCTGGCTGAGATGGCTGCGGCGGCGATGAATGCCAATCTGGGTGGGCGGGATCATGTCGCAATCTATGTCGAAAAACAGGTGATCGCGTGGGTTAAAGCGATTTTTGATTTTCCGGCAAGCGCCAGCGGATTGATCGTCTCGGGCACCTCCATTGCCACGCTTATCGCGCTCAAAGCCGCGCGGGATCGCGTGTCGGATTTCGCCGCACGCAAGACAGGCATCAGCGCGGGGCAATTGGTTGGCTATACCTCGACCCAGACGCATTCCTGCGTGGCGCGGGCTTTCGATATGCTCGGATTGGGGACAGACGCGCTACGTAAGATCCCTGTCAATGCGAATTTTGAAATCGACACCGATGCGTTACGTGCGGCGATCAAGGCCGACCGGGCGGCAGGGCTGACGCCCTTTGCCGTCATTGGTACAGCAGGCGCGGTTAATGTCGGGGCCATTGATGATCTGGATACATTGGCCGATATCGCCGCTGGGGAAAATATCTGGCTACATATCGATGGGGCATTTGGGGCGACCGGTATTCTGAGCGATGAAATAAAACCCAAGCTGCGTGGCATCGAACGGACCGACAGTATCGCCTTTGATTTCCACAAATGGCTGCATGTGAATTATGACGCCGGCTTTGTCCTGATGCGCAGCGAAGCCGATCACCGCCGGGCATTTTCCGAACGACCTGATTATCTAAAAGGGGCTGACCGGGGGCTCGCCGCTGGTAATCCGTGGCCCACGGAATATGGGCCGGAACTGTCGCGCGGTTTTCGCGCGTTGAAAATCTGGGCGCAACTGTCCGAGCACGGAACCGAGAAGCTGGGCCAATTGATCAGCCAGAACTGCGCGCAAGCCCGCTATCTGGGGCAATTGGTCGATGCTGATCCGCAGCTGGAACGCCGCGCGCCGGTGGCGATGAATATCTGTTGTTTCCGCTATACCGCCCCTGAAACGAACCTAAATACGCTGAACGAAGAAATCGTGATCCAGCTGCAATTGCGGGGCATCGCTGCGCCCTCAACCACGATGATCCACGGCGAAACCGCGATCCGGGTGAACATCACCAATCACCGAACCCGGCGCGCTGATCTGGACATTCTGACCGCCGCTATACGTGAGATCGGGGCAGAACTGGTTGGCAGCGGCAGTCACGCTGCACATTGACAAGGCGCGCCTCGCTTCACACTAAAGACAGGTACTGACAGGGGCCGCCCAGCGCATGACCGAGACACTTCCAGAACCTGAATTCTGCCCGCTGGGCGTTGATGGTATTCTGATCCGTTTTGCCCGCACGCTATCCGAAGCGGCCAACAGACGGGCCATCGGCTTTCGTGATCTGGTCAGCACGCGCGCCCTGCCCGGCGTGACGGGGGCGGCGTCCTCTCTTACTTCTGTGCGTGTGGCTTTTGATCCGGCGATCACGGATCGCGCAACGCTGCGGACGCGTTTGCAGGACCTGCTGACCGACGCCACGGCCGAGGATATTAGCCCGAAGCGCCGCTGGGATATTCCCGTCGCTTTTGGCACTGAAAACGCGCCGCAACTGGCCGAGGCTGCCGCGCTTGCTGGGTTGACCCCCGATCAAGCCATTGCCGAAATCACCGCCTATACGGTCCGCGTGATTGCCATCGGCTTTGCGCCCGGCCAGCCCTATCTGGGTATGCTACCCCCGCATTGGGATATCGCCCGGCAGTCGGAGCTGACGCCACGGATGCCCAATGGCGCGCTGGTCGCTGCCGTCCGGCAGTTGATCATTTTTGCCGCCGATGCGCCTACCGGCTGGCGACATATCGGGCAAACCGCTTTCAAGGTTTATGATCCGGACCGGGAAGAAGCCTTTGCCTTTACCCCCGGCGATGCGGTGCGTTTCAACGCTGTATCGGATAGTGCGTTGGCCGACCTACGAGCCAATACCGACACGAATGGCGGGGCCACCTGCACGGTGCTGCGCTGATGGGTACCCTAACGATCCACAAGGCCGGACCGGGGCTGACGATCCAAGATCTGGGCCGCCTAGGCTGGACGGCAGAGGGCCTATCCACCGGCGGGGCCGCTGACCGGCTGGCACTTTTTGAGGCCGCCGCCCTGCTGGACAGCGATCCGGCGCAGGCCGTGATTGAGATGATGGGTTTTGGCGGGACCTTCAGCTGTGATCAGGATACGCGCATCGCCCTGACAGGGGCCACGATGCAGGCAGATATCGATGGCCAGCCCCTCCCCCACAACGGTACACAGCAGTTACGCGCAGGCCAGAAACTGACTATCGGCGGCGCGCAACGTGGGGTTTTTGGCTATCTCGCCTTTGCGGGCGGGATCACCACGCCCCCTGTGATGGACAGCCGTGCGACCCATCTGACCGCCGGTATTGGCGGGCTGCTGCAATCGGGCGATACGCTGCCGCTTGGCGACGACCCGGCACCGAACACGGCCCCCCGAAAACTGCCGCCGGACAATCGCTGGGCAGATGCCGCGATCAGGGTCATGCCCGGGCCGCAAACGCATTTCTTTCGCAAAGAGACGCTAGCGAAATTTGCACAAACCTGTTTTACACGCAGCGCGCGTGGTAACCGACAGGGCATCAGGCTTGACCATGATGGTTCAGATTTCACCATCGCTGATGGGCGCAATATCGTGTCTGATCTGATCCTGCCCGGCGATATCCAGATGACAGGCTATGGAGTACCTTATGTGCTGCTGGCGGAATGTCAGACCATCGGGGGTTATCCGCGCATCGGCACGGTGATCCCCGCCGATTTGCCCCGGATCGCGCAGGCTGCCCCCGGTGCCATGCTGCAATTCCGGCTGATCAGCGTGGAAGAGGCGGATGCCACAGCGCTGTCTGACGACAGCTTGCTGCGTGACCTGACCCGAAAATGCCAGCCCCTGATCCGCGATCCGCATGACATCCCTGATCTCCTCGGCTACCAATTGATCAGCGGGGCGACCCGTGGGGATGATCTTGAAAGGCCGTAACATGACACGCAAAGTCGATCTGAATGCCGATATGGGGGAAGGTTTCGGGCCTTGGCATATGGGCGATGATACGGCGCTGCTAGATATCGTGACCTCGGCCAATATTGCTTGCGGTTTTCACGCGGGCGACCCGGATGTGATGGATAAGACGATGCGCAGGGCTGTTGCAAACGGCGTGGGCATCGGTGCGCATCCCGGCTTTGCCGATTTGAAAGGCTTTGGCCGGCGACGGCTGCCGATCCCTGCGGCGGAGCTTGCCAATGCGGTCGCCTACCAGCTCGGCGCGGCGCAGGCGATGGCCCGACGCGCCGGGGGCAAAGTGCGCCATCTGAAATTGCATGGCGCGCTGGCCAATATGGCGTCCGAGGATCAGGCCCTTGCACAGACCTGCTATCAGGCCGCGCTGGAGGTAGATCCTGATATCGTGATCATGGTCCTTGCCGCGACTGAACAGGAAGCCGCCGCCCGCGTGCTGGGATGCAATTGGGCAGGCGAAATTTTTGCAGATCGCGCATATAATGACGATGCAACACTGGTGGATCGCAGCCAGCCCGGCGCGGTCCTGCATGATGCCGCCGTCGCAGCCCCGCGCATTCTGAAAATGCTTGAAGCAGGCGCGATCATCGCGGAAAGCGGGAAACACATTCCCTGCCAGATCGACACGATCTGCCTGCATGGGGACACGCCTGATGCCGTCACCATGGCGCATGGCATCCGCCAGCATTTGGAACAAGCGGGTATCACGCTCGCGCCGCTCTGAGAGGGACCAATGGAACTGAACGCAGATTTCACCCAGCGCGCGGTGATCCACGGCGATGAAATTCCATGGAAAGCCTCGCCCATGCAAGGTGTTGACCGACGCATGCTGGATCGGATTGGTGACGAGGTCGCCCGCGCCACATCAATCGTGCGCTACGCCCCCGGCAGCCAGTTTTCGGCCCATACCCATGGCGGCGGCGAAGAGTTCATCGTGCTTGAAGGCGTGTTTCAGGACGAACACGGCGACTACCCGGCGGGCACCTATGTGCGCAATCCGCCGACCACATCACATACACCCGGTGCGGCAGCGGGCTGTACGATTTTCGTAAAGCTGTGGCAGTTCGATCCGGCAGATCGGCTCCAGTTTCGCAAGGAATTGGGTGCGGAATTGGCAACGGCCAGCCCCGGTGTAGCAATCCAGACATTGCATCAGGATGACCGCGAAACGGTGCGCTATATCACGCTGGGCGCAGGCACGCAGATGCAGGAAGACCCGACCGGCGGCGCAGAAATATTGGTGCTACAAGGCGACATGACCGAAGGTGGCGATACGCTGCGTTCCGGGTCATGGCTCCGCCTGCCAGAGGGGCAGGCGCTGAACCTGACCGCAGGCGAAACCGGCGCGCGCTTTTGGATCAAGACAGGCCACCTGCCCTTTGCCACTGCACCTGTAGCTTAACAGCCAAAGGTTTTGACCGCCTGCAAGCCCGTTGCCTTTCCGCATGGCTGCGGTCTAATACGATCCAGATCACAGGAGCCCCGATGACAAAGCCCCCTTATTATGCCCCCTCTGGCGGGCTGCCCCCGCAAACACAGCTTTTGACCGGGCGCGCTGTTTTTACCGACAGCTATGCGGTGATCCCGCGGGGCGTGATGACTGATATCGTCATCAGCAAACTGCCGTTCTGGGACAAGAGCCGCGCTTGGGTGCTGGCCCGCCCCCTGTCGGGTTTCGCGGAAACTTTTAGTCAATATATTGTTGAGGTCAGCCCCGGCGGCGGTAGCGCGCAGCCGGAAACAGAGCCGGACGCGCAGGCGGTGCTGTTCGTGGTTGAAGGCAGTGTCAGCCTGACCGTTGAAGGCAAGCAACATACATTGGGCACCGGCGGCTATGCCTATCTGCCGCCCGACTGCACATGGAGCCTGCATAACACCTCAGAGACAGCCGCCAAATTCCACTGGATCAGGAAGGCCTATCAACAGGTCGATGGCATCGACATTCCACCGCCCCTGATCACACAGGCGGCGGAGGCCACCACGATTGCAATGCCCGACACTGATGGTGCTTGGACCACAACCCGCTTTGTCGATCCCGAAGACATGCGCCACGATATGCATGTGAATATTGTCACCTTTCAGCCCGGTGGCGTCATCCCCTTTGCCGAAACCCATGTGATGGAACACGGGCTTTATGTGCTGGAGGGCAAGGCGGTTTATCGGCTCAACCAAGACTGGGTGGAGGTCGAAGCGGGTGATTTCATGTGGCTGCGCGCCTTTTGCCCGCAGGCCTGTTACGCAGGCGGACCAGGGCCGTTTCGCTATCTGCTTTATAAAGACGTGAACCGGCACATGCCGCTATAGCGCTATTCAGCCAGCAGCGCCGCGATGATGGCGTAGGCGCTGTCGCTGGACCAATCCGCATCCCCTTGCAGGCGGGCAACCTCTTGTCCTTCGGGGTTCAGGATCAGCGTCACCGGCAGGCCCAGCACACCAAGGCTGCGCGCCAGCGCCTGCCGGGGGTCGGTATGCAAGGGCAGGTTGTCGACTGCAATTTCTTCAAAAAAACGCTCCATCGCCGGGCGGGGATTGCGCCCGGTCGCGATGGTGACGACTTCGAAATCCGCACCGCCCAGCTGTGTCTGCATATCGCCCAGCATCGGCATTTCCTTGCGGCAGGGCGCGCACCATGTGGCCCAGAAATTCACCAGCACATATTTACCCTGATAATCCGCGAGCGTGGCTTCGGTCCCGTCTGCGGCTGTAAAGCTTACATCTGACCCCGGCTCTGGCGTGTCATGCAGGATCAGTTTGCGCATATCGCCTTCGCGCAGGGCGGCAATATCCGTTACTTCTGCCACGCCTGGATTTGCAACAAGCGCGAGCGCCGTATAAAGCAGGGCAAACATCAATTTCCGCATAGGCTGTATCCTTCATGACCAAATCCGCAAACACGATGTGGGGCGGGCGTTTCGCCGCCGGACCAGACGCGATCATGGAGGCGATCAATGCCTCGATCAGGTATGACCGCCGTCTTGCGCCACAGGACATCGCAGGTTCACGGGCCCATGCAGCCATGCTGGCGGCCACAGGCATTATTACCGATAATGATGCAGAGACGATCCGGGAAGGCCTGCTCACCGTTTTGTCAGAAATTGAAGCCGGTGATTTCCCATTTTCCGCCGCATTGGAAGACATCCACATGAATGTGGAGGCCCGGCTGAAAGACATGATCGGCGAACCGGCAGGTCGCTTGCACACAGCCCGGTCGCGCAATGATCAGGTGGCTGTCGATTTCCGGTTGTGGGTCCGCGATCAATGCGATCAGGCCGATGCCGCGCTGGCGGGGCTGCAAAAAGCACTGCTGGAACAGGCAGAGGCCGGGGCGGATTGGGTCATGCCAGGCTTTACCCATTTGCAGACCGCACAACCGGTCACATGGGGCCACCATATGCTTGCCTATGTGGAAATGTTCGCGCGCGACCGGTCCCGCTTTGCCGATGCGCGCAAGCGGATGAACCTGTCGCCCTTGGGCGCTGCGGCCTTGGCTGGCACGTCTTTTCCGATTGACCGGCATATGACCGCAGAAGCGCTGGGCTTCGACGGGCCGGCGCATAACTCGCTCGACGCCGTGAGCGACCGGGATTTTGCGTTGGAATATTTAGCAGCGGCCAGCATCTGCGCCATGCATCTTTCGCGCATCGCCGAAGAGCTGGTGATCTGGTCCTCTGCCCAGTTCCGCTTTGTCAAAATGTCAGACAAATGGTCCACCGGATCGTCCATCATGCCGCAGAAACGCAACCCGGACGCGGCAGAGCTGATCCGCGCCAAGATTGGGCGCATCTTCGGGGCCAATGTGGCACTGATGACGGTGATGAAAGGGTTGCCGCTGACCTATTCAAAGGACATGCAAGAAGACAAAGAACAGACATTCGACGCTGCAGACAATCTGATGCTTGCGCTGGCCGCGATGACCGGGATGGTCAGTGACATGACCGCGAACCGCGACGCGCTGAAAACCGCCGCTGCAAGCGGATTTTCGACCGCAACCGATCTGGCCGATTGGCTGGTGCGCGAACTTGGGTTACCGTTCCGAGAGGCACATCACGTGACCGGCACTCTCGTGGCGCTGGCCGAGGGCAAGGGCTGCGATCTGCCCGACCTGACGCTTGACGACATGCAATCCGTGCATGACGCGATCCGGGCCGATGTGTTCGATGTGCTTGGGGTTGAAAACTCGGTCGCGTCACGGACCAGCTATGGCGGCACGGCACCCGCACAGGTCCGCGACCAGATCGCACGATGGAAAGAGGTTATAGAATGAAACCTGCTGTCTTGATCTTATTCGCGAGCGTCCTTGCCGGCTGCGGCGCAGATGGCGCGCCGATGCGGCCCAGCGCAAATGTGGGGATGAGCGTTGGATCGAACGGCGTCAGCACAAGCACAGTGGTTGGCGCCAGCAATGGCACCGTTTCCGTCGGCGTGGGTTTCTGATGCGACCGGTCTTTCTTTTGCTTGCGATCTGGGGCACAGCGCACCCGATGTATTATTTCGTCGGCTGGTTTCAGGCGAATAGCTGGGACCTGATGGCGATGGTCGATGCCTGGCACGCCAATGCGGCCACCAGCGGGCTTGTCTGGGATCTGACCATCGCGGCTATCGCACTGACCCTCTGGATCCTGACGGAGGCGTTCAAAAACAAGAATTACCGCAGTCTTATTGCCATTCCAGCGACCTTTTGTATTGGGGTCAGCTGCGGGCTGCCGCTTTATCTCTACATGCGCAACCGGGTCATCTATCTTCCCGACGGGCGCAGTGTGCGCAACTCATGATGTCGTGAAATGAGGGTTGGTCCCGCGACGGCATCTGCTATGTCCGGGGTGATTTCGGACAAGGATCGCAAAGTTGGACCATTTTCTTTATCGTAACGGCGCGCTGCATGCCGAAGATGTTCCCGTGGCAGAGATTGCTGCCGCTGTCGGCACGCCGTTCTATCTGTATTCCACCGCTACGCTGACCCGGCATTTCAAGCTATTCGACGAAGCGCTCGACTGGACTGATCATCTGGTCTGTTTCGCGATGAAATCGGCCTCTAACCAAGCAATCCTTAGGGTTCTCGCAAATGCAGGCGCGGGGATGGATGTCGTGTCCGTCGGGGAATATCTGCGCGCCAAAGCGGCAGGTGTGCCGGGAGAAAAGATCGTCTTTTCCGGCGTCG
The DNA here is from genome assembly GCF_046640325.1 of Loktanella agnita. NCBI lineage: Bacteria > Pseudomonadati > Pseudomonadota > Alphaproteobacteria > Rhodobacterales > Roseobacteraceae > Loktanella > Loktanella agnita. Next base: position 114,477 of record NZ_JBJMBF010000002.1, on the reverse strand, counting down.
GCAAGACAGCCGAGGAAATGCGCATGGCGTTGGAAGGTGGCATTCGTCAGTTCAATGTCGAAAGCGAACCTGAAATGGCGATGCTGGATCAGGTGGCGCAATCACTGGGTACTGTGGCCCCGATCACCATTCGGGTGAATCCGGATGTGGACGCCAAGACCCATGCCAAGATTGCGACCGGCAAATCTGAAAATAAATTCGGCATTCCGATCAGCCGCGCGTGCGAGGTTTACGCGATGGCTGCCCGCATGCCGGGCCTGCGCGTTGTGGGGATCGACGTACATATCGGCTCGCAACTGACAGAGCTGGCCCCGTTCGAAGCCGCCTATCAAAAGGTTGCTGAACTGACAGAACTGCTGCGCGCCGAAGGGCATGACATCACCCGGCTTGATTTGGGTGGCGGGCTGGGTATCCCCTATACCCGCTCGAACGAGGCCCCGCCCCTGCCGACCGAATATGGCGCGCTGATCCAGCGCACGCTGGGCCATCTGGGCTGCGAGATTGAGATTGAACCGGGGCGTCTGATATCGGGCAATGCCGGGATCATGGTGTCCAAGGTGATCTATGTGAAATCCGGCGAAGACCGCGATTTCCTGATCCTTGACGGGGCGATGAACGATCTGATCCGGCCAGCCATGTACGATGCATGGCACGATATCGTGCCCATAATAGAACCGCAGCCGGGTCAGGAGCCTGCAAAATACGATATCGTCGGTCCGATCTGCGAAAGCGGTGATACTTTCGCCAAGGGGCGCGAAATGCCGCAGTTGCGGGCTGACGATCTTGTCGCCTTTCGCTCTGCCGGGGCGTATGGTGCGGTGATGTCGTCTGAATACAACTCTCGGCCTATGATCCCGGAAGTGCTGGTAGACAAAGATCAATTTGCAGTTATTCGCCCACGCCCTACCTATGAAGAGATGATTTCACGCGATACACTACCCTCGTGGCTGGAATAGTCGCGACACAGGATGGAGAGCCCCGCTGAAACACCAGCCTGACCAGATGCGCCATCTGCGCCTGCCCGTCGCCCTGACCCGCGCGGGCATGTTTGCTGAGAATGCCGTGCGATCCTTCTGGCCGCTTTGGACGGTGATCTTTGTCGTCCTCGCCCCCATGATGATGGGCTGGCAGGACGATCTGCCGCTCGAGCTTTTCTGGGGTGCCATTGTCCTGTCGTTCATTGCTGTGCTCGCCAGCCTGATCTGGGGTGTGCGGCGCTTTCGGATGCCATCCCGCGCAGCAGCACTGGAGCGGGTCGATGCGAGCCTTCCCGGACGACCGATTGCCGCCATTACCGATACGCAGGCAATTGGCAGCGGCGATATGGCGTCGCAAGCCGTCTGGCAGGCACATATGGCCCGCATGGCCGAACGCACAAAACAGGCTCGCCCTGTTGAACCCGACCTGCGCATTTCTGATCGCGACCCTTACGGCCTGCGCTTTATCGCGCTGATGTTCTTCGTGACCGCCTTCCTTTTTGGCTCGCTCTGGCGGGTCGGCTCTGTGGGCGAGATTATGACAGGCAATGAACCGACATTGGCCACAGGCCCGGTTTGGGAAGGCTGGGCGCAGCCACCGACCTATACTGGCAAGCCGACGATCTATCTTAATGATGTCCCGCCCGGTCCATTGCAAATTGCCGAAGGCAGCACGATCACCCTGCGGCTTTATGGCGAGGTCGGCGCGCTGACCGTGGCCGAGACTGTTTCAGGCCGCACCGGTGAAGTCGGCGCCGCGTCTGAACCGCAGCAAGAATTCACTGTCACCCAGTCGGGGAGCCTGTCGGTCGAAGGCCCGAATGGCGTCAGTTGGGAGGTCACGGCGATTGCGGATGAAGCGCCCAGCGTGGAACTGACAGGACCGATTGAGGCGGACGCTTATGGCGAACTGTCCCAGCCCTTTATCGCCCGCGATGATTACGGCGTCGAATATGGCACCGCGACGATTACCCTTGATCTGGTGAATGTGGACCGGCAGCACGGGCTGACGATTGATCCTGACCCGATGGAATCGCTGGTGCTTGACCTGCCGATGCCGTTCACCGGCGACCGGGCCGAGTTTGATGAGCTGCTGATTGATAACCTGAGCGAGCACCCGCTGGCCAATCTCCCTGTCACCTTGCAACTGCAAGTGACCGATGCCGCGGGCCAGACATCCAGCAGCCCGGCAGAACCGGTTATCCTGCCCGGACGGCGATTCTTTCAGCCGGTCGCGAAGGCGATCATCGAACAGCGGCGCGACCTGATGTGGTCCAAGGCGAATGGCCCCCGGATCAGCCAGATCCTCCGCGCGATTTCGTACCGGCCAGAGGATTTGTTTCCCAACCAAACCACCTATCTGCGGCTGCGCACGATCATCCGGCGACTAGAGCCGATGAATGAATTTGGCATGAACGATGAAGGTCAGGCCGAAATCGTCGAGGCGCTTTGGGATCTTGCGATCCAACTTGAAGATGGACGCCTGTCCGATGCCCGTGAACGGCTGCGCCGTGCGCAGGAACGGTTGGCCGAGGCGATGCGCAACGGCGCCTCGGACGAGGAAATCGCAGAGTTGATGCAGGAACTGCGCGAAGCCACAAACGACTACATGCGCATGCTGGCCGAACAGGCAGAGCCGGGCGACGGGACCGATCAGGCCGACAACAGCGAAAATACCATGACGATGACTCAGGACGAGTTGCAGGCGCTGATGGACCGCATCGAAGAGCTGATGCAAGAAGGCCGCATGGCCGAGGCGCAAGAGCTGATGGAACAGCTGAACCAGATGATGGAAAACATGCGCGTCACGCAGGGCGAAGGTGGTGATGGCCCCCAGACACCCGGGCAGCAATCCATGCAGGATCTGGCCGAAACACTACGCGATCAAGAAGAGCTGTCAGATGATGCGTTCCGCGATTTGCAGGAACAATTCAACCCCGGCCAGCAACAGCAACCCGGACAACAGGGTCAGGACCAGCCGGGTCAACAGGGACAACAAGGCCGGCAAGGGCAAAGCGGGCAAGAAGGTCAGCAGGGCCAAAACGGAGAGCAACCCGGCCAGGATGGTCAGCAAGGGCAAGGTCAGGGCTTCGGGCGCGATGGCCAGAACGGCCAGCAATCCGACAATGGATCAGGTGGGCAAGGTAATGAACGCGGCCTTGCTGACCGGCAACGCGCCCTGCGGCAGGAACTTGAACGCCAGCGTCAGGGGCTACCCAACCTTGATGGCGAAGCAGGCGATATTGCGCGCCGTTCGCTTGAACGGGCCGAAGGTGCGATGGACGGTGCCGAAGAGGCGCTGCGCGATGGCGATCTGGCGGAAGCCATTGACCAGCAGGCCGAAGCGATGGATGCCCTGCGCAACGGGATGCGCGAGCTGGGGCAAGCACTGGCCCAAAACCAGAACAATGATCCGGGTCAGGGGTCCGAACAGGGCGAAGCAGCCGGGCGGCCCGTCCCCGGTCAACGCGATCCGCTGGGGCGCGAGGCAGGCAATACCGGCCAGCTTGGCACCGATCAACAGATGCTGGGCGGCGAAGACGTCCGGCGTCGGGCCGAAGAATTGCTGGGTGAAATCCGGCGACGCTCGGCTGAACAAGAAAGGCCCGAAGTCGAACGGGACTATCTACGCCGCCTGCTGGATCAGTTCTGACGCAGGTATAATCCTGCGGCAGACCTTTAACCGGGTTTACTCTGCCGGGGTGTCGTCCGGTGCCATCATGTCATTGAACATCGCTTGCCCCTTTTGCACCTGCACATCCAACCAGACCCGCAGATCATCGACAGTCGCCACATAGGTTTCCATGTAGGGCTGCGCTTGCGGCAGGGTTTCGACGATTTCGGCTGCAAAGAAATACGGGGTGATCAGGATCGCGATCAAGAACAGAACAATGATAAAGCCGCGACGGAAACCGCGACGCTTCACAACGTCGTCTTTTTCCGTCTCTGTCAGGCCAGTGGTATCATTCTCCTCTGCGCGGGCGCGCAGGCTGGCGTTGATTTCATCAATACCCGGAACGGTGCGCAGGTTGGCGTTGGCTGCAACCGCACCTGTGGCAGAAGCGGCAAGGTTCGCGCGCGAACCGCTCTCTGTTTCAGCAAGCTCCGAGATGCGGCGGCGGGTCCCGTCAGGCGCGGCGGCGGCGGGTTTGGCCGCAGTCTTGGTGCCATCCGCAGGCAGATCATGTTCCCGCTCTGCCTCTTCCCGTAGAATATCCGCGATCGAACTTTCCAGAGGCCTGCGTTTGGGGGCCGCAGGCGGCACCGGTGCAGGTGGCTCAGCCGGTTCCGAAGTCTCGGCAATGTCTTCTGGCGCACGACCGGCAACAATCGGCTTATCCGTCTGGAACCATGTATGCGCACAACTTGAACACTGCACATCACGGCCACCTTCGGGGATGACATCGTCGGCAACATCATATTGCGCATCACAATTAGGGCATATCAGCCGCATGTCATTCTTCCTTCTGCCCTTCAACCAGCAGTGTTTTTATTACTTTATCGTTCCGCAATTTAGCAACCACTGCGACAAACGCAAAGGATTTGCGCATCGCCCTCGCACCGATCATTGAAACCTGCGACAGATTTCGGCAGAACGGCAGCGTGACCAAAGGGAATACACCGTGATCGAACTCAATAACGTCGCCTATGGTTATAACGGCAACACGCTGTTTTCCCAGCTTTCTTTGGCGCTGGACCCGGGATCTTTTCATTTTTTGACCGGACCATCGGGGGCAGGAAAAACAACGTTATTGCGGCTTTGCTATGCCGATTTACGCGCCCAATCCGGTCAGGTGAGCCTTTTTGGACAGGATGCCGCCACGCTTAATCGCGACGCAGTGGCAATCGCGCGTCGCCGGATCGGGGTTGTGCATCAGGATTGCCAATTCCTTGACCATCTTTCCATTGCCGAAAATATCGCCCTGCCGCTGACCGTCTCCAACCGGGGCGATGAAACGATGGATAACCTCAAAGAGCTTCTTAGCTGGGTTGGCCTGGAACATCAGGCGAACCAATTGCCTGCCGAGTTATCTGGCGGCGAACGACAGCGGGCGGCGCTCGCCCGTGCTGTGATCACGTCGCCGGATGTCATTATCGCTGACGAACCGACCGGAAATGTGGACTGGGAAATGTCACAACGGCTGCTGATGTTGTTGGTGGAACTGAATCGCATGGGCAAGGCGGTACTGATCGCCACCCATGATTTGCACATGATCCGGTCGCTGAAATCCGATGTCAGTGCGCGTGTGTTGCGTCTGAAAGACCAGCAGCTTGTTCAGGCGGGGGCGGATCTGTGAAGGCGCTTTTTGAACTTATTGTCGGGGACCCGCAGGCGGACCGCGCTGTGCCACGTTCCGGTATCACCTCCCGGCTCACCGTGTTTGTGGCTACAACCATGGCCTTTCTGGCGGTGCTGGCGTTGGCGCTTTCAACCACGGCGGGGCGGGTGGCAGACCGTTGGGCGGATGAGCTGGCACAGGCCGCCACGTTGCGCCTGCCCGCCGATCCTGACCAGTCCGAGGCGCTGCTGCGGCTTGCCCTGCAGATCCTTGAAACCACACCCGGCGTTGCCTCTGCCCGCACACTGAGCAACGCAGAGCAGCAAGCCTTGCTGGAACCCTGGTTCGGGCCTGATCTTCCGCTAGAGACGCTGAACGTGCCGCAACTGGTCGAGGTCATTGCCGAAGATGACGGTTATGATCTGGCTGGGCTAAGCGCGCGGCTTTCTGCGGAAATTCCCGGTGCAGTACTGGATGATCACGGGGCGTGGCGCGAACCACTGATTGCCGCCGCCGGGCGGATTCGCCTGATCGGCTGTGCCATCGCGCTGATGATCGGGGCGACGGTGGCGGCCATGGTGACACTGGCCGCACAAGCATCGCTGTCGGCCAATGCGCAGGTGATCCGGGTGTTGCGGCTGGTCGGCGCGCGTGATGTCTACATCGCCCGCGCCTTCGTCCGGCGCTTCACCCTACGCTCTGCCGCCGGGGCAATGCTGGGGACGATCCTTGCTGTGTTGATCCTATTTGTCCTGCCACAAGGCGAAGGCGTTGGGCCTTTCACAAACATCGGCTTCACCGGGACAGGCTGGCTCTGGCCGGTCCTAATGCCGGTCTTGATCGCATGTATCGCGTTTTTTGCCACACGCGCCGCCGCCCTGCGCAGACTGAGAGAGCAAACATGAGATACGCAATCCAATGGCTCCGGTCGCTTGTCTTTAATATCCAGATGTATCTGGCGATGCCGGTGCTCGGTATCCTTTACCTGCCCGCTGCCATTATATCACCCAAAGGGGCCATCGCCGCCTGTCATGCCTATGTCCGATGGGTGCTTTGGACGGCGTCATGGATGATAGGGCTGAAATGCGAATACCGGGGCGAGGCCCCCAAAGACGAGGTGATGGTCGCGGCCAAGCATCAATCGTTCCTTGACGTATTGGCGATCTACGGGGCTGTTCCCCGTGGCAAGTTCATTATGAAAGCAATCCTGAAATACGCACCGATCATCGGGCAATTCGGGCTGCGCATTGGCTGCATCCCGGTTGACCGGGGCAAGCGAGGTCTGGCAATCAAAAAGATGCTCGCCGATGTACAGAGCGGACGCGCGCTTTCAGGGCAACTGATCATCTACCCCCAAGGCACCCGCATCGCCCCCGGCGTCAGCGCCCGCTACAAGATTGGCACCGGTGTGCTGTATCGCGAGCTTGGTCAACCGGTGGTACCTGTCGCCACAAATATCGGGCTGTTCTGGCCTAAGCGCGGCATCTACCGCAAACCCGGCACGGCCGTATTCGAATTTCTGCCCAGAATTGAACCGGGGCTGGACCTTGATACCTTCATGGCAAAGCTGGAGACCGAGATCGAAACCGCCTCTGACCGGCTGAACGCAGAGGCCGGGTTTCATGGTTAATGATATCGTTAAAGATATTGCCGCAATCGAGGCGCTGTACGGCCAGCCGAGCGAGGCTTCGGTGATTAAGGTCGCCGACCATTTGACCCCACTTTATACGAAATGGATCATGGATTCGCGGTTCTGCGTCGTTTCCACCGTCGGGCCGGGTGGCACCGATGGCAGCCCGCGCGGCGATGACGGCCCCGTGGTGCAGCCATTGGACAATAAGACCCTGCTGATGCCCGACTGGCGCGGCAACAACCGGAAGGACACGTTGCGCAATATCGTGGCTGACGGGCGGATCAGCCTGATGTTTTTCGTGCCCGGTTCAAACAATGTTGTGCGGGTCAACGGGACAGCGGTCGTTTCAACGGCACCAGCGCTAATCGACCGGTTCGAACAGAACGGGCGGCATCCACGTAGCGTTGTGGCGATCACCGTGGCAGAGGTCTACAGCCAATGCGCACGGGCACTTATGCGGGCACAGATTTGGACTTCTGGCGATGAAAGCACGGGGCTGCCGAGTGTTGGCGAATTACTGGCTGAGCAGAAACAGGGCTTTGACGGGCAAAGCTACGACGCCGCATGGACCGGACGCGCCGCCAAGACTATGTGGTAGGGACCACCGCTCAGTTCTTGAGCAGCTGCGTTTCCTTGCTGGCGATCACCATGCGTGCGGCCGGCAAAGGCGCTGTTTCATGCTCCAGTTCCGGGAAAATAAGGCACAATTCCGCATACGTTTCCTTGGAAAAGGTGGCGCTATCGCCCAGAAAATAGCTTTCTGTTTCCAGCCCATCACAATCAACAACTTCGTGCTGATCGAACAGGATGTGGAAGTATTCGACCCCAGAGTCGATCGGGGCCTCAATGATGCTGTGATCATTCATCAGTTTTTTGACCGGCACCAAAATTTCGTCGGTTCCGAAAAGCAGCTGCACCCGCCAACCCGACAAAAGCACGCGATGCTGTGGTGAAAACTGCAAATCTGACCGGGGGCGGCCCGGACCAAAGGCGTCCTGTCGGATCAGAATAGGGCGAAACCTCTTCTCACTTTCCAACACACTCGCTGGGAAATAGCGGCGGCCGATCCAGCGAATTTCCTGCAGCCCATGATCGCGCGTCTGCACCAGATCACCGACACGCAGCGTTTCGACGGCACGTGCCCCGTGCTGCGTCATGATCGGGCAACCTTTGGTAAAACAAAGCGGCGACGCCAGATTGCCATAGGCGATACTAGGTCCCTCGTTGGTATCGACCACCGTCAGCGGGGTATTGATCGGGGGAAAACCACCAATGTCGCCGACGAAGGCGAGACCTTCTACCGTCGCATAGGAGGTAGAGCCCGGTTCGTTGATGTTAAACGCCAGAAGCGTATAGCTATTGCCGTCCGGATCCTGCACCGTCAGCGAATATTCCGCCTCGACCCGTAAGCCTGACGCATAGGTTTCGCCGTCATAAGTCGTCGCGTTTTCGAGGGTTTGAGAGTTGCTACTGTCCCCGAAACTACTGTCGCCGCTGTCATCCACCTGAACCGCGGCCCAGTCGTTGTTGTTTAGCGTGATCGTCACACCCTGCAAATGCGAGCCATCACCCTGCGTGATGCCGGAAAGCTGCTGCCCCCCTGAAACAGTGAGATCGGACTCTGCCAATGTGTATATCGTGTAAACTGCCATGTCTTACGCGTCCGTCTTGGTCGACACCAATGATGTGTATGTGCGACGCATGAACAGGTCGCAGGAAACAATGGCGATTTCGTGCCAATACGCGTTAAAAAATAAGGTGTATGTTTCGTTTATAGGCCGCGAGCCACGCGGCATTGCAGAGACTGGCTTTTATGCGGCCAGCCCCTTGGAGCCAAGATCAAGATAGCGGCGCTGGCGGGCTTTGCGCACATCCTCGGCCGTCTTCCCGTCGAATTCTTTCAGCAACGCGCCAAGCGCCTTGCCGACCGCCTCGATCGCGATCTCGCGGTGACGATGTGCACCACCCTTAGGCTCTGCGATGACAGTGTCACAGACGCCCAGCTCTTTCAGGTCTTGCGCCGTCAGACGGAGTGCCTCAGCCGCTTCGCGCATCTTCTCGGCATCTTTCCACAGGATCGAGGCGCAGCCTTCTGGGCTGATCACGGAATAGACCGAATGTTCCAGCATCGCGACACGGTCCGCTGATGCAAAGGCCACCGCCCCGCCGGACCCGCCTTCGCCGATCACAACACTGATCAGCGGCACGCCAAGGGTCAGGCATTTCTCGGTCGAGCGGGCAATCGCCTCGGACTGGCCGCGTTCTTCCGCGCCTTTGCCGGGATAGGCACCGGGGGTGTCGACCAGAGTGATGACCGGCAGGCCGAATCGGTCGGCCAAATCCATCAGGCGGATCGCCTTGCGATAGCCTTCGGGGCGCGCCATGCCAAAATTCCGTTCGATCCGGGACTTGGTATCATGACCTTTTTCATGACCGATCACGACAACCGGGCGGCCATTCAGACGGGCCAGCCCGCCCATCACCGCATGGTCATCGGCAAAATTGCGGTCACCGGCCAGCGGCGTATATTCGGTGAACAGCGCCTCAATATAGTCTTTGCAATGGGGGCGTTCAGGATGGCGGGCCACCTGACATTTCCGCCAAGCGGACAGGTCTGCATAAAGCGACTGAAGCAAATCCGCCGCCTTCTTATCAAGGGCCGCCGCCTCTTTTTCTACATCCATTTCCGGATTGTCGCGAGCCATCGCGCGCAGCTCTTCTGCTTTGCCTTCGATTTCAGCCAGTGGCTTTTCAAAATCCAGATATTGGGTCATGCCGGAAACTCTTCTCTGCTTTTCAGAATATATGGTCGAATCTAGGCGCATTGGCAACGCCATCATCCCAACCGACTGAACACACGGCAACAGACGGTGCACAGCACACACGAACGGTATTTATTGTTGAGCAAAAAAATACAAAAAATCCAGTGACACCTGATCACCTCTCATATCGGAAACCTTCACCGAAAATTATCTGAATTCGTGCTCGACAGGGCTTAACACGCTCCCGAATGAGCGGCTAAAGGTCAGGGTGTTGCAACAAGGTACATGTGAGAGATCTATGAAAATTTTCGGACTTATCAGTATATTATTATATGTTTCGGCTTCTGCAGCGATGGCGCAGTCAGTCAATTTCGGTACGGACAATGGCGAATGGTCTAACGACGGTGAATGCGATGACCCACGCTTTGTAGGGGCCGGTATGACGACGACCCCGCTACTGCATGACGACGTGCTTGCGGACGCCACCGATTGCCAGACAGCTTTTGAAGCAGGCAACCTGACCCTGCGCGGCGTCGCCCAAAACGGCACAGTTGATTTCGGTGATGACAGCAGCGAATGGGCCAATGACAACGAATGCGATGACATGCGTTTCGAAGGGCCGGGCATGACGACGACCCCGCTGCTGTTCGAAGACATCATGACCGATGCGACCGATTGCCAGACCGCATTCAACGCGGGCCTGCTGGCCTTGGCCGGATCAGGGGACGTAGAGATGCCGGATGATATCATCGTCAAGGGCGTGAACTTCGGTAATGACCTTGGCGAATGGTCCAACGACGGTGAATGCGATGACCCGCGCTTTGTAGGGGCCGGCATGACAACAACGCCGCTATTGCAAGACGACGTCCTGCGCGACGCGACAGATTGTTCCACAGCGTTCCAAGCGGGCAATTTAACACTGCGTGGGGTGGCTAAGGACGGCACCGTCGATTTCGGCGATGACAGCGGCGAATGGGCCAATGACGGCGAATGCGACGACATGCGTTTCGAAGGGCCCGGCATGACCACAACCGCGCTTCTGTTTGACGACATCATGACCGATGCAACCGATTGCCAGACGGCATTCGACGCAGGCAACCTGATGCTGGTCGGTCAATAAAACCTTCGCGCCAGCCTGCGATCATCGCGGGCTGGCGCATGATCGGGTCATACTATTGCGCCCCCTGCTTTGCAAAATCAGCAAGATTTGTCCGCTTGGTCTTTGCTAAAGACTTTGCATGACACAGCAAAAAGCCAAAACCCACCCCCATCAGGACCGCATTATGCGGGTGATTGACTATATCCACAGTCACGCAAGCGCAGATTTGTCGCTTGAGCAGCTTGCCGATGTGGCGGCGATGTCTCGCTTTCACTGGCACCGGGTCTTTACGGCCGTCATGGGTGCGCCGCCTGCCGTGATTATTCGAACGGTGCGGATGCACAAAGCGACCATGTTGCTGTTGCGGACGGATATGTCTGTCGCCAAGGTTGGGGCCGCTGTGGGCTATCCCAATAAACGCAGATTTGACCGTACCTTTAAAGACGCTTATGGCCAAAGCCCGGCGGCGTTTCGCGCCGCGGGTTTGGCATCAGATGAAATATCCCCATCAGTAGGAGAACACCCCATGTTCACTGTCGAGACCCTGATCGCCCCGGCCAAACGCCTTGCAGCGCTCAGCCATGTTGGTGATTATTCAGAAGGCAGCATTTGCTATCAAAAAGTTGCCACGATCATTACGACCGGTGGGCACTGGTCGCACGTGCGGGGCATGGTTGGGATTTACTACGATAATCCCGATGTCACCCCGACCAACGCATTGCGCAGCCATGCGGGCGTTCTTTGGGAAGGGGACGATGTGCCAGCGGGTCTTGAAGACGTTGCCATCGCAGGGGGGCGTTATGCCGTGCTTCACTTCAAGGGGCCTTATATCGGTCTGCAAAAGGCCTATCGCTATCTTTACGGCGATTGGCTCACCGAAACGAATGAACCCCTGCGCGACGCCCCGTGCTATGAGGTCTATTTGAACGATCCCACCTGCACCCCACAAGACGAACTTTTGACGGATATCTACATGCCGCTGGCGGATTAACCTCAGCCTGCGATCATCTCGGACTGGCGCACGATGACCTCGGCCTGCTTGATCGACGCAATATCAACCAGACGGCCTTTGTAGACAGTCGCGCCCTCGCCCCGCGCCTTGGCCTCTTCCATTGCTGACAGGATTTCGCGGGCTTCGGTCACGGCGGCATCGGATGGGGTGAAAACCTCATTCGCGAGTGCGATCTGTTTGGGGTGGATCGCCCATTTCCCCACCATGCCCAGCGTCGCTGACCGGCGCGCCTGCGCGCGGTAGCCTTCGTCATCGGAAAAATCGCCAAAGGGACCATCGACCGGCAGCACACCATGGGTGCGGCAAGCCGCGACGATGGCGGTTTGCGCCCAGTGCCACGGGTCGGAATAATGCCGCGTGTCACCATGCAGCATATAATAGTTTTCCTGCGTGCCACCGATGCCGGTCGTTTGCATCCCCATAGAGGCCGCGAAATCCGCTGCCCCCAGCGACATGGCTTGCAAACGCGGGGAGCTGGCGGCGATCTCCTCGACATGGGCGATGCCAGCGGCGGATTCGATGATGACTTCAAAACTGATCGGCTTGCGGCGCCCCTTGGCGGTTTCGACGGCCGTGACCAGCGCATCAACCGCGTAAACATCCGCCGCACAGCCGACTTTCGGGATCATGATCTGATCCAGCCGGTCGCCCGCTTGTTCCATCAGATCGACCACATCGCGATACCAATAGGGTGTATCCAACCCGTTGATCCGCACTGAAAGATATTTACTGTTCCAGTCCACATCGCTGATCGCGGCGATGACATTGGCGCGGGCTGTGTCTTTGTCAGATGGTGAAACGCTGTCTTCCAGATCAAGGTTGATCACATCCGCCGAACTTGCCGCCATTTTTGCAAACAGCTTGGTGTTTGAGCCCGGACCGAACAGCTGGCAGCGATTAGGGCGGGCCGGGGCGGTCGGTTGCAGGCGGAATGACATTTGCGATCCTCAGCGTATCAAAATTTCACATCTCTCTCCTTAATGGTTAGATTGTTGCGCAACGGATCGCAAGCATGATTTCGCAGCCGCAGCATTTCTGCCGCAGCTTTGCTTACGCTTAAAACTATTAAAAAAGCTCAGACGCCCGCGTCGACAATCGCCCTGGCGAGGATCGGCACGCTGTCTGCGTTCAGCCCGGCCACATTGATCCGGCTATCGCCGACCATATAAATCCCGTGGGTTTCGCGCATCTCTTCAACCTGTTCCGGCGTCGCGCCCAATCGACTGAACATGCCGCGATGCTGCGCGATGAAATCGAACCGGTCGGAATTCGTCAGGCGCTTCAGCTCATCCGCGAGCTGCTGCCGCAGGGCAAGCATACCGTTGCGGGTTTCTTCCAGCTCTGCCTCCCAATCGGCACGCAGGCCGGGGTCGGTCAGAATGGTCGTGACGACCCGCGCCCCATGATCGGGCGGGAAGGAATAGTTTTGGCGGTTCAGGAACGCCAGGTTTTGCTGGGTCAGCGCCTGCTGGTCCGCATCCTTGGCAATCGCCATCAGAACACCGGTCCGTTCGCGGTAGACCCCGAAATTCTTTGAACAGCTCGCCGCGATCAGTACATTGTCAAATGCCCGCGCGATCTGACGGGTGATCAGCGCATCCGCATCCAGCCCATCACCAAAGCCCTGATAGGCAATGTCAATAAAGGGAACAGCGCCTTTTTCCTGCAGAATTTCAATCACTTGACTCATCTGATCATAGGTCAGATTGGCCCCGGTCGGGTTGTGGCAGCAACCATGCAGCAGCACCACATCACCCTTGGCCACCTGTCTCAGGTCAGCCAGCATACCGTCAAAATTCACATCGCGGGTGACACTGTCGAAATAGGTATATTCGGCCATATTCATGCCGAGGTATTTCAGGATCGACGGGTGGTTTGGCCATGTGGGGTTGGACAGCCAAACGGTCGCCTGTGGCGCGGCGATGCGGATCAGTTCAAGCGCCTGCCGGATCGCGCCGGTCCCGCCCGGCGTGGCAATCGCGGCGATCCGTTCGGCGGGCACGCTGTCACCTAACACCAGATCACGCATCGCAGCCCCAAATGCCGGATCACCAGCCAGCCCGGTATAGGCCTTAGTCGATTGATCGGCGAGGATACGGCGCTCTGCCTCTTTGACCGCACGCATGACGGGGGTGTTGCCAGAGGCATCCTTGTAAACACCAACACCCAAATCCACCTTTTCGGTGCGCGGGTCAGCCTTGTAGGCGGCCATCAGGGCAAGGATTTTATCGGCGGGTCGGGCTGTCAGGTTTTCCAGCATCAGGCTGCTCCGGTTTCGATTGGCAGGTCGGCATACATGCCCCATTCGGACCATGAGCCATCGTAAAGTGCGTGATCGGTCTTGCCGATCCGTTCAAGCGCAAGCGACAGGATCGCGGCGGTCACGCCGGACCCGCAGGTGGTGATCGCGGTTTTTTGCAGATCGACGCCTGCGTCACTAAAGATCGTGCGCAATGTATTGCGCGGCTTCATTGTGCCGTCTTCTTTCAGAAGGTCTTGATAAAACACGTTTTTCGAGCCGGGGATATGACCCGCGCGCAGCCCTTCACGCGGCTCTGGCGCATCGCCACGGAACCGGGCCGGGCCACGGGCGTCAATGATTTCCTGATCGCCCAGCTTGGCCGCGCGCGCGACCTCTGTCACATCGCGGACAAGATCTTTGCGCGGGGTCACAGTCATATGCCGGTCGCGGATCACGGGCGGGGTCGCGGTGACTGCATGCCCATCCGCCAGCCATTTGGGCAGCCCACCATCCAATACGGCGATATTGGTCTGGCCCATCAACCGGAACAGCCACCAGACGCGGGCAGCGGAAAAGATACCCGCCCCGTCATAAACCACCACCTGATGCCCATCACCGACGCCCATTGCGCGCATGCGGGACATGAATTTTTCCACTGGCGGGGCCATATGTGGAAGTTCGGAACGCTGGTCGGAAATCTCGTCGATGTCAAAGAAACGCGCGCCAGGGATATGCGCCGTTTCGTATTCCGCCTTTGCGTCGCGGGCCATGTCTGGCAGATACCATGAGGCGTCAAAGATCCGAAGATCAGGGTCCTTCAAATGCGCCGCAAGCCAGCCTGTGCTGACCAGCGTTTTCGGGTCGTCTGACACGGCGGCGGTCATGGTCATACCTTTTCCATTGCGCTTCACAAAACCCGCTGATCGGCTCAGCGCCCGTCATTGGTCATTTCAGAGCGCGGGATAGTTCAGGATGATCGCAAAACGCTTTAATATCAGCGCATGCGTAGCGCGCACAGGACAGCGATACAAGGGGGCGTATAAGACGCGTTTCATGCCGCCATAATCAACGCCACGCGACGACGTAATCGGACCGAAATTCCATATCATAGCCACATATTTGCCGCGTTTCACATTCAGTGGTCTGGTTCTTACGAGTGATTGGCGAGCAGCGAAACCTGTTGCGGACCGTTTTTGGAGACGAGTATGACATCATTGACAAGACGCAGGGCCATTGGGTTGGCCGCTGCGGCTGCCAGTTCCGCGTGTTACAGCCCTTTATACGCGCAATCGACCAACAAGCCAAAAGTTGCATTTACGCTATTGTTCCCGCCCGGGGGCGACTATGGCTGGGACTACGAACATATGCGCGGCATCCAGCAAGCGCGGGATTTTTATGGTGATCGTGTTCAGATCGACACCTTTCATGAAGTCGCCGAATGGGGAAATGGTGACAAGGAAAAGTTCCAGGAACTGGTCGACGATGGATACAATCTGATTTTCACGACCTCTGCCGGTTACATGCGCTCAGCCGTCGAGATCGCACAGCAGAATCCGCAGGTCATGTTTGAATGCTTCGACAGCTACATTCGCTCGGCAAACATCGCGACATTTAACACGCGATGGTACGAAGGCCGCTACGTCGAAGGATTTCTCGCTGGGTCAGTGTCAAAAACCAATCGTGTTGGTTATCTCGGAGCCTATCCAATTCCACAGGTGATCCGTGGCATCAATGCTGCGTATCTGGGTGCAAAATCAGCCAACCCCGACATCGAATTCGAAATTGTCTGGCTGAACACATGGTTTGATCCACAGGCTGAAAGAACCACTGCGCTGGAATTAAACCGGCGGGGCGCCGATGTCCTGATGCAACACACCGTCACCACGGCGGCTGTTGAAGTGGCGCAGGAAAATGGCATCTACAGCTTTGGCCAGGGCTCGGACATGAGCAAATGGGGACCAGACGCCGTGATGACCTCTATGGTCAACAACTGGGGCCCATACTACACACGCAGGATTGGTGAATTCCTCGATGGGAACTGGAAATCAGAGGAAAATTGGCTGGGGCTCGGTCAGGAAATGGTCGCGCTTAGCCCGCTGCTGGAGACATTGCCCAGCCGCACAGTGCTGCAAACTCAGGACTTGATTGCGCGGATCTCATCAGGTGAGCAGCATCCTTTTGTTGGCCCGCTGCGCAAACAAGATGGTTCCGGATGGCTCGCCCCCGGTGAAACAGCAAGCGAAAGCGATCTGCTGACAATGGATTACTATGTAGATGGGATAGCGTCAGTTTATCCGACGGAAAGTTAAGGCAAGATAATGAGTGGGAAATTTGGTAAGAGTGTTACCGCACAACTGATGTTGGCGGCAAGCTTTCTAACGGCGCTTCCAGCGTGGGGCGAAACGACACTGACAGGCATTGACGGCACAGTCGAGATTAGGGGCGAGCTTCTCGATTACGACGAAACGACCTATCGCATCATGACACCGGCGGGTGAATTGGCCGTGCGCCGGGAATTCGTCGTCTGTACGGGTGATGGCTGCCCTGAAACGGCCAGCGCAAATGCAAACGACGATAGGCTGGTCGTTCTGACCTCTGACGATGGTCGGATCAAAATCGAGGGCCAATTGATTGAGGTGACGAACAACGCCTACGTCGTTGAAACGACCAATGGTCTTTTGAACGTGCGGAGCGAGTTCACCACCTGTGAAGGGGCAGCATGCCCAGACACCAGTATCGAAAGCGATAGGTTCGCGGTCTCCGTATCAGGAAGCGATGGCGCGGATCTTCTCGCATCAATCGTTGGTGATTATGCAAGCGCCAAGGATTACAATCTGACTCAGCAGTTGGGTGGTGAAAACACCTTGCAAACACTGCTCGTGGGCAATGAACGCGGGCTGGAAATCGCACGTGTTGTCGTTCAGGAAATGCAAACGCAAGATGCACTGCGTGCTTTGATCAATGGCGAAAGCCAATTTGCTATCACGCGTGAACGGATCACCCCGGCCGCGCTTGCAACGCAGCTGGGCAACAATGTTGCTGACATTTCGGACTATCTCAACGAAGAAATCATTGGGTTGGACGCGGTGAGCTTTGTTGTCGGCGCATCCAGCGGCATTGACGTTATCAGCTTGCGCGATGCGCGCTCTGTGATGAATGGCACAATCACAAATTGGTCACAGCTTGGCGGCGCGAACATGCCAATCACGCTGCATGCGATCGGCAGCAATAGCGGCCTGATGGACCAGCTTCAGTCTTGGGAAATGGTGAGTGGCAGCACGCTTCCGGGTGTGACCATGCATGACACAGCTGAGGCGTTGAATGACGCAGTCAATGCCGATTCAGCCGCTTTTGGCGTGATCTACAAATCGCAGGCCACTGCAGTGAAAACACTGAACCTTGCGTCGGGCTGCAATATCTTCGTCGATAACTCAGAGTTTTCGATCCAGACCGAAGAGCATCCGCTTGCCCTGCGCTGGTATCAGTACAGCCTTAAGGAAGGCACGGTTTCTGAATTCGCGCGCAATCTGAGCCGGTTCATTCCGACTGACTTTGGGCAGCAATCAATCGCTTCCCGTGGCCTTGTCACGCAACAATTGCAGATCCTGCCGATGCATACGCAAGGGGCCCGTTTGCTGTCGACAATTCTGTCGAGCGATACGGATCGTGCATCCAATGTCGTCCTTCGGGACTATTTCCAGGAAGCCTCAAACGCGCGGCGCATCTCGACCTCGCTGCGGTTCCTCAGCGGGAATGCCACGCTGGATACCAAGGCCGAAAGTGACATTGACCGGATTTCTGAAATTGTCCGGTCGAGCGAATACGAAGGTTACGAAGTGCTGGTGTTTGGCTTCAGTGACTCTTTTGGTTCGCTGGAAGCCAATCTGGATCTGTCAGGCCGCCGGGCCGCTTCGGTGCGCGACCTGCTGCTGAACAAAAACCCAGGCTATCTGGAAAGCAGCACAGTGCGCAGCTTCGGCATCGGGCCAATCGCACCTGTCGGCTGTAACGAACTTGCAGAAGGCCGCGAAAAAAATCGCCGCGTGGAAGTCTGGATTCGTCCCCGCGCCTAAGCCTGCATTGAAAACCGATCTGGCGCCCCCGTGGCGCCAGATTTATTTAATCGCATTTGACGAAATACCTGAAATATCTCGCCGTACCCAATGCGTATGCAGTCTTTGATTTCAAGCTGGGTTCGATGAAGTGAATTTTCGCATCGCACGCCACCCCCACCCGACGCACATCAGATCAGTCGCCGTGCCGTAGCAATCGCTGCTTCTGACGACCCCAGTCGCGCTTGGCTTCGGTCTGGCGTTTGTCGTGGTTTTTCTTACCCTTAGCGGTCGCGATCTTGAGCTTCACCAGCCCGCGGTCGTTGAAATACATCACCAGCGGAACAAGGGTCATCCCCTCGCGCTTGGTCGCGTTCCAAAGCCGCGCCACCTCGCGCTTGCTGGCGAGCAGCTTGCGTTTGCGCCGTTCCTCATGGGTGAACATGGCACGCTCATAAGGGGCGATATAGGCGTTGGTCAGCCACAGCTCACCATCATCTACGGACGCATAGCTGTCGGCGATGTTCGACTGTCCGGTGCGCAGCGATTTGACTTCGGATCCCATCAGGATAATGCCGACTTCAATATCGTCCTCGATCGCAAAATCGTAGCGCGCACGCCGGTTTTCGGCGATGACTTTGTAGTTCGTTTTTTCGGGTTTCTTGGCCATGGTGGGTGGGAGATAGGGCATTGGCGGCGGCGGGACAAGGTCCGCCCGCCACGCTGTCAGTCTGCGGACATATCCAGCACCATCTGAAACCCGCCATAGACCATCCGCTTGCTGTCAAACGGCGGCACATTGCCGGTATTCAAGCGTGGGTCTTCAGCCGCCTTAGCGTGTCCGGTATCGCGGGTAGCTTTGTCAGGCCAGGTGACAAAGGCGAACACCACGACCTCATCCGCCTTGACCTTGACGGCCATAGCGAAAGAGGTGACTTCGCCAGCAGGCACATCATCCCCCCAGCTTTCCACAACCCGTGTGGCACCGTATTCAAGGAAAACCTTGCCGGCATCCCGTGCAATGGCAACATATGCATCCTTGTTCGCAGCTGGCACCGCCGCGACATATCCATCGATATAATCCATCGTCCACATCCCCCTGCGGTGATCGCTGCCACGATAAAACCGTTGGCACTGCCACACAACGGTGGTTAGTGTCGCCCGGAACGCAACGGGAACAGAGGGGCCGCGCATGTTCATCCAGCTCACACTGGGCACCGTGTTGATGATGCTGTCGATCCTGATCGCCGGAGCGAGTTTCTGGATGATGGAGGTTTGGCTGATCCGGTTCCGTCCTTGGCTAGCCCGCGCCCCGCATCGGCCCAAGCTGATCCTTGTGCTGTGCATCGCGGCCATCTGGATCATGCTGCAAATGACGGCGGGTGTTTGGATTTGGGCCGGGGCCATGCGGGTGCTGGGCGTGTTCGACGCGATGGAACCTGCGGTTTATTTCTCGCTCGTCGCCTTTACCACCTTGGGGTTCGGGGACGTGCTGCTGCCCACCGAATGGCGCTTGCTGGGCGGAATGGCGGCGGCCAACGGGTTGTTGAATATCGGCCTGGTCACCGCGCTGCTGGTCGAGGCGTTGCGCCACGTGCGCTTACAGCAGCTTGAAGGGCGAAAGGGCGATACATGACGGTCCCGGTACTGAGCAACCGCGCGGCGCGGCATCTGTTTCTGGACCGGCACGGGTTGGCCGACCGCCCTTCTGGCCCCGGCAAGGGCGCGGATTTGAAAGGCGTGATTGATCATCTGGGATTTGTCCAACTGGACAGCGTAAACACCTTTGCCCGCGCCCACGATCTGATCCTGTGGTCGCGCCGTCAGCAATACCGCCCGAAGGCGCTGCAACATCTGCTGCACCGCGACCGGCAGGTGTTCGAACACTGGACCCACGATGCCGCCGTGCTGCCGATTGAAAGCTTCGCCCATTGGCGGTTGCGCTTTGCCCGCGACGCGGTTCGGATGGAGGAACGCTGGAAGGAATGGCGGCGCGGCGATTTCATGGGGAAGATCGACGAGGTGCTGCGCCGGATTTCGGATCACGGGCAATGCACATCAGGTCAGGTGGGCGAAGATGAAGCACGCGGCAAAGGGGGTTGGTGGGATTGGCACCCGTCAAAAACCGCGCTCGAATATCTGTGGCGGTCCGGGCAGGTCTCGGTCGTGCGCCGCGACGGGTTCACCAAGGTTTACGACCTGACCGAACGGGTGATCTCGGCAGAGCATCTGAACCGGCGGCATGATTCGGAAGAGACCGTGGATTGGTGCTGCGCGGGTGCGCTGGACCGGCTGGGCTTTGCCACCAGCGGCGAACTCGCCGCCTTCTGGGATGTGGTCACACCGCAAGAGGCGAAAAACTGGTGCGCGCAGGCCTTGGCAACCGGACGAATCGTTCCGGTCGATGTGCAAATGGTAGATGGGAAGCTGCGTCGTTCCTTTGCATGGCCGGGACTGATGGATATGGCGATCCCCGCGCCTGCCCCTCGGATACGGATACTCTCCCCCTTTGATCCTGCCCTGCGCGACCGGAAACGGGCCGAACGGCTGTTCGGTTTTCACTACCGGATCGAGATTTTCGTGCCCGAGGCAAAGCGGCGCTACGGCTATTACGTGTTCCCGGTGATGGAAGGCGACCGGCTGATCGGACGGGTCGACATGAAGCGGGACAATGGCGTGCTGGCGGTGCGCGCGTTCTGGCCTGAGGTTGGGGTGCGCATGGGCGCAGGCCGCATCAAAGCGCTGCAAGCGGAACTGGAACGGGCCATGGCGTTCGGCGGGTGCGAAGATGTCAGATATGGCGAAGGCTGGTTGCGGGATGGGTGAGATCACCCATCCTACAAGGTCAGTTCAATAACCCTGCATGCACCATCGCCGCCCGGATTTTCTCCTTCGTGCTGTCCATCAACTCTGTCAGGGGCGAGCGGACTTCGGCACTGCAAAGCCCCAGCAGTGACATGCCGTATTTCGCGCCGACGAGACCCGGTTCGGTAAAGACTGCCTCGTGCAGAGGCATCAGCCGGTCGAGCTGGGTCCGCGCGCTGGCATAGTCGCCCGCCAGCGTGGTTTCCTGAAACTCCGCAATCAGTTTCGGCGCGATATTCGCGGTGACCGAAATGCAGCCGACCCCGCCATGGGCGTTGAAGCCCAGCGCGGTGGCATCTTCGCCGGAAAGTTGGATGAAATCCGATCCGCAGGTCAGCCGGGTTTTGGGCACACGGCTTAGATCACCGGTTGCGTCTTTCACGCCCACGATCATCTCATGCTTGGCCAGTTCGCCCATCGTGTCGGGGGTCATGTCGATGACCGACCGGGGCGGGATGTTGTAGATGACGATCGGCAGCCCGCAATTGGCGGCGGCGGTGAAATGGGCGATCAGCCCGCGCTGGGTGGGTTTGTTGTAATAGGGCGTCACCACCAGCGCCGCATCGGCACCGGCGGATTTCGCCGCTTGCACCAGACGGACGGTTTCGGCGGTATTATTGGACCCGGCACCGGCAATGACAGGGATGCGCCCGGCGGCTTCGCTGATGACAATTTCGACCACCATATCGTGTTCTTCATGGGTCAGCGTCGGGCTTTCGCCGGTGGTACCGACCGGGACAAGCCCCTTGCTGCCTTGGTCGATATGCCAATTCACCAGTTTCTTGAGCGTATCCACATCGACTTTGCCGTTCGTAAACGGCGTGACGAGGGCGGGGAGTGATCCCTTGAACATGACACGCTTCCTTCTGGTGCGAGGCGATTGAGTCGCCAGAGTAAAATCGGGCGGACACTAGACGGGAAATCGCCGATTGCCAAGTTTGTGAGTTGCCCTTGTGGTTGGTCAAGTTAGGTTGAAAGGGCAATGACAATTGCGGTGAGCTTAATGCGACTTTCTACTCTCTTTCTTGCGATCCTTCCGGCCCTGCCTGTTGGGGCCCAGCAGGTTGATCCCAAAGCAGTTGCGGCCATTTCTGCAGCGAGCGACGGCTGGGACCGTGCCCATACATTGGCCGAAGACGCCGACCCGGTTGCGACCGATCTACTGACATGGCTGCGCCTGCGCGAA
Organism: Loktanella agnita; assembly: GCF_046640325.1. Classification (NCBI taxonomy): domain Bacteria; kingdom Pseudomonadati; phylum Pseudomonadota; class Alphaproteobacteria; order Rhodobacterales; family Roseobacteraceae; genus Loktanella; species Loktanella agnita. The sequence goes on along the minus strand of NZ_JBJMBF010000002.1, from coordinate 92,369 downwards.
GGCAGCGGCAATTTTTCCGATTACCAGACATTTTTGACGGAAAAACCCGACTGGCCCGCAGCGGAGCGGCTGCGTGCAGCGGGCGAGCGGGCGATCCCCAAAGGCCATGACGCACAAGAGGTGATCGCCTATTTCGTCGATACCCCACCCGATACAGGGCGCGGCGCGGTCCGGCTGGCCGAGGCGCTGATGACCTCTGGCCAGATTAAAGAGGCAGAGGATGTGCTGCGCACGGCCTGGCTCGAACTGCGCCTGAGCGAGCGTGACCAACGGCTGATGCTGGCCGATTTCCCCGATATTTTGCGCCCGTTTCACACGGCCCGCGCCGATAACCTGATCTGGCGGTCACACGTCACCGAAGCGGCCCGCATGTTGCCCCTGCTGGATGCAGATCAGCGGGCCTTGGCAGCGGCGCGGATCGGATATCTGCGGCGCACCCGTAATATGCTGCCGCTTTACAATGCGGTTCCAGAAGCCCTGCGCGAAGACCCCGGCCTGATCCATAGCCGCCAGAACTGGCTGGCGCGTCGCGGCGATTGGGACGAAGCGGCAGAGGTGCTGCTTGAACGCTCTACCAGTCGCGCGGCTTTGGGAGAGCCTGAACCCTGGGCGGGTTGGCGACAGGTGCTTGCCCGCGATGCAATGCAGGAAGGCCGCGCCGATGCAGCCTATCAGCTGGCATCGCGCCATTATCTGACAGGCGGCGCCGATTATGCAGATCTGGAATGGCTGTCGGGTTATCTGGCCCTGACCTATCTGGGTGATCCGTCACAGGCGCTGGACCATTTCGAAAACGCCGCTCGCGTCGTCCGCACGCCGATTTCGAGCGGTCGGATGCATTATTGGGTCGGTCGCGCGCATGAGGCCACGGGCAACCCTGATCAGGCAAATGCCGCCTATGGCGCGGCTGCCGAATACCAGACCAGTTTTTATGGATTACTGGCCGCAGAAAAGCTGGGCCTGCCACTTGATCCTGCCTTTGCCGGCGCACCCGTGGAGTGGCGCGGCGCCCCGATATTCGATCATGATGTTGTCAAATCCGCCTTTATATTGCTGGATGCGGGCCAACGCAGCCATGCGGTCACATTCTTTTCCCGGCTGGGCGAAATTCTGACCCCGGCAGAGCTGGCGCAGATCGGTGCCGCCCTCGATGCGATGGACGAACAATATTATACCTTGCGCATGGGCAAACAGGCGGCATCCAGCAACACGCTCGCGCCGTCGGTCTATTACCCGCTGCATGATTTGGCATTGCTTGAGGTCCCCGTGGATTCTGCACTTGCCCTGTCCATCGCCCGGCGCGAAAGTGAGTTCAATATCGGGATTGGTAGCCCGGCGGGCGCATTGGGCCTGATGCAGCTCATGCCCGGCACCGCGAAAGAGGTCGCAGGGTTTCTGGGCCTGTCATATAGCCGCGCCCGGCTGACCACGGATTGGGCTTATAACGCGCAACTGGGAACGAAATACCTGTCCATACTGGAACAGGAATTCGGCCCCACCCCGGTGTTGATCGCAGCAGGATATAACGCCGGGCCAAGCCGCCCCAATATCTGGATGGATGAACGCGGCGATCCGCGTCTTGGGGAAATGGATGTGGTGGATTGGATCGAACACATCCCGTTCAGTGAGACCCGGAATTATGTGATGCGCGTGGCAGAAAGCATTCCCGTCTATCAGGCGCGCCTGAGCGGTGAAACGGGACCGATCAGGTTCACGGAGATGCTGATAGGGCGCAAGCCCCTGCTACGTCCGCGTGCCCGGCCCCTGCCGCAGGTGGTCGAGGATATCCCGACCCTGCGCCCGCTGTCGCGCCCTGAACCGGGGTAGCGTGGGCTTTACTAGCAGGACAGATCAATCCGTTGATTTGATGACATGCCAGATCGCGTTGATATGCCACGCTGCAACATATGGCTCGCCTCTGATATTGAGCTAACAGCGCGGCAATAAGGAGAGCGTCGCATGTTAGATGATTGGCTGATCCTGACCTCAGCAGCCTGTTTGCTGCTTACTAGTACCCTCCATGCAGTGGGCGGTGAGATTTACCTTTTACGTCCGATGTTCCGACATCGTGGTAATCGCGTGCTTGATAACCAATTGGGACGCCTTGTTCTGCGCTTTGCTTGGCATGTCACGTCGTTAAGCTGGGTGATGCTTGCCGTAATCCTTTACGGCATGGTTTATGCGCCGGGTGTCCTCAATCAGGTTATCCTTTTGAGTGTCGGCATGGGGTTCCTAGTCATTGGGCTGTTTGATCTTGTTGTTAGTAAGGGGCGACATGTCGGCTGGCCCTTGCTGACGCTGACGGGCGTATTTGCGTTGGCGGCGTTGATCTATAATTAGCGCAGGGTAAAATGTCCGCCCTACGCGACCTCTTTTTTCCGTGCGCGCCATAGGGTAAACAGCCCGGCGCCCACGACGATGGCCCCACCCAGCGCCACGTTCCAACGCAGGGTTTCACCAAAGATCAGCAACCCGATGGTGCTGGCAAAGACCAGTTGCAGATAGGCAAAGGGCTGCACCGCGCTGGCCTCTGCCACCTCGTAGGTTTTGATCAGCAGCCAATGCCCGCTGGCCCCGGTGACGCAAAGCGTCGCCATCCAGATCCAATCCGCCCGCCCCATCGGTTCCCAGAACCAAAGCCCGATCCCAGTCATGATCACCGCCCCCACGGTGCCTGTCCAGAAAAACGAGGTCGCCGTGCTGGCCTTGCGCGCGGCGTAGCGGGTCAGCAGCCCATAAAGCGCGAACATAAGTGCGGCGGCGAGCGGGACCACCGCCGCAGGGGCGAAAATGGCAAAGCCCGGTTGCAGAATGACCAGCACGCCGATGAACCCAATCCCGATGGCTGCCCAGCGCCGCCAGCCCACGGCCTCTCCCAAAACCGGGCCAGAGAGCGCGGCAATCAGCAGCGGGTAGCAGGCAAAGATGGCGTGACTTTCCACCAACCCCAGCGCCACAAAAGCGGTGACCATCACGCAGATTTCCAACGCCAATAGCGCGCCGCGAAAGATTTGCAGCACCGGCTGCTGCGTGGCCGCTGCCGCCCGGACGGACCCTGATTGCCGTATGGCGATGGTGATCACAAAGGCGGCAAAGAACCAATAGCGGACCATCACGATCATCAGCACGTTGTATTGTCGGGCTAAATGCTGCGAGATCCCGTCTTGCACCGCAAAGACAAAGGTGGTGGCGATCATCAGCATGATCCCCAGCTTTGTGTTATTCTGCATGGTGTTTCCTTGCGCGGGTCATATGCCGTTTGCGGCCATAGCCGGGGCTGCGCGTAACGTCAAAACCTGCCTCGGTCAGGGCGCGCCGCACATGGCCGGCCGCGCTGTAGGTGGCAGCACTCCCACCGGGTGCGGTATGATCCGCTACGGCTTGCAGCAACGCCGGGTCCCACAGTTCGGGGTTTTTCGCAGGCGAGAATCCATCAAGAAACCATGCATCGGCCTGATGATCCCATCGGGGCAGCGTCTGCCGCGCATCGCCGATGATCACATGCAGCGTGGGACCATCGGGTAGGGCCACAGGTCCGTCGCCGGGCGACCATGCCTCGCGCAACGCATCGGCATAGGGTGCCAGTTCAGGGAAATGCGCCAATGCGTCCCCCATGTCGGCGCTGGCCATGGGGAACGCCTCAAACGATGTGAAATGCAGCGCGCCGGGCCGTCCGGCCTGATCCCAAGCGGCCCATGTCACTAGCAGATTCAACCCGGTGCCGAACCCCAGTTCGCCGATCCGAAAATCACCCCCGAACCGCGCGGGCAGGTCATTGCCGTCCAGAAACACGTGCCGCGTCTCGGCCAGCCCGTTGTCCAGCGAATAATACGGATCGTCAAAAGCCGTGGCGATGGGCACCCCATCCCGCCAGTCGAGTTTTGCCGTCTGGTCTGCCATCGCGTCCTGCCTTAGATACTTGGTCAGTTTTGGGGTGAAGGGCGTGGAATGGCAACGGCTGATATCACGGTGATGGGGGCGGGTATTTTTGGCCTGTCGGTGGGCTATGCCTGCGCCCGGCGCGGCGCGCGGGTTCGTGTGATTGATCCGCATGGTGTGGCCGCCGGGGCCAGCGGCGGGATCGTCGGTGCGCTTGCTCCACATGTGCCGGAAAACTGGAACGACAAGAAGGCATTTCAGTTCGACAGCCTGATCATGGCAGAGCAGTTCTGGGCCGAGGTGTCAGAGCTGACCGGGGCCACGACAGGCTATGCCCGTTCGGGACGCCTGCAGCCTTTGGCCGATGATCGCGCGGTAGAGCTTGCGCGGGCACGGGCCGTGACGGCGGCAGAGCTTTGGCAAAGCAAGGCCCTCTGGCAGGTGATCCCTGCGGGTGATGCAGGGTGGATGCCGCCTTCGCCCACTGGTCTGGTGGTGCATGATACGCTGTCGGCCCTGATCCACCCACGCCGCGCCACCCGTGCGCTGGCTGATGCGATTGTCGCGCTGGGTGGCGAGATCGCAGAGGGTGGCCCACAGGAAGGCCAGATCGTCTGGGCGACCGGCTGGCAAGGTCTGGCAGAGCTCGGTGGGAACGGGGTCAAAGGACAGGCCGCGCTGTTGGAATATGACGCCGCCGGGCAGCCGCAGCTTTTTGCGGATGGTTTGCATATCATTCCGCATGGGGATGGGACGGTGGCCATCGGCTCCACCTCTGAACGGGAATTCGACGACCCAAGCCGCACTGATGCTGCATTGGACGATATTCTGACCCGCGCCATCGCCGCGTTCCCCGTATTACGGGACGCGCCGGTGATCGCCCGCTGGGCCGGTGTCCGCCCCCGCAGTCGCAGCCGTGCGCCCGTGCTCGGCGCGCATCCGACACGACAGGGGGAATTCATCGCCAATGGCGGTTTTAAGATCGGGTTCGGCATGGCGCCCAAGGTGGGCATGGTCATGGCTGATCTGTTACTGGACGAGCGCGATACCATCCCCGACGGGTTCCGCGCCTATAGCGTTTGACGAAATACCTGAGACATGACGTATCAGCTAACGCGTTGAAATCTATGATTTCAGGCAGCGGCAGCTGATTCAGGTGTTTCGCATAACGCTTTAACGGCGAAAACGCGCGCGCGATTTGTGATACAGACGCTTGTTGCGTTCGACGAAATCACCGAACAGCGCTTTGACCAGCGCGCTGCCCCGGCCACTGCCGCGCAGATAGATATACCCGGCACAGGCCCCGATGCCAGAGCCGATGGCGTCAATGATCAGATCCTCCATCGTGTCGTCCAGACCGGATTTCTGCATGTTCAGACCAAAGGTGGAATCCATCGCGAATTCAAAGATTTCCCAGATCGTGCCGACCGTGACCCCCACACAGAAGGCGATAAAGGCCATGGCAACCGGCGGCGCAGCATAGCGGTCACCTGCGAACATCATAAAGATGAACAGAAAGCCGATGGTCCCAAAACCCACGGATGATGCCGCATGTAGGGCGATATCCCACCACCAGAACCGTTCGTAAAAATTAAACGCTTCGCCCATAAAAACACTGGCAAAGATGAACAAAGTCACCGCCACCATAAAAGGCATCGGCAGCGAAATTTGCAGCCGCGAGGCCAGAAAAACCGGCGCTAGCGCAAGGGCCAATGTGGCAAGCGCGACAAAGCCCAGTTCCCAATTTCCCATCACAAGTGCAGCAAGCGCCGCAGCCAACAGCAGCCCCCAGAGAATGACGACAAGCCCGCGCTGGCCAAAAATTTTCGGTGTCGTCATGGTCTTTCCTTTTACCAATCCGTCCCCATTATCATCAGTATGAATACCCATGATAAAGGCGTCCGGATCGCCAGTTACAATATCCGCAAGGCCAAAGGATTGGATCGCAGGCGCGATCCGATGCGTATCCTTACCGTGTTGAACGGTCTTGCGGCCGATGTGGTTGCATTGCAGGAGGCGGATATGCGACTTGGTGCGCGCCCTTCGGCTTTGGCGCGCAGTCTGATCGCTGCGGAAACCGATTTTGAAGTGGTCGCCGTCGCCCGCAATGATGTGAGTATCGGTTGGCACGGGAATGCGGTGCTGGTGCGCAAGGGCATGGGGCACGGCAAGGTCACGCATATCGACCTGCCGGGACTGGAACCGCGCGGTGCGGTTCGTGTCGATCTAGACGGGTTCACACTTGTCGCCACACATTTGGGTCTGATGCGCCGCCACAGGGCGGGGCAATTGCGGGCGATTGCCCGTGCGGTGGCAGGCACTGACCGTGCCGTCGTCGCAGGGGATTTCAACGAATGGTCCCCGCATAAGGGTCTGGAAGTGCTTGAAGATTTCGACATCCACGCCCCCGGCCACAGTTTCCACGCCGCCCGCCCCATCGCCGCATTGGACCGGATCGCGGTGTCACGCGGGCTAACGGTGCATGCCGCCGGGGTCGTGCAGGAAGGGCCTGCCCGCTATGCGTCAGACCACCTGCCGATCTGGGCCGATATTGCGCTGAGATGATGTGATTTCGCTGCCCGGTGGAGCATAACGAATACACCGACTCACACGTCCCGCTGAAGCGAACATAGGCGATCGGAAAAGCGTCGGACTTTTATCGGACTCAGGCCCGTCCCGCTGTCGCCGAAAGCAGCACCGGGTCAATCCCCAGCACCTTGAGCGCGGCAGTCCATTTATGTTCATTCGCGCGGCCAAAAATGATGTCGTCGCGCGGGTCACAGGTCAGCCAGCCGTTTTCCCTGATTTCACGTTCCAGCTGGCCCGGCCCCCAGCCTGCATAGCCCAGCGCCAGCATAGAGCTGTCCGGCCCGCTGCCCTGCGCGATGTCTTCCAGCACATCCAGCGTGGCGGTCATGCAGATATGATCGTCCACATGCAGGCTTCCGGCTTCGGATGTGTAATCATTGCTGTGCAGCACAAACCCCCGCGCGGCATCGACGGGGCCGCCGAAATGCACACGAATGTCGCGCACGCCCGGCTGACGGTTGATCCCTAACTGCTCCATCAGGTCAGAGAAATGCACGTCATGCTGTGGCTTATTGACGATCAGCCCCATGCCGCCTTCGTCAGAATGGGCACACATATAGACCACGCTGCGCGCGAAGCGCGGATCGCCCATATCGGGCATCGCGATCAGTAGCTTACCGGCGAGACTCGATTGTTCTGCTTCCATACCCTTATTATTTGCGCCCAAGGGCAGCGGCGCAAGTGGCAACCGTCACAAAGCTTCGCTCAAACGTGACTTCCCATTTCAGGCCTTATGGATAAGTAAGACGTCATGCGCAAAAACATGCTGACCCTTTTGATGATGACCGCCCTGCCCGGCTTTGCCTTGGCGGATCCTTATAACGGGCTGGCCGAGGCAGAGCTTTTGCCCGGCTGGCGCAACGCGAATGGCGATCACATCGCGGGCCTGCGGATCACATTGCAGCCGGGGTGGAAAACCTATTGGCGCGCGCCGGGCGATACCGGCATCCCGCCGCAGTTTTCATTTGATGGGTCGCATAACATCACCGCTGTCGCGCCGCATTTTCCGATCCCGGATGTGTTTCACCTGAATGGGATGCGCGCCATCGGGTATGCGGATAGTATCGTTTTTCCCCTGACTGTATTCAGCAATGATCCGGACGCGCCGATGCAGATCAGCGGCCAGATCAATATGGGCGTGTGCGAAGAAATCTGCATGCCTGTGACGCTTGATTTCGATGCGCTTCTGCCTGCCGGTGGCGCGCGCGATCCCGCAATCACAGCCGCCCTGATCAACCGCCCCCTGTCGCGTGACGAGGCCCACATCAACGAGGTTGTCTGCACCGTCACCCCGATCAGTGACGGGCTGCGCCTGACGGCCAGCCTTGACGTGCCCCCGATTGGCCCATCCGAGGTTGTGGTGATTGAAGCAGGCGATCCGCATGTCTGGGTGTCAGAGGCGGATGTGACCCGCATCGGCCCGGCGCTGAGCGCGACGGTCGATATGGTGCATAGCAGCGGGCAGGCTTTTGCGCTGGACCGCTCTGCCGTGCGTATCACGCTTTTGGGCCAAGACCGGGCGATAGATATTCAGGGCTGCGCAGCCGGTTAGACCTTGCGCCGCCCCAGACCTGTTGCCAGTGCCGCCCCGATATAGATCAGCAATAGCACCACCATCAGCGCCACCATAAACACGGCCAGCGCCGGACCAAACCCGCCGCCCAGCATCGGCAGAACCGCAGCGGCTGGCGCCCATGCGCTGCCGCTCAGGATCACGGGCAGCACCGTGGCCGCCGCCAATGCCGTCGCAGCCAGCACCCCCAGCCCAGCCGGGGCAATCATCGCCAGATTACGCCCCCGCAATGCCCGTTTTGCCGATTGCATCTGGTTGCGCACATCCTGTTGCATTGCCATCAGCGACGGCACGACAAGCAGCACCAAGAACATCCCCGCCCCAAGACCATAAACCAACGTGATGACCGTGGGCTTTAGGAATTCGGCCTGATTGGACCCTTCGTATAGCAAGGGCGACAGCCCCAGCACCGTGGTCAAGGTGGTCAGCATGACCGGGCGCAACCGGTCTGCCGCCCCGTCGATGATCGCAGGCACGAGCCCCCGGTCGCGGGCGTATTCATCTACCGTTGTCACCAGCACGATACTGTCATTGATGATAATCCCAACCATCCCGATCAACCCGATCACCGTAAACATGCTCAGCGGAATACCCCATTGGTGGTGCCCATAGATCGTGCCCACCAGCCCAAAGGGAATAATCGCCATCACCACCAGCGGGCGCGTCCAGCTACCGAAAATCCAGGCCAAGGTCAGATAGATCCCCATCAGGACCAGGATCAGCCCGGTGCGCGCGTCGTTCAGGAAGTCACGTTCCTGTTCGCTTTGTCCCGAAAGCTGGGTTTCGATCCCATATGTGGTTTCAATCCGGGGCAGAATGTCGTCATCGATGGTCTGCTGAATTTCAGCTGCGCGGGCAGCGTCGTCATCATCCAAGTCCCCTTGTACCGAAATCAACTGCAGACCGTTTTCGCGGATCACCGACGAAAACCCGGTGCGGCTGGTCACCGTCACCACATCTGCCAGCGGGACATAGGCCCCTTCGGTGGTGCGGATCAGTGTCCGGTCAAGAAAATCGGAAGACAGCTCTGCCTCGGGCAGTTCGACCCGGATCGTGGCCGAGCGTGCGCCGTCAGGAAAGCTCGCCGCTTCGATCCCGCCAAGGCGGTTGCGCAGGATCCGGCCCAGCCCGTCGATGTTCAACCCGAGCGCCTGCCCCTGTGGGGTCAGTTCCAAAATCAGTTCTTCCTTGTCATAGGCGAGCGAGTCTTCCAGCCCGGCGATTTCGCCAAAGCGTGAAAGTTCACTTTTCAGCGCCTCTGCCGCCGCTTTCAGCGTGTCGCTATCCGCACCGAACATCTGGATATCAAGGTTATCGCCGCCCGGCCCGGACCCCCAACTGCGGAAGCTAACCGTTTCGGCCATCGGATGCTGACGGATGTTTTCCTGCAAGGCGCTGACAAAGGCCGCGCTGGTATAGGGGCGGCTGTCTGCGTCGATCAGTTCAATCGTGATCGCGCCAAGTTGGTCGGCATCCTTGGATTCAGACCCGGCCAGCGCGCGCCCTGAATTGCCGCCAATTTCGGCTACCGCGTATTTCAGCGGGTTCGCCCCGTGCTCTTGTTCATATTCTGCGCCCAATGCCTCGGCGGCGCGCTGCATTTCGCGCATCATTTCCAGCGTGTCTTCGCGGGTCGCGCCGGGCAGCATCGCAAAGTTTCCGGTCACCTGTGATTGCTCGGGCGCGTTAAAGAACCGCCAATTGACATCGCCTTTGATGAACAAGGCCATTTGGCTGGCCAGCGCCACAAGGGCGAGCGCGAATACCGGGTAGCGTGCCCAGATCACAAACCCCATGAACGGCCGGAACAGTTGATCTCGCACCCAGTCGAACCCTTGGTTTACCTTGCGCGAAGGCCAGTCGTACCAGTGATCTTTAGCGGAATGCGCCATCGAATGCGCCAGGTGGTTGGGCAGGATGATGAAACATTCCAACAGGCTGGCTGCCAGCACCACGATCACCGTGAACGGAATGTCAGAGATCAGATTGCCAAAGCGCCCGCCGATGATCGTCAATCCAAAAAACGCAATAATCGTGGTGATTGTGGCCGAAAACACCGGGCTGAACATCCGCCGTGCTGCGTTTTCCGCGGCCACGGTGGGGTGTTCCCCCAATTGGCGCACCCGGAAATCCGCATGTTCGCCCACAACAATGGCATCATCCACCACGATCCCCAGCGTGATGATCAGCGCAAAAAGCGAGATCATGTTGATCGTGATCCCCACCGCATACATCAGTGCAATCGCCGCGAACATGGCCACGGGAATACCTGCAGCCACCCAGAATGCCGTGCGCGCGTTCAGGAATAAAAACAGCAACCCCACCACCAGCATCAGCCCGGTCAGACCATTGCTCAGCAGGATATCCAATCGACCGGTGATCTGTTCGGCCCGCGCATTGACCAGCGCGATGGACACGCCTGATGGCAGCGATGTGGTCAATTGTTCACTGACCCGTTCAACGGTTTCCTGCATCCCAATCGCGTCGCCCTGGGCAGAGCGGTTGACCCGCAGCTTGATCGCCGGGTTTTCGCCCACGTAATAGGCGCGTTCGCGGTCCGTGCCTTCGACGTTGATCGTGGCCACATCGGCAATCGTCAGGCTGGACCCGTCCGCATTGGACCGCAGCGCAATCGCACCGATTTCATCGGCGCTGCGCTTGGCTACGCCAGTCCGCACCCGTGCGTTGGAGGACACGTCACCGGCGGGGGCGGCTTCGGCCTCTTCCCCGATCCGCTGGGCGATGTCGGCCATGCCGATATCATGTTCAACCAGTGAAAGTGACGGCACCTCGACGATAATCGACGGGGCGGCGACACCTTGGATGATCACCTGCGTGACCCCTTCGGCAAAAAGCCGGGTGGACAGTTCATCGGCAAAGCGGCCCAATTGGTCAACGCCCACAGGTCCAGTAATGACCACATCCGTGACCCGATCAGACCAGCCGCCGCGCCGCACACTGGGTTCATCCGCATCGTCTGGCAGGTTGGACGCGCTATCGACGGCCAGTTGCACATCCTCTGCCGCGCGGTCGATATCGTAGCCGGGTTCGAATTCCAGCCGGATACGCGCGCTGCCTTCGGTCGAACGCGACGAGGATTCCGTGACGCCTTCGACCGCCAGCAGCGTGGGTTCAAGCACCTGCACGATGGCAGCGTCTACATCTTCTGCCCCGGCACCGTCCCAACGCACCGACACGTCGATGTCATCAACCACCACATCGGGAAAGAACTGCGCCCGCATATTCGGAAAGGCGAGCATCCCCGCCGTCAGCATCAGCACCAAAAGCAGGTTGGACGCGGTTTTATGCCGGGTAAAATAGGACAGGATGCCCCCGGCCCGATTGCTTAAAATATCTGCCCCGTTGTCCATTAGCTGCCCATCCTGCTTTCAAGGCGGGCAATGGTCCCGGACGGAACCTGATCCTGTTCCAGCTGACCTATGATCCGCGCCTTGACGTCATCCGGCATCCGGCTGTCTGTGACAAAGGCCATCAGCTTGGCCCGGCGTTCAGGGTCCAGCGTCACCAATTCTTCGGCGTCGGGTTCTGCGGGCCTGCCGGGGTAGATCGGCTGCACCTTGATCCCGGCCCCCAGCAGCGGCGAGCGTTCGGCCACAATCGTGGCCCCGCCCAGATCGCCAACGCTGACGATCACATTGTCACCCTGCCGGCGCAGCAGGCTGACCTGCGCGCTTTCAAGGCGATCCTCTGCATTGACAGTCAGCACGGTTTCATCAGCGGCCACCGCTGTGGCGGGCACCAAGGCTACGTTGTCCAGCGCGGGTTCGTCGATGCTGACCGTCACAAAATCACCAGGGCGAAAGCCCGGCGCGGCATCCAGCGCCGCAAAAAGCAAGCGCCCGGTCTGCCCGGTGCCCACGCTTGCGCCTTCACGGGTGATCTGGCCAGTGGCGGACAGGTTCACGCCAGAGACATCAAGCACCACCCGCACCGGCGCGCTGATCAATGTGCCGGTCCCATCAAGCAGCCGCGCATATTGCGAGGTGGACACACGAAACGCGACTTCAAGCCGTGTTGGATCGACAAGCTGCGCAAACAGCTCATTCGCGGTGACCCGCCCGCCGGGGCTGATCGTGACATTGGCAAGGCTGCCATCGAAGGCGGCAAAAACTTCGGTATCGGCCACGTCGCGTTCCGCTTCGGAGACACTGATGCGGGTGCGTGACAGCATTGTGGTGGCCTGATCAATGCGCGCCGCAGCAGAGGCCACGGATTGCCTGCGCGTCAGCACAGACGCCTGCGCGCTGGACACGGCCAATTCCGCAGTTTCCACGGCGGCGGCTGTGCCGACCCCCCGTTCCTGAAGATCACGGGCGCGGGTCAGCGCCTGTTCACGCAGCGTGGTCTGGGCGCGGGCGGCGGTCAGCTCATCCTCGGCCAGTATAAGGGCGCGTTCGGCATCGCGCAGCTCTGCCTCTGCGTCTTGCTGATCGGCGCGGGCGCGGTCCAGCGTTGCCTGTGCTTCGACCGGGTCAATCTGCAACAAGAGATCACCCGTCTTGACGGTGCCCCCTTCGACCAGCGCATCGCTGGCTTCCAGCACGGTGCCACCGGTCGCGCTGCGCAGGTCCAGCGTCCGCTGGCTACGCAATTCACCAAAGACGGTCAGTTCCGGCACGATAGTCTGCGGGTCTAGCGTGACAACATTCGCCGCAAAGACACGTTCGCGTTGTGGATAGCTGCGCGGTTCTTCGTTCATCTTTGCAACAACGGCCTCGCGCACCATATTGCCTGCCCAGATGACCAACACCAAGGTCACGGCCAAAAGGAAAATGCCCATTAGGCTACGACGTAGAAAGCGCATGTATTCGTCCTTGTGTGTCGCGTTCGTATAAAACCTGCATACAGGTTACGCATGGTTATACGCAGCAGATCATTATTTCCGTCGCAAATGTTCGTCTAACCGCGGCATGATCTCAACAAAGTTACAGGGACGGTGCCGATAATCGAGCTGTTTGCCTAAGATTTCATCCCACGCGTCCTTGCACGCGCCGGGACTGCCGGGCAGTGCAAACAGGTAGGTGCCCTGCGCGACCCCCGCCGTCGCCCGGCTTTGCACCGCTGAGGTGCCGATCTTTTGCATGCTAACGATGGTAAAGACCGTGCCGAACGCGTCGATTTCCTTTTCATAAACATCGCGATGCGCCTCGACCGTCACATCACGCCCGGTCAGCCCGGTGCCGCCGGTGGAAATCACCGCATCCACGTTTTCACCCGCGCACCAAGCGCGGAGCTGATCCGCGATCTGGTCACGCTCATCCGCGATGATCTTGCGGTCGGCGAGCACATGGCCCGCAGCCGCGATCCGATCCACCAGCACCTGCCCGGATTTGTCATCCGCCATTTGCCGCGTGTCGCTGACGGTCAGTACCGCGATGCGCACCGGCATGAAATCTTTGGTTTCGTCAATCCGGCTCATCTATCCCTCAAACCAGTTTACGGTGGGTCCAAGGTTGTGCACCTGGCTGCGCCCGATTGTGCCGGTTTGCCCCCAGCTGTCATGGATATGCCCGCAGAACACATATTTCGGACCGATCCGCACGATGGCGTCGCGCAAAGCGGTGGAGCCGACGGAGTGCCCGGCAGAGGTTTGATCAGCAATCCCTTTGGGCGGGGAATGGCTGACGATGATATCGGCGTGGTCGCAGTGTTTCAGCATCGCCTCTGCCTGTTGTTCGGTCAGGTCAAAAGACCAGTCACCAAAGGGGGTTACGGGAATGCCGCCACCGATGCCAAAGATATCCAGCCCGTCCACATGGGCGGTCTGCCCGTGTAGCACAGTGATGTCTGGCCCCGCAGCCGCGCGCAATTCATCCGCGCTTTCGGCGTTGCCGGGCACAGCAACAAAGGGACATTTGATCCCATCGAGCAGCGCCATCGCCTGATCCAACCCTTGGCGCATATTGCAGAAATCCCCGGCCCCGATCACCAGATCAGCCTCTGCGCTGGCGGCGACAATTGCGGCGGCGCGGGCGCGGGCCAGATGCAGATCGGAAAAGGCGAGGATTTTCATGATTTTAACCTTGCGTTCAGGTCCAGAAGATCTGCCCAAGCCTCGCGCTTCGCGATGGGATTGCGCAGCAGATAGGCGGGGTGGAACATGGGAAGGGTTGGCTTGCCCAGCACATCAACCCAGTGCCCGCGCATCCGTGTGATACCGGTCTTGCCCAGAAGCGCCTGACAGGGGGTGTTGCCCATCAGGATCAGCACGTCGGGATTTGCCAACGCGATATGCCGTTCCAGAAACGGCAGCATCATCGCAATTTCGTCTTTTTCCGGTGCGCGGTTCGACGGCGGCCGCCACGGCAGCACATTGGTGATATAGACGGCACGGGCGGGGTCGGTCTGGTGACGGCCCAGGCTGATGGCGTCCAACATCCGATCGAGCAACTGGCCTGCACGGCCCACAAAGGGACGGCCTGCCCTGTCCTCTTCCCGGCCCGGTGCTTCGCCCACGATCATCACGCGCGCCTCTGCCAGACCATCGCAAAAGACGAAGCTGCGCGCACCTTTTTTCAGCTCGCAATGGTCAAACGCCTGCATCGCGGCGGCAAGTGCGGGCAGATCGGCGACACCGGCGGCGGCGGCGCGGGCTTCGGCCACTGTGTCGATGTCCTGCGGTTGCGGAATGGGGGGCGGCCCGGCGAGATCTGCCGATTTGGGTTTTGGTTTGGGCTTGGCGGCCTCCAGCGCGTAGCGGTCCACTGGGTCATCAAGGATCGCATCCACAATGCCCAATTCGACCTGCCATTCCAGCGCAGCGCGGTCCGCCCAATATGTCTCACCCGAATCCATAAGGACAGGTTACGCGGGATCGACGCGGATGTGCAGTGCACAAAAGCTGCTCAAGTCATGACGAAAGCGGCATGGCGCCATCGGCTAGGTCAAGGTCATGGGAATACTCTGTATCATTATCGGGGCCTTGGCGGGACCTTTGCTCTTTCTGCCGTGGCGGCCCATGTGGGTCTGGGCGAATGTGCTTTGTCTCTTGTACGGAGCGTTCACACTGCTATTGCCTGACCTTCACCACAATAAGACATCCTACATCGATGCGCTCATCGCGCTTAGTTTCATGGTCATCGTAGCCTTTTCCTGTGCGGCACTATTACTACGGATTGTGATGTTCTGCGCCACATATGGCGGCCAGCCGCTCACGTTACCAAGGCTCAAGTGGCCATGGCTACTCGCCATAGGCAATGGCGTAGGCGTTGCAGCGATCATCTTCATGCTGTGCTTTACTAAATTTGGCGGGAGCACACACGCGATACTACTTCATTTCACTTTAATTGGTATTGGCCTTGGGGCTTGGCTGATTAGCATTTTACGCGGGCAGACATTTTTAGCCGGGCTCGCCATTGGACTGATCGCTTTGACACTTTACAGTGCCACCTACCCCAGCAAAATCCAGCGTTCCGCCAATGACGCAGCGCAAGGGTCCACCTACTGCATTTACCTCAATGAACAACGTCGGTTTAGCGGGCAGGCCAGCGACCTTACCTTTTTGACCTTTGACAAAAGTGACTGGCAGGCCCATGCGATCTTGGTCATCCAAGGCCCTGACGGCCCGCGCTATGGCAACTGGTCGTACCGTCAGGGGAAATTCATGGTGCCATGGGATCTCTGGACGCCCCAACCCACACTGCGCTGCCCCGCAGCACATTGATACCATCTTGTGGACTGCTATAAGCGAGGTGACACGATCAAGGGGCCATCATGACATTCAATGCCAAACATCTGCTGGGCATCGAACCGCTGCATCCGACTGAAATCACTGCGCTATTGGACCTTGCCGACAGCTATGCCGATCATAACCGCAAGGGGATCGCCCATCGCGATGTGCTGGCCGGGCTGACGCAGATCAACATGTTTTTCGAAAACTCCACCCGGACGCAGGCCAGTTTTGAACTGGCAGGCAAGCGGCTTGGCGCTGACGTGATGAATATGGGGATGCAGGCGTCCTCCATCAAAAAAGGCGAGACGCTGATCGACACGGCGCTGACCCTGAACGCGATGCGCCCTGATCTGCTGGTGGTCCGCCACCCGCATTCCGGCGCGGTGGACCTGCTGGCGCAAAAGGTGAACTGTGCCGTGCTGAACGCGGGCGATGGTCGTCACGAACACCCGACCCAAGCGCTGCTGGACGCGCTGACGATCCGTCGCGCCAAGGGGCGGCTGCACCGGCTGTCCATCGCGATCTGTGGCGATATCGCCCATTCCCGCGTCGCCCGGTCCAACATCATGCTGCTGGGCAAGATGGAAAACCGTATCCGCCTGATCGCCCCGCCCACCCTGATGCCATCTGGCATTGCTGAATTCGGGGTCGAGGTGTTCCAGGACATGGAGGAAGGGCTGAAAGACGTGGATGTCGTAATGATGCTGCGCCTTCAAAAGGAACGGATGGATGGCGGCTTTATCCCGTCAGAGCGGGAATATTTCCACCGCTACGGGCTGAACGCCACCAAGCTGGCCCATGCCAAACCCGATGCGATTGTGATGCATCCGGGGCCAATGAACCGGGGGGTGGAAATCGACGGCACCATCGCCGACGACATCAACCGCTCCGTCATTCAGGAACAGGTCGAAATGGGCGTCGCCGTGCGCATGGCCGCGATGGAGCTGCTGGCGCGGAACCTACGCGCCGCCCGTGGCCCGCAAGAGGTCCTGGTATGAAGCGCCGCGCTGCTCTACCCTGGCGCCCCGCAATCCGCCCCTTGATGAAAAAGGAGCTGACGTGACCATTGAAATCCCCCGCGACGATTACGGCCATATTCGGGTGTTTCAGGCCCCCGAAGCGCTGTCCGCCGAGGCGCAGTCGAAATCCCCTGAAGGGCTGGCAGAGCTTTTCGGGATCGATACGCTGGACCCCAATTACATCGACATCATCAAGATCGACGATCTCAGTTCCATGGCGCTGACCGACTACATTGCCCAAGGCTATGACATGCATGCCGAAGCGCATGACATCCCGGCGGTGAACGGGATCGAAGGCTGGGCCATTCTGGTAATGTCGCGGGCCTCTCGTGGTCGCAAGATGGTGCTGAAACCCGCCTCCGGCATTCGGCATGTCACCACCTATGTGCCCAATGCACAGATCAAGGTGTCAGAGCCGCTGCGCAGCCCCGCCGCAGATGGCATCATCGGCGATCCGTCCGGCAAACCGCCCAAATCCGACGCAAGGATTGGCGGTATGGTGGCGATGGTCGCGCTGCTGTTGCTTTTCGCGCTGGTCGCCGTGATGGTCTGGGTCGGCGGATGATCGGCCTGCTGCAACGCATCAAACCCAAGCCCAAGTCAGAGCACTGGGAGGATTATTTCCACGGACGCGAGACGCTGCTATGGGAAGGCAAGCCTGAACCGGGGGGCAGAACATCCGTTGGCATGATATTCATGACTGTTTTCGGCCTCCCCTTCCTGTTCACCGGGTTAGCGACATTCGGCACCGGACTGGCCGGCATCTTTAGCGGCGACGTGAACAACTTGGGTGGCGGGATCTTCATGGTGCTCTTTGCATTGCCTTTTGTCGGCGCCGGGGCCGCGCTGGTCTTTGGGCCGTGGATTACCAATCGTTATGCGCATCAGCTGATCCGCTACGCGGTGACCAACAAGCGCGCCTATATCGCGACAAGCTGGTGGCAGCACACTATGCAAAGCTATCCGATCACCGGCGATAACAGCATTGAATTGCAGGAAGGCCGGTTTGACACGGTCTATTTCTTCACCGAAGTCACAACCGATTCAGATGGCGACCGTAAGCGCCGTAAGATCGGTTTCGAACATATCGCAAACGGGATGGCGGTTTATAAGCTTCTCCGCGATGTCCAAGCCAAAGCCATAGAACGCGACAAACACCAGACATGACACAAACACTCTTTATCAATGCCCGCCTGATCGACCCTGTGGCGCTGACTGATCAGCCCGGCGCGCTTTTGGTCGCGGACGGCAAGATTGTCGCCACCTATGATGACACGCCGGATATCGCAGGCGCTGCTGTTATTGATTGCGGCGGCATGTGCCTTGCTCCCGGTATCATCGATATCGGGGTGAAGGTCAGTGAGCCGGGCGAACGGCACAAGGAATCCTTCCGCTCTGCCGGGCGGGCGGCGGCGGCGGGCGGTGTGACCACCATCGTGACCCGCCCCGACACACTGCCTGCCATCGACACGCCGGAAACGCTGGAATTCGTCGAGCGCCGCGCGCAGGAGGATGCGCCGGTGCATGTGTTGCCGATGGCCGCCCTGACCAAAGGCCGCGCGGGCCGCGAAATGACAGAGATCGGGTTCCTGCAGGATGCCGGTGCGGTGGCCTTTACCGATTGCGACCGGGTCGTGGCGGACACCAAGGTCTTCAGCCGTGCGCTGACCTATGCCCGCAGTCTGGATGCGTTGGTGATCGGCCATGTACAGGAACCCATCCTGTCCGAAGGCGCGGCGGTAACGTCCGGCAAGTTCGCCTCGCTCCGTGGTCTGCCCGGCGTGTCGCCGATGGCCGAACGCATGGGGCTGGACCGCGATATCAGCCTGCTGGAAATGACCGGGGCGCGCTACCACGCGGACCAAATCACCACCGCCCGCGCCCTGCCCGCGCTGGAACGGGCCAAGCGGAACGGGCTGCATATCACCGCCGGGGTTGGCATCCATCACCTGACGCTGAATGAAATGGACGTGGCCGATTACCGGACGTTCTTTAAGCTCAAGCCGCCATTGCGCAGCGAAGATGACCGGCTGGCCGTGGTGCAGGCTGTGGCGGACGGGCTGATCGACATCATCTGTTCAATGCACACACCGCAGGACGAAGAAAGCAAGCGCCTGCCGTATGAAGAGGCCGCCAGCGGGGCGGTGGGGCTGGAAACGCTGTTACCCGCCGCATTGCGGCTTTGCCATGCAGAGCTGATCGACCTGCCTCGCCTGTTCCGGGCGCTGTCACTGAACCCGGCCCGCATCCTTGGGCTCGCCGCCGGGCGGTTGCAGGCTGACGCCCCTGCTGATCTGATCCTCTTTGATCCCGACGCACCGTTTCAGTTGGATCGGACACAGTTGCATTCAAAATCGAAAAACACCCCCTTTGATGGCGCACGGATGCAGGGCAAGGTGCTGGGGACCTGGGTGGATGGTCACAAAATATGGGGAGCCAGCTAATGCCGGATTTCATCACACCACCGCTGATCCTGCTTGTCTGGGCAGTGATCGGCTATCTGCTGGGGTCCATTCCCAGCGGGGTTCTGATCGCGCGGGCGATGAACCTTGGCAATCTGCGTGACATCGGGTCCGGCAATATCGGTGCCACCAATGTACTACGCACCGGCAACAAGCGCGCCGCCGCGCTGACGCTGGTCGGCGATGCGCTAAAAGGGGCTGTGGCTGTGCTGCTGGCCCGTGCCTTTGCCGGGGAAGATGCGGTGCAACTGGCCGCGCTGATGGCCTTTATCGGGCATTGCTTTCCGGTCTGGCTGAATTTCAAGGGCGGCAAGGGTGTCGCCACTTATCTGGGGATTTTCCTTGGCTACGCATGGCCCATCGGGCTGGCCGCCTGTGCAATCTGGCTGATCGTTGCGCTGGTCAGTCGGTATTCATCGCTTGCCGCACTGGTCGCTGCGGGGTGGCTGCCGGTCATTATGGCATTCACTGGCTATGGCAGCAGCTTCTTTCTTGCGATCATTCTGTGCCTGATTATGTATGCAAGGCACTGGAGCAATATTCAGCGGCTGCGTGCCGGGGATGAGACCAAGATTGGGGCAAGTGCCGGGGTCCCGAAAACATCAACCGAATAAGTAAGAAAGCCCCGCAGAACGCGGGGCTTTTGCATTTTGTGGTGCAGCCTATCGACCGCGGCCTCACAGTCTTCCAACGACCGGTCCGAGCCCAGAGTGACCGTGCTGCTGCGATGAGGCGAATGGCCGCTTTGCCAGTCACGAAACGAGTAGTGGTATCCCCCGGGCAGCCCAATTCTGAATAATGGTCTCAGCCATGTCTCCGACGGCATGACCACGTGGCTTTGCAGCGAGAGCCGTCAGAGCAAACATATCCAATATACGAGCCTGTCGTTGCCAGTTCTTTGTCAGGTAAGGACACGCATTCTCAAATCCTGAAACGAATGCTTCAAGAAATTTTTTTGAATAATCATGGTTAAACCGACAAAAGTTTCCGACGTCCGCGAACGGGCAACCTGAATACGCAAACTCCCAGTCAATAAAAGCGGCGACATGCCATTCATTATCTTGATGCCTAACGATAATGTTTTTCGGGTTCATATCTGAGTGAACCAGTCGACGAAAATGATCTACGGGCTTCAAGAGTTCGGCACTGTCTTCGCAAAGCTTGATCCACGCATTTGTTGTCGCTGCCGTAAAACGATCGGACGAAGCGAGCTGATCTGTGCAAAACGCTGTGAGTCGTTGCGACCACGGTTCTGCATCTGCCACTTCGAGGCTCTCGGTTGTAAAAAAGCCCGGACGTTGGAACTCCACCGAACCAATGCGAGAAACAAACTCTCCAAGGGCATTTGCGAGCTTTGACAGGTTTTCAGTTTTACAGGTTCGCAGAACATGCTCCAGCGTCTGGCCCTCGACAAAACTTAACACCGTCAAGTCATTAGCCGCAGCTATTACTCTAGGTGTCGGAACAACCTCATTTGCCAAAGTCAGAACGGCTGCCTCAATTGTCGCGTCTGACCCTCCTTGACGCACCACAACGCGCCTGTTGTCAGCGCAGTCCACTAACCACGAGAGATGAGAAAACCCACCAGTCATTTGTGCGAATTTGACTGCCGTCGTTCCAAGTATGTGCATGGCGGACTCAAGGCTTTCCGGCATTTTAATGTCGTTCATAGTGATCTCGTTTTAACCCATCATGTTTGACGACCACCAAAAGACGACATTCTGACGGAATTTATGGATGGCAACTCTGTCCCGCACATCAGGCGTCCATACTGCGACGGGGACCGTCAACAGGCGCGCGAAGAGATTATCGCGGACTGTTCCTCGCTGCGCAACTTTGGTCGGCGCGCGCATTCATCGATACCGATGATTGCATTACACCACGAAATACAAAGGGCTGGCGTAGCACGCCGGGCTTTTTATGAGGTCGGACGGGTATTTATTTACCCGCCATGCGTTCGACCGCGTCAGCAGTGCGCCGTGTGTTGTGGTAGATGCCAAGGCCCAGATACATGAAACCGGCAACGAAACAGACATAAAGCAATCCCAGCACCAGAACCAAAAGCCCGGCAATCGGGCCACCGCCGACCGGCGCACCGTTTGGTCCGGACATTCCGCCGGACGTCGCCGCAAAAGCGGCCAGCAAAACACCCAAAATAGCAAGAATGACAAATAATCCAATCAACAGATCAAGCGAACGAATGAAGAAATCACGCATGAGATATTCCTTTTTACTTAACAGGCGTCCACGTTTAAGAATAACAAAAATCCACGTCAATCTCCCCTAAATTGTGCACCCCATTCAGATGCCAACTGTGGCTAATCGGCACAGCAATAGGGTGCAGTCTGATACCGCCTGCGTGTTGGATTGACAGATGGTACACAGATGTGGCCCGCCTGCCTCGCGGGGTACAGATGGCCGCGCTGAAGCTGGGCGCGCGGATCGCGCGGTTTCTTCCGAAGTCTGAGTGAAAATTCGCTGTGGAGTATTTAAAATGACTGAATTTACAAAGTTAGACGGTGGGGAACGGGGCCCGCGCTTTGACATCAACCCGGTTGCATTCGTCGCCGCGCTGTTCTTGGCCCCGCTATTTGTGACAGCGCTCAGCTTTTGGGCCATCATACCGGTGGTCGCTCTGCCTTTCGCGGCCATTCCGTATCTGGTGATCGGCACACCCATATTGTTTTGGGCGGTTGGGCGCGTCGAACCGAGCTTCATGAACTATGCGCCGCTGGGGCTTCAGGGGAACCTGCTGAACCTGCCGCTTTGCACATTTGTCTTTGCACTGAGAGAGCCGCTGCAGGACGCCCTGACCCTCGCAATTTTTTTTCACGGTATTCGGCGTGATCTTCGCGCCGCTTTACGCAGGTGCCTTTGGCATGCTCTACGCAAGCTTTCACCCCGATGGCTGTGATCGCAAGGATTAACGCATTTCGATTGAAATGCGTGGGTAGACGCGCTCGTAACGCGAACGCACACATAAAAACACGCTTAAAAATTGAAGAGCGGCAATGTCTTGCCGATAAAAATAATGCCGCTTTCATTTTTGCGTCTGCCGCGTCAATTAATCGCAACCTCGCATTTCGCGATATATCATTTGGAGAGCTCCCTTGGATTTCATGACAGCAGTTCGTACCGTCCTCAAAGACAAATATGCAGATTTCAGCGGCCGCGCACGCCGGTCAGAATTCTGGTGGTTTGCACTATTCAGCTTTGCCGCGAACCTAGTTGCAACCTTCATATTTGGCATGATCGGGCTTGGCTTTGTCGCTTATATCGTCTCGCTTGCCCTGCTGGTGCCCGGCATCGCAGTGGCCGTGCGTCGTCTGCACGACCGCGACATGATCGGCTGGTGGTGTTTGATCGCCCTTGTACCGCTTGTCGGTGGGATCGCCCTGCTGGTGATCTGCGCGCTTGAAGGGACAAAAGGTCCCAACAAATACGGTGCTGACCCCGCAGCCTGATCCCGCAGGTTACTTTTAATTCCCAAGACTGCCCCGCCTATGGCGGGGTTTTTCTTTTGCGGCAGGCGTGTTCAACGCATAACGCTTTAGAGCATTTCGGTTTATACTTGGATCACCAATCGCCGCCTTTCGCCTGAGGCTCAAACGCAATTGGTGATCTGCGATGTTTCAAGTTAAAACCGAAACGCTCTAATACGCATACTCCGCATAGATGCGTTTCAGATCGCCATTCCAATCGCCGTGATAGTGATCCAACAATTCATCCGCGAGGGTCTTGCCCGTTTCCACGCTTTCTTTCAGCGCGTTCAGGAAATGCGTCTCGTCCGGCACCAGCCCGCCGACACCGGGGCGGGCGCGGGCTTTGAGCCCTGCCTCGGAAATCGCGAGCACTTGTCGCGCAAGATCATGCATGTTGATCCCATCCACCTGTGCCTGCAACCCATCAACGGATGCGGCCACGCGCAGCGCCTCGCGCTGTTCGTCGGTCCAGTGTTTGCACAGGTCCCACGCGGCGTCGAGCGCCGTTTGATCATACATCAGCCCCACCCAGAAGGCAGGCAGCGCGCACAAACGGCGCCAAGGCCCACCATCCGCACCGCGCATTTCGATGAATTGCTTCACCCGCGCTTCGGGGAAGACGGTGGTCAGGTGATCGGCCCAATCGCTGATCAGGGGTTTTTCACCGGGCAGCGCGGGCAGCTCACCCTTCAAGAAATCGCGAAATGACTGGCCCAGCGCGTCGATATATTTGCCGTCGCGATAGACAAAATACATCGGCACATCCAGCACCCAGTCTACCCAAGCTTCGAACCCGAAACCGTCATCAAACACGAAAGGCAGCATGCCGGTGCGGGCGTCATCAAGGCTGCGCCAAATGCGCGACCGCCAGGATTTATGGCCATTTAGCTGACCTTCAAAAAAAGGCGAGCTGGCAAACAGCGCGACTGCCACAGGCTGCAACGCAACGGCGACGCGCATCTTTTGCACCATGTCCGCCTCTGACCCGAAGTCCAGATTCACCTGCACCGTGCAGGTCCGGCGCATCATCGCCGTGCCCATCGTGCCGACCTTTTCCATATAGTCGTTCATCAGCTTGTAGCGGCCCTTGGGCATCAGGGGCATTTGGTCGTGCGTCCATTCCGGCGCGGCGCCCAGACCGATGAATTTCACCCCAATCTCATCCGCGACGGATTTCACTTCGGCCAGATGTTCGTTCACCTCGTCGCAGGTCTGGTGGATCGTCTCGAGCGGGGCACCGGATAATTCCAGCGCGCCGCCGGGTTCAAGGCTGACGTTCGCGCCGTCTTTGGTCAGGCCGATGATCTTGCCGCCCTCTGCCACGCGGTCCCAGCCAAAGCGTGTCTCCAAGCCCTCCAGCACCGCTTTGATCGACCGCTCGCCGTCATAGGGCAGCGGCAGCAGGCCATCCTGACAATAGCCGAATTTTTCATGCTCGGTCCCGATGCGCCATTGATCCTTGGGCTTGCAGCCTTTCGACAGCACCTCGACCAGTTGCGCGTAGTTTTCAATCGGGCCACCGCCGGACTGTGGAATAGACATGAAGGTGGCTCCGTTCTTGCATGCAGAATGTTATCGGTGACCTGCCGCAAGGGCGGTGTCAATGCAAGAGAGGTCTGACTTTAGTCCAAACAATCACGCGTTTGTCAGGGCTGCGCGACAGCAGATCGAGCATCACTGTCGTCTTGATACCGGGCAGTCCGGCAAAGATATCAAACAGGTCTTCCGCGCCGGTGGCGTTCACCGGGATCGCAATCCGCTGCCCACCCACCCCACTGAGCACCCAATGGGGTGAAGGGTATCCTTCGGGGTCCAGTTCCAGCATGGTCATATCATCCACGTCGATCACGCCGCCATCCAGCGGGCCGAAATAGGCCAACCGCCGTTCGCGGATCTGTACAACGCCCGGCCCGTCACCGCCCTGCCGGAACCGCGCGCGCTGCACACCGGCGACCGCCCAGATGATCCCCAGCGCAATGGTTGTATAACCCAGCCAGCGGCTAATCCCGACGCCACCCAGCCCCCACCACAGTCCCAGCAAAGCAAGCACCGCCCCCATCAGCACATCGCGCCAGCGCCACATGAAGGCGCGCAATTCGGGGCGGATAAAGTCAGACATGGATCACCTGTGGTGTTTGATAGATAACAACGGCGAATTCACCAATGTGCCCAAAACCCAGCGCCTCATAGGCGCGGGCAGCGGGGGCATTGGCCGCAAATAGTATCGCCTCATGTGCGCCCTTCTGGCGCGCCTCTTGCAAGTGCAGACCGACGGCACGGCGGGCGTGGCCCTGACCGCGCAGATCCGGCGGTGTATAAACGCCGCCCACCTGAACTGCCGCAGGCACCCGTGCGTTAAACCCGGTCATGGCAACAGGCACCCCCGCCTGCAACAAAAGCCGGTGCGTATCCGCTGCGATAAATTGCGTAACATCATCCAGCGCTTTCTGTGCGGGGTCCTCGCCCGGCATGGGCAGCGTTTCACGTATATAAGCCTCGCGCCACGCCGTCGCCAGTGCACGCTGCGCCTGTGATATCGGGACCAGATCGTATCCCGCGCAATCCGGCAAACGTAGATCGGCAAGGGGCAGGTGGTAGTGCGGCTCGACCACATCCAAACCCGCAGCGTTCCCCAACCCCAGCGCATCACGCAGGGGCCTGACCTGACGCTGATCCCCCAACACGCCAGCAATCGCCCGGCCCGAAAGGACCACCCGGACATCGCCCCAAGGGGCGGTCGGGCAGCAGGGAAAGACAAGCCCGCCTTCGGTCAGCATCAAGACATCGGTCAGCGCACCCGCCTGCCATTTCACCCAGAACCGCACAGCGCGCCCATGCCCCCCCGCCATCCCATGCCGGGCAAGGTTGGACAGCGGAAACATAGAGATCGCCACATGGGCACGCAAAAATGCCTCAATGGCGGCGCGGTCGGCTTCGGTCCCCGGGATCATGCCCCGACACCTGCGTCATACGGCGCCGCGACAGAGGTGAAATGCAGCTCCGCGAAATCGCGGATCAACGCCCGCCCGCCATCCGCGGTGCGCCGATAGAGCTTTGCCCCCTCGGTCACATACCGTTCCTTGCGCGCGATTATGCCGTCGATGTCCTGCATGATCGGCTTTGCCCCTGACTGCGACGGCCAATCATCCCCCTGCACCCGGCGCAGACCAGCGGCTTTACCGATGATATCCTTGGTGCCCGCCGCTGTTTCAATGTGGTAGGTTTCGTCATCAATGAAGAAACCACCGCCGCCCCAGGTATCGACCTGTGGGTACAATGCGAGCGCCGAAAAATAAGGCACGCGGCTGATCACAGTATGCGTACCCTGCGCTGGCGTGCACCATTTCCCGTTCAGTATGAAATAGAGGAAGTGCCGGCCATCAGGTGAGATGTCACAACGCTCTGTATAGATCTTTTGCTTGACCCATTGCCCGATATCGAAGCTATCGGTCTGGGTGTCCCATCCAATCATGCAGAAATGCCGTGACGGCCCCTGTCGCAAGATGACGCCCCGTTCAGCCGCAGCGGCAAGGTACAGATGTAGCGTGATCGTCGGCGGCTGGGTCACCCCCAATCCCCCAAGGCCTGTTGCCAGACGGTCAGCGCCGCCACCGCCGCTGTGTCAGCGCGCAGGATGCGCGGGCCAAGGCTGATAGGATGCGCATAGGGCAACCCGCGCAGTCGGTCGCGTTCTGCGGGGGAAAAACCGCCTTCGGGCCCGATCAGGATCGCCCAAGGGCCGGGGCTGTCGGGCAATGCCACCGGATCGCCGATCAGCAGTTCGTCACAAAACATCAGCTGACGGCCGGCGGGCCAATCGGCCAGCAGCCTGTCCAGCCGCGTCACCTCATCCACCGGGGGGACAAATGTGCCGCCGCATTGTTCAGCGGCCTCAACCGCGTGGGCCTGTAGCTTGTCCTGCCGCACGCGGTTCGCGGCTTGGGTAAAGTCGGTCTGCACCGGCATCACGCGGGCCGCCCCCATCTCAACCGCTTTTTCCACGATAAAAGCCGTGCGTTCCTTGCGGATCGGGGCAAAGAGAAACCACAGGTCAGGCGGTACCTGCAACGGGCGGGTCTGCGTGTGACACAGCAGCACACCGCCTTTTTTGCTCGCTTGAATCACTTCGGCATCCCATTCGCCATCTGCGCCGTTAATCAGCGATATGACCGCCCTCTGATCCAGCCGCATCACCCCAAACAGATAATGCGCCTGATCCCGCGACAGCGGAACCGTTTGCGCTTCCCCCAATGGGTGATCTACAAAAAGCCGAACCTTCGATACCATGAGGCGGACCATATGACCGAGAACGTCGAGACGCCAGAGGTGACGGGTACCGTCGCTGATGCGGTAAAGGGAAACTGGGTCGACACGCTAGCCCCCGCTGCAACGCGCCCTTTCCTGCGGCTCAGCCGGGCGGACCGGCCCATCGGCACCTGGTTGCTATATATCCCCTGCCTGTGGGGGCTGGCGCTGGCGATGTTGGCGACCGATAGCGCCAGCACGCATGATCTGTGGACCATCGCAGGCTGCGCCGTAGGTGCGTTCCTGATGCGCGGGGCGGGCTGCACATGGAATGATATCACCGACCGCGATATCGACGGGGCCGTTGCGCGCACACGGTCGCGGCCAATCCCATCGGGGCAGGTAACCGTACGTGGCGCAGTGATCTGGATGGCGGCGCAGGCGCTTTTTGCGTTTTTGATACTGCTAACGTTTTACAAGACAGCGATCATTCTGGGGATCGTGGCGCTTGCCCCTGTGGCCATCTATCCATTTGCCAAACGGTTCACATGGTGGCCGCAGATTTTTCTGGGGCTGGCCTTTAACTGGGGCGCGTTGCTGGCTTGGGCGGCACATACCAACAGCCTCGGGCCGGTGCCGCTGATTCTGTACGTGGCCGGGATCGGCTGGACGTTGTTTTATGACACGATCTACGCCCATCAGGACACCGAAGATGACGCGCTGATCGGGGTGAAATCAACCGCCAGACTGTTCGGGGACACCACGCGCAAATGGCTACGACTATTCATGACGGTCACCGTATTGTTGTTTCTGGGGGCTGTGGTGCTGGCCTGTATGGACAGATCGCTGCTGTCACTTGTGATTGCCATCGGCGGGCCTTGGGCGCTGGGTTGGCATATGACCTGGCAAACCCAGCGGTTCGACGCCGATGATAATGCCATGTTGCTAAGGTTGTTTCGGTCCAATCGGAATGCCGGGCTGATCCCCCTGCCGTTTTTCGCTGTTGCGCTTCTGGTGTGATTGATCCCCGGCGCGGCTAGGCCTATGCACTAAGTCACGCCAAACAAACGGACCCCCATGCGCCTTTCAGCCATATTCATACGTCTCGCCGTCTTTGCCCTTGCCGCGATCGCCTCTGGCGTAGCCGCCCGTACCACCGTCAGCATCGTCGAGGAACGATCTGTCGTTTCGGTGCAGAAAAGCCTTATAAATCAAGGCTACGAATGGGCTTCTGTTCTAGGTGACGGGCTACAGGTGATCCTCGAAGGGGTCGCCCCGACAGAGGCAACACGGTTCCGCGCGATCTCTGCCGCGGGCGAGATGGTGGATGCCAGCCGGGTGATCGACAATCTGTCCGTCGCCGATTCGGCCCAGATCGCCCCGCCTGCTTTCGCAATCGAAATTCTGCGCAATGACAGGGGCGTGTCACTGATCGGGCTGATCCCGGCCACCACAAACCGTGATGACCTTGCAGCAAGGATCACCGATATCGCAGACGGCCAGCCGGTGACGGATTTGCTAGAGGTCGGCGATTACCCCGCCCCCGACACATGGCGGCCCGCGATGACTTACGCCTTACGGGCGCTGGAACTGCTGCCGCGCTCGAAAATCTCGGTCAATGCTGACCGGGTAACGATCAACGCGATCTCTGACAGCCCCGAAGAAAAGCGCGACCTTGAGGCCCGACTGGCCCGCAACACCCCCGCCGGCGTGCGGCTGGCGGTGGATATCGGCGCGCCACGCCCTGTAATCTCGCCCTTTACGACGCGCTTTCTGATTGATGAAACCGGCCCGCATTTCGATGCCTGTGCTGCAGACACCGAAGAGGCCCGCGATGCGATCTTTGCCGCCGCCACAGAGGCCGGGCTGGAAACCCGCCCCAATTGCACGCTGGCGCTGGGCGCCCCGTCGCGCACATGGGGCGAGGCGGTGGCCCTGTCCATTTCCGCGGTCAGCCAGCTTGGCGGCGGCACCATCACCATCGCCGATACTGATGTCACGCTGGTCGCGCCGATGAGCACCGGCCAAGGCACGTTCGACGATGTGGTGGGCGAGCTTGCCAATGCCCTGCCCGAGGCGTTCGCGCTGACCGCAGAACTACCCAGACCGCCCGAGGAAATCCCCGGCGGCACACCACAATTCACCGCCACGCTCAGCCCCGAAGGACAGGTGCAGCTGCGCGGGCGTATCCCTGACGACATCACCAACACGGTGGCCGAAAACTTTGCCATCGCGAAATTCGGTCAGCGGCAACTGACCATGGGCACGCGGATCGTCGAAGGTCTGCCCCAAGGCTGGCCCGTGCGGGTGCTGGCGGGAATCGAGGCGCTGTCAAAGTTGTCCAACGGTTCGGTCGTGGTGCAGCCTGAAACGATCACTGTACGCGGCAACACCGGCAATCCGGATGCGAGCGCCGAAATCTCGCGCTTGCTGATCGCCAAGCTGGGTCAGGGCGCAGTGTTCGAAATTGATGTGACCTATATCGAACAGCTCGACCCGGTCGCCAGCCTGCCCACGGCTGACGAATGTATCGCCCAAATCAAAGCGGTGACGGCGAACAGCAAGATCATCTTTGACCCAAGCTCTGCCGATATCACCGCCGCAACACAGCCGGTTGTTGATGAAATCGCCGAGATCCTGAAACAATGCGGTGATCTGCGGATCGAGGTGGCGGGCTTTACCGACAGCCAGGGCCGCGAAGAAATGAACCAGCAGTTGTCGCAACAGCGGGCAGAGGCGGTGCTGACCGCGCTGCGTGCCCGGCGGGTGCCGGTGGGCACCTTTGACGCCGTCGGTTACGGCGAAGAAAACCCGATTGCCGACAATGGCACCGAGGAAGGACGCGAAGCCAACCGGCGGATCGAATTTAATCTGATCGTGCCCGACCCAATCCCTGAAGACACATCAACGCTTGACGCAATCGCGGAAGACACCCCGATCGACAGCGACACAGCCCCTGACAGCGAATAGACAAGGCCAGACAGTTGAACAGAACCGAATTCATCATCGCCACTGCCGTTATCCTCTTTGTAGCTTTCGTGCTTGGCTGGTTTGCCAGTTGGCTGGTCAACCGGTTTACCCGCGTGACCAAGGCCGAAATCGGCGAGCTGGACAAGATGGCCCAAGCCCTGCACGAAGCCGAGGAAACCCGCGATCAGGCGATCACCTATCTGCAGCAGCGCGAAGCAGAGATGACCAACCAACTGTCCCAGACAGAGGCAGAACTGCGCGCCGCAATGGACGGGCTGCGCGAAGCCCGGCGCGAGGCGGAAGAATTGCGCGCCTATGTGGAACGCCAGAACGCGCGCTGACGGGGGGCCGGAAAAATAATTTCCAGACCTGCCAAGGATCACTGGATCGCCCGCGTCAAAGCATTATCAAAGATATGCAACCTTGCAGGAGAACCAGCATGATCCGCCCCTTTCTGACCACCAGCCTGATCGCACTTTGCGCCCCCGCCTTTGCCGACAGCATCACCGGCGCAGCCCGTGTTGATACCGTCACGATCTACCCCGGCGCGGCCACTGTCATGCGGCAGGTGACGCTGGACCTGCCCGCTGGCCGTCACGATATTACCATTCCCGACCTGCCGCAGGGCCTGCGTAGCGAAGGGCTGCGCCTTGCCGCGCCGCAGGGGGTGGAAATCGGCGCTGTCAGCCTCGCCCATGACCGGCTGCCCGTGACGCCGGATCAAACCACACCCGAAATCGTCGCGGCAGAGGAAGAAGTTGAACGCCTCGAAGGCGTGCTGCGCGAACGCGATGCCGCCATTGCGGAAATCCGGCTGCGCGTGCAGGCGGCCGAAGAACAGCTGGCCTTTCTGCAAAGCCTCAGCCAAGCCAGCGCAGGCGAAACGCTGACCGGCAGCAGCATTGCCGATATACAGGCGCTGGCGCAGATGGTGGGCACTGAAACGCTGAACATCCGCCAGACCGCCTTTGCCGCCGAACAAGAAGCACAAGCCGCAGAACGCGCCCGCGAGGATGATCAAGAGGCGCTGCAGGATGCCCGCCGCGCCCTATCCGCGCTGATGGCCCCCAAGCAGGACGGCAGCGTGCTGACCTTCACGGTAGAGACCGCCGCCGCAGGTGAAGTCACCATCGATATCAGCAGTATGGAAGGCTATGCCAACTGGTCGCCGGTCTATGACATGCGGCTGACGACCGGTGATGATGCGACCCTTGATATCGAACGGGGCGTGGTCGTGTCGCAAGAGACCGGTCAGGACTGGCTGGATGTGAAACTGGTTCTGTCCACCGCCCGCCCCGGCGAACGCATCGCCCCCGGCCAGCCGTGGCCACAGTTGCGACGGATCATTTCCGAAGATGATCTGGACCGCCCCATTCCCTTGGCCCGTGGGTCAGCCCCGGAGATGGAAATGATGGAAGCCCCGATGGCCTCTATCGCCGCTGATGCTGTTGCAGCCCCGGCCCCGTTCAAGGCCACCGCCGATTTCAGCGGTGCAACTGTCAGCTACACTTATCCGGGCCGGGTCGATATCCGCAACGGGGTTGAAGACCTGCGCATGCCGCTTGATACGTTGGAACTAGACGCCGATGTCTGGGCCGAGGCGGTGCCAAGCGGCGACCAGATCGCCTATCGCATGGCTGAATTCACCAATGATACGCAAGAAGTGCTGCTGCCCGGACAGGCCATGCTGATCGCCGACGGCACAATGATCGGGTTCAGCAACCTGCCACTGCTCGCCGCCGGTGCGGATACCAAAATGGGGTTTGGTCCGCTGGACGGGCTGCGCCTGACCCGCGCGATCCCGAATAAATCCGAAGGCGATGTGGGCGTGTTCAGCAGTTCCAACCGGCTGACCGAACAGGCCGTCATGACAGTAGAGAACCTGACAGGGCAAACGTGGGACGTGCTGCTACGCGACGCGATCCCCTATTCCGAACAGGATGACCTAGAGGTCGACGTGACCGCCAGCCCATCCATCACCCGGCGCGCGCCCGAAGACCAGCGCGGCATTCTGGAATGGGACCTGACAGTGCCCGCCGGTGAAAAACAAGAGGTGCGTCTGGACTATACATTGACTTGGCCAAGCGGCTACGTCCTGCGCTAAGCGAATAACCGCCGCAATTTGCGATTGTTTTTGAAACTTCTTCCAACCCCCTGACGTGACTGATTTATATCAGGTTACGCAGGGGGTTGTTTGCGATGAAACGTGTTTTACTGATGCTTGGCCGGTCCCCCAAACAGGACATTGCCAATACCAACACACCGCTCGGTTCACGAAAGCCGACGCAGGAAGAAACAGCGAAGCTTTTCGAGCAGGATATGAAACAGCACTAGCGCGAATTCGGGTCGGGTGGGTTGAAACCCACCTTACGATGTTGCTCTGTAGTGCTTTCACCGCGCGGTCTTGTGGGGGCGGCTAGGCCAACCCCCATGCAAATCACATATTCGGATAATTCGGCCCGTCACCACCCTGCGGGACCGTCCAGTTGATATTCTGCGCCGGGTCCTTGATGTCGCAGGTCTTGCAATGCACGCAGTTCTGAAAGTTGATGACAAAGCGTGTATCCTTGCCCTCTTCGCTCACGAACTCATACACGCCCGCCGGGCAGTAGCGCGCAGAGGGGCCTGCATATTTCGGCAGGTTGATGTCCACCGGCACGGACGGGTCTTTCAATTGCAAATGCGCGGGCTGGCTTTCTTCGTGATTGGTAAAGCTGAAAGACACATTGGTCAGCCGGTCAAAGGACAGGACGCCATCTGGCTTGGGATAATCAATCTGTTGATGTTGGCTGGCCTCTTCCGTCGCCTCTGCATCCGACTTTCCGTGCTTGAGCGTGCCAAACAGCGAAAAGCCCAGCGTATTTGCCCACATGTCCATGCCGCCAAGACCCATCCCGGCCAGCAAGCCGTATTTTGACCAGAGCGGTTTGACATTGCGGACCTTCTTCAGATCCTTACCGATCTCACCCTCGCGCACAGCCGTATCATAACCGCCCAGCAGATCACCACCGCGCCCGGCCTTGATGGCGGCCAGCGCCGCATCAGCTGCGGCGATACCCGACAGCATAGCGTTATGGTTGCCCTTGATGCGGGGCACATTGACCATGCCCGCCGCACAGCCCAGCAGCGCGCCACCGGGGAATTCAAGCTGCGGCATCGACTGATACCCGCCTTCGGAAATCGCCCGCGCGCCGTATGCGACGCGCTTGCCACCTTTCAGCAGGTCGGCCACCATCGGATGATGTTTGAACCGTTGGAATTCCATGTAAGGGAAAAGATGCGGGTTCTTGTAGTTCAGGTGCACGACAAAGCCGACATAGACCTGATTGTTTTCCAGATGATAGATAAAGGACCCGCCCCCGGCATTGCCATCAAGCGGCCAGCCCATCGTGTGGGTGACTGTGCCCTCACGGTGCTTGGCAGGATCGATTTCCCAGATTTCCTTCATGCCCAGCCCGAATTTCTGCACGTCATGCCCGGCAGACAGGGCGAATTTTTCGATGACCTGTTTTGACAGCGACCCGCGCACGCCCTCACCTAGGAAGACGTATTTTCCGTGCAGTTCCATACCCGGCTCATAAGACGGGCCAGGCGTTCCATCGGGGTTTTTGCCGAATTCACCGGCGATCACGCCTTTGACTTCGCCATTGTCGCCATAGACCAGTTCAGAACAGGCCATGCCGGGGAAAATCTCCACGCCCAGTTCTTCGGCTTGTTCGGCCATCCAGCGGCAGACATTGCCCATCGACACGATGTAGTTGCCGTGATTGTTCATCAGGGGCGGCATGGCGAAATTGGGCACGCGCAGCTTGCCTGCCTCGCCCAGCATATAGAAATTATCCTGACTGACAGGCACGTTCAGCGGGGCGCCTTTATCTTTCCAATCGGGGATCAGTTTGTCCAAGCCAACCGGGTCCAGCACCGCGCCTGACAGGATATGCGCGCCCACCTCGGACCCTTTTTCAAGCACAACAACGTTCAAATCGGCATCTAACTGCTTTAGCCGGATCGCCGCTGACAGGCCCGCAGGACCTGCACCCACGATGACCACATCATATTCCATTGCTTCGCGTTCAATCTCGGCCATCGGCACATCCTTTACAAAGCGGGGGCAGAACCCCTTTTATTCAGTCGCAGCAAGGGTTACCTGATGACCGAATAAGGGGCAATCAATACACCACGTCAAAACGTGCAGATGGTGCGCCCGATTGCGACGGGGCTTGACTATGATATGCCCTGATAGGCTATGAACGTCCGATTGATAGAATTTGCCTTGGGGGCAATATGGAAAAGATACCTCTGACCCGTGCCGGGTTCGAAAAGCTGGATGCGGAACTGAAGCATCTGAAGTCCGTCGAACGGCCTGCCATCATCCGCGCGATTTCCGAAGCGCGCGAGCATGGCGATCTGTCCGAAAACGCGGAATATCATTCTGCGAAGGAAAAGCAGTCCTTTATCGAAGGCCGCGTGAAAGAGCTGGAAGGCGTGATTTCACTGGCCGATGTGATCGATCCGAAGAAACTGACCGGGCCGATCAAATTCGGTGCCACGGTGCAGGTCGTGGACGAAGATACCGACGAAGAAAAGACCTATCAGATTGTTGGCGAATACGAGGCTAACATCGAAAACGGCAAGCTGAATATGAAATCCCCGCTTTCCCGCGCACTGATCGGTAAGGAAGAAGGCGACAGCGTCGAGGTCCGCACCCCCGGCGGGATGCGCAGTTACGAGATCCTCAAGATTACCTATCAGTAAAAGCGTACGAGGGCGGCATGGCGCAACATCCTATCAGCCCATCGGCCGCTAAGGCCGCAGATACAACCAGCGCAGGGGTGATCGCCGCTGCGCTGTCTTTTGCGTGGCTGGCCGCTGTTGGCGTGTTCTTTTGGGTCTTGCCGCCGCAAATCAGCACCGCCGAAGGCTTTGACAGTCTGCGTCTGGTCTTGCTGCTGGTGGCGATCTTCACGCCGGTTGCGATGATCTGGGTCGCTGCCGCCGCTGCAAAATCCGCCCGGATCGCGCGTGCGGAATCTTTTCGCATGCAGGCAGCTATCGACGCCATGCGCCAGAAAATCCAAACGGAAAAAGCCATCAAGCAGGTCACCGTTGCAGAAAAGCCCGCCGAAAAACCGGCCACCACGCCCGCCGGCTACACCCCGCGCCCCGCACGTCGCCGTGTGATCTCTAAACTGATCGTGCCGCAGCCTGCCCCTGTCGCAAGTGACCAGCCCAGACTGGCGCTTGGCACCCGGCCAGAGGACATGGACCCGCCGCTGCAGCGCCCCGATCTGGTGCGCGCGCTGAATTTTCCCGATGACGAACATGACGAAGAGGGTTTCGCCGCGCTGCGCCGGGCGCTACGCGACCGCAATTCACGTAAACTGGTGCAGGCAAGTCAGGACGTTTTGACGCTCTTGTCGCAGGACGGCATCTTTATGGACGAGCTTGAGGCAGAACCGGGCACAGCCGGGCTTTGGCGGCGGTTTGCCGGTGGGGAACGCGGTAAAAGTATTGACCGACTGGGCGCAGTCCGCACCAAGGAGCCTTTGATGCTGGCCGCCGGGCGGATGCGCGAAGATACGATTTTCCGCGATGCGGTGCACCATTTCCTGCGGCGCTTTGATCAGATGCTGCTGGTCTTTGCGGAACACGCCACCGATGATGACCTTCTGGAACTGTCAGAAACCCGCACCGCCCGCGCCTTTATGCTGCTGGCGCGGGCCACGGGGACTTTCGACTGACGCATTTTCGGTCCAGATTAGCGCCAAGCAGACGGGAATAGCGCCAGTTTCATGTGGGACATCTTTCTAAAGACATTACCGTTCTTCATGCTGATCGGGCTGGGGTATGGCGCGGCGCGGACCAAATTCTTTTCGGAAGAGGCTACCGCCTATCTGACGAAATTCGTCTTTTACTTTGCCCTGTCGGCCATGCTTTTCCGGTTCTCGGCCAACCTGTCGCTGGGCGCGATCTTTGACTGGTCCTTTGTCCTTGCCTATCTGACCGGAACGCTTGCCGTGTATCTGACCGCCACCGCCGTTGCGATGCGGCGAGGTATCCCCGTGACCGAAGCCGCGGTCGAGGCGCAATGCGCCACCATCGGTAATGTGGGTTTTCTGGGCATCCCGATGCTGGTCCTGCTGCTGGGCGAAACCGCCATCGGCCCGATCATGATGGTGCTGGCGGTGGACCTGATCGTCTTTGGCAGCTTGATCGTGATCCTGATCACCGGGGCGCGCGACGGGCGGATGTCTCCGAAAATTTTGGTGACGGTCGCTGTTGGGCTAATCAAGAACCCGATGATCGTGTCCATCAGCCTTGGGCTGCTCGTCTCAGCCTTTGCCCTGCCCGTCCCGGTGCCGATCAATGAATTCCTGACCCTTCTGGGCAACGCGGCCACCCCCGGCGCGCTGTTCGCCATCGGTGCGTCTCTGGCCAGCAAATCGGCAGAGCGGGTGGCCGTCGCGGCATGGCTCAGCCTGTGCAAACTGGTGCTGCATCCGGTGGCAGTGGCCATTGCGGCCTTGCTGGTCT
Source organism: Loktanella agnita (assembly GCF_046640325.1). Classification (NCBI taxonomy): domain Bacteria; kingdom Pseudomonadati; phylum Pseudomonadota; class Alphaproteobacteria; order Rhodobacterales; family Roseobacteraceae; genus Loktanella; species Loktanella agnita. Next base: position 55,923 of record NZ_JBJMBF010000002.1, on the reverse strand, counting down.
TCAACGTGCCGCCCGCAATGGCAGGCGTCATGATTGCGGCGGCGGCCCTGCCCGTGGCGGGCAATGTTTACATCATCGCCCAGCACTACCGGGTCGCGCCCTCCCGCGCCTCTGCCGCGATCCTGCTGTCCACAGCGGCCAGCATCGTCACCGTGTCGGTCACCATCGCATGGGTGACAACCTATCTGCGGTAGGGTAGCCCTGAACCAACACAGGGAGGGCATGATGAAAACGATTTCCGAAAACCGCTGCTTCGGGGGCACCCAAGGGGTCTATTCACACAGCTCGACCAGCTGCAATTGCGACATGACCTTTGGGTTGTTCCTGCCGGAGGAGTCCGCCTATGGCCCGGTACCCGTCCTGTGGTTTCTGTCGGGGCTGACCTGCACCCATGAAAACGTAATGACCAAGGCGGGCGCCCAAGCCTGGGCCGCTGAACATGGGATCGCGCTGGTCTTTCCCGACACATCCCCGCGCGGCGAAGACGTGCCCGATGATAACGCCTATGATCTGGGCCAAGGGGCGGGTTTCTACATTGACGCGACACAGGCACCTTGGGCGCAGCATTTCAAAATGTGGACCTATATCGCCGAAGAATTGCCCGGCCTGCTGGGCGACAGCTTTCCGCTGGATATGGAACGGCAGTCGATTTGCGGGCATTCCATGGGGGGGCACGGCGCGCTGACGATGGCGATGGCCTTGCCCGGACGGTTCCGATCGGTCAGCGCCTTTGCCCCGATCTGCAACCCGACACAAAGCGACTGGGGCCGCAAACAATTCACTGCCTATTGGGGCGCGGATGAAAGCAAATGGGGACCCCATGACGCGACCCTGCTGATGCAAGGGCCGGGCTTTGACGGGCCGCTTTTGATCGACACTGGCACCGATGATCAGTTCGGTGATCTTCTGGGGACAGAGGCCTTTGCCGCCGCCATGGCCACCAAACGCCAGCCCGGCACGCTGCGGCTGCAAAAGGGCTATGATCATAGCTATTTCTTTATCGCGACTTTCATGGAAGACCACGTCGCCTTCCACGCAGACGCGCTTTACACCTGACCGGCGCAACGCAGGAGCACAGATGATTTACGTCGATGCAGATGCCTGCCCCGTCAAGGCAGAGGTCGAACGGGTCGGCACCCGACACAAGCTGCGGATGTTTGTCGTCTCAAACGGCGGCATCCGGCCCTCGCCCAACCCGCTGGTCGAAACGGTGATCGTACCCGATGGGCCGGACGTGGCTGACATGTGGATTGCCGACCGGGTCACCAAAGGCGATGTGGTCATCACCGGTGACATCCCGCTGGCTGACCGCTGTATTGCAAACGGGGCGCTGGTGCTGAAACATAACGGCGAAGCGCTGACCGAGAAAAACATCGGCAACGTGCTGGCCACCCGCGACCTGATGACCGACATGCGCGCGGCCGATCCCTTTCGCCAAGGCGGCGGCAAACCTTTCAGCAAAGCAGATCGGGCGCGGTTCCTTGACGCGCTGGAACGGGTAGTGCGGGCGGCAGCACGCCACGTCTGAACATCTGGTTTACAGCCTCTATCAGCGGGGTAAGGTGGTCCAAAAGACAAGGACACCATCATGACGCAGGTCAACGCGGTTATCTTTGATATCGGCAATGTGCTGATCGAATGGCAGCCCGAACGGTTTTACGACAGCGTGATCGGCCCCGAACGGCGCAAGGCGATGTTCGCCACGATTGATCTGCACGGGATCAATGACGTGGTCGACCGGGGCGGCAATTTCCGCGACACCATCCATGCCGCCGCTGACGCCAACCCCGATTGGCGGGACGAGGTGCTGATGTGGCATGACCGCTGGATCGACATGGCGGCTCCGGCCATTGATCATTCTGTCCGGCTGCTACGCAGCTTGCGCGGCGCGGGCGTACCTGTCTTTGCGCTGACCAATTTCGGCATCCAGACCTTTGACATCGCCGAACCGGTCTACCCGTTTCTAGGCGAATTCGACCGACGCTATATCTCGGGGCATATGGCCTGCATCAAGCCAGACGCGCAGATTTATGAAATGGTCGAACAGGATTGCGGACTGGACCCAGCCACACTGCTATTTACCGATGACCGGCAGGACAATATCACCGCCGCTGCGGCGCGGGGCTGGCAGACGCATTTGTTCACCGGACCACAAGGTTGGGCCGACCGGCTGGTGGCAGACGGGCTGCTGACACCAGAGGCCGCACAATGACCGTCACGATTTCCTTTGCAGAGGGCGAAGCGCATCTGGACTGGCTTGCCCTAACCGACGCGCTGGCCGCAGGGCATCAACATCCGAAAGCCGAGGTCGCGGATGTGTTCCTCTACCAAGGGGACAACACGCTGCTGAACCGGTCAGCATGGGTCGACGGGCTGGGACTGGCGGTGAAATGTGCCACCATTTTTCCGGGCAACAAGGCACATGGCAAACCGGCGGTCGGCGGCGCGGTAAACCTGTTTTCCGGCAAGGACGGCACGCTAGAGGCAATCCTTGATTTTCATCTTGTCACCAAATGGAAAACCGCCGGGGACAGCCTGCTTGCCGCACGGCGTCTGGCGCGACCGGATAGTCGGAATATCCTGATCGTCGGTGCAGGCACCGTGGCGCAATCGCTGCGCGCCGCCTATGGTGCCGCCTTCCCCGATGCCCGTTTTACAGTCTGGAACCGGTCCCCTGCCGGGGCGCAGGCCTTGCAACAGATCTGGCCCGACATCGCCATCGCCGATGATCTGGAAACCGCCATCCGTGTGGCGGATATCGTCACCGTCGCGACCATGTCTACCGACCCGCTGATCCGGGGCGATTGGCTGCAACCGGGGCAACATATTGACCTGATCGGCGCCTACCGCCCCGACATGCGCGAAGCAGATGATGCTGTCCTGCAAAAGGGGCGGATTTTCGTGGATAGCTTCGAAACCACGCTGGAGCATATCGGCGAACTGAAAGACCCTATCGCACGCGGCGCTATTGGAAAAAACGATGTCATCGCAGACTATTATGCGTTAGACCGCTTTAAACGCCATGATGACAAAGACATCACAGTCTTCAAGAATGGTGGTGGGGCGCATCTTGATCTCATGACCAGCCGTTACATACTTGCGGCCTGTAAGCCGGATCCTGAAAGCTGACCCACGATATCGAAAGGACATCGGTCATATGTGGTATGTGATCACTCTATGCGTCATTCTGGTGATTGCGGCACCGCGATTGCTGGAAATGATACGGCCCACGATTGGACCCAAGCAGCGCCAAAACGCAGAAGGCGATTTTGCGCAGCTCTCGCAGGGTGTAACCCATTTCCGTTGGGTCGGACCGGTGCGTGGACCGGTCGCAGTGATCATCCACGGGCTGACCACACCACTTGTCGCCATGGACGGGATCGCCGAAGGGTTGGGCGGTATGGGCTACCGGGTCCTGACCTATGATCTTTACGGGCGCGGCCTGTCCGATGCCCCGACTGGCGCGCAGAATCGGGTGTTCTTCCTGCAGCAGCTGACTGATCTGCTGGCGCATCAGGGGATCCGTGGAGATATTACGCTGGCGGGCTATTCCATGGGTGGGTCCATCGCCACTGCTTTTGCCGCCGAAAACCCGCACCGGATTACACGGGTCGTGCTGTTCGCTCCTGCAGGGGTGAAAACGACCGAAGGGGGTTTTGCACGGTTTTGCCGGATGATGCCTATCGTTGGGGACTGGGTGCACGGGCTCTTTGCGCGCAAGCGCATTCTGGAAGCGATCCCCAAAAGCACCGCCCGGCCAGAGGTCAACCGCGTGCTGGTCGCCCAACGTAACGAATTGCGGCGCAAGGGTTTCCTGCCCGCAATCTTGTCCAGCCGTCGGGGCATGCTGTCCGAAAAGCTGGAAAAGGATCACCGCATGCTGCAACACGAAGACGTGCCAGTCATCGCCATCTGGGCCGAAAAAGACGCGACCATCTCGATCAAATCCAAAGATATTCTGGCAAAATGGAATCGGGCGGCCCGGCAGGAAGTGGTGAAAGGGGCGACCCACGCCCTGCCCTACACCCATAGCGCAGAGGCGTTGGACGCGCTACGGCACGCCCTGCGCTAACGCACAGGCGCCATCACCGGCGACCGACGCTCGCGGATCGGCAGATGGACCAGCGCGCTGAACGCGCCCACAGCCACACCAACCCACCACACATGGGTATAGGTGCCGTAAATATCATAGAGCGCCCCGCCCAGCCAAACGCCCATGAACGACCCCAACTGGTGCGAGAAAAAGACAATCCCGTAAAGCGTCCCCATATACCGCAGCCCATACAGATGCGCGACCAAACCAGAGGTCAGCGGCACAGTCGCCAACCACAGCGACCCCATCCCGACCGAGAACAGCAGCACCGTTGTCGGTGTAATCGGGAACAGAATGAAAGCAGCAGCGATAATCGTGCGGCCCGTATAAATGCCCGCCAGCAGGTATTTCTTGGAATACCGCTTGCCCGCCCAACCGGCCAGCAATGTACCGCCAATATTTGCCAACCCGATGAGAGAGATCGCTACCGCCCCCAGCGCGCTTGTGGTCGATACACCCAGCCGGGCCAACGTACCGCCCTGATCAATTGGACCGCACATCTCTGTCACCAGCGCAGGGAAATGGGCGGTGACAAAGGCCAGTTGATAGCCGCAGGAAAAGAAGCCCAGAAAGATCATCGTATAGGACGGGTCCGCAAAGGCACGGCGCAGCACGGTGCCCATGCTCTCTTCCAACTCCGTCTTGCTGGCCGGGGCCGGGCTGCGCATCATCGGCAACACCAGCAACACCGCCAGGATCAGACCCGCGAAGCTGACAAAGGTCATCTGCCATGTCATGATGCTCAGCATATATTCGGCCAAGGGCGCACCAAACACCTGCCCGGCAGAGCCCGCAGCAGTGGCGATGGCCAACGCCATAGAGCGGTTTTCATCCGACGCCGCCCGGCCCACCACGGCCAAGATCACGCCAAACCCGGTGCCCGCGATACCAAAGCCCACCAGCACCTCGTAAAACTGATGGGCCAGCGGGGTCGTCGCACCTGCAGAGAGCAGCAAGCCAGCCGCATAGAACAACGCGCCAAGGATGATCGCCTTGCGATCTCCGATCTTCTCGGCAATCGCGCCAAAGATCGGCTGACCAATCCCCCAGGCAAGGTTTTGAATCGCAATGGCAAGGCTGAAATCACTCCGCAGCCAGCCAAACTCCTCAGCAATCGGGATCTGAAACACGCCGAAAGAGGCACGAATGGCAAAGCCAGTCATGATAATCAGACAGCCGGCCACCAGAACCGGAGTGATCAAAGGCGCACGATGTTCCATCCCGGCAGTTGAGGGCGGAGGGGTGGTTTTGTCAATCGGGGGCAGTGTGATGGTAGGGATCACGGGGAGTGATGGCTGGCGACGACGCAAAGCAGCAGTGCCGAATGTTAGCAGATGCTGCGGCGCGGCTTCGCTAAAGGTGCCATAACTATTCAAACCATGGGCTACGACAAACAGTAGATTACCGTTTGCAGCTGTCGTGTCGTAGCAGACAAGAATGTTGAGCGTCATTTCAAGGACCGGCTGAAATGCGACGATGTTGCGGCATTCAAGGGCCTCTGGCACATCGTTTTTCCGATCAACCTGAAACGCGGGTAATCCTCACAATATCGGCGCAACCGTAGCTGATGGCGATGTTGCAGGACTGATCAGCCTCACATTTGAGTGATTGCTCAATAATATTGGTGAGCAATCACTCAAACAGAACTAAGTCGGTGTTACATTCCAAAATCCTGAAAGAGCACATCATGGCGACCTTCAAAATCCACACCGTCGAAACTGCACCAGAGTCCGGCAAGCCTTTGTTGGAAAAATCACTTAAGGCCAATGGCCGCATTCCTGGCCTGCATGGCACGATGGCTGATGCCCCGCCTTTGCTGGCGGCCTATCAGGTTGCCCATGAACAGTTCATGGCCACCAGCCTGACGAACGAAGAAAAGACTGTCGTCTGGCAGACGATCAACGTTGAAAGCAACTGTCACTATTGTGTGCCCGCCCACACCGGTATCGCGAAAATGATGCAGGTCGACGACGCGATCACCGAAGCCCTGCGTAATGAAACACCACTGCCGACTGCCAAGCTCGAAGCGCTGCGGACGTTTACCTTGGCGCTTATTCGTGACCGCGGTTTCGTTGCTGACGCTGATACGCAGGCCTTCCTCGACGCAGGCTATACTGAAACCAACATCCTCGAAATCATTCTGGGCGCCGCGCAAAAGCTGATGTCAAACTACACCAACCACTTTGCCAAAACGCCCGTCGATCAAGTGTTCCAAAAGTTCGCTTGGGAAAAGACATCGGACGTCGCCGCCGAGTGACGCCCAATTAGGTTATGCCAAAAGAGGGAAGCGATATTCGCTTCCCTCATGCGACGAACAAGAACCCTAGGACGAAGTTGATCATGTAGTCTCGTCGCAGGTGGCACACATTGCGCATCGCGCAAACAATGATTTTCGCCTATTGGCTTGCGGGCGACTATGCATGAGGAACTGAAATGACTGAACCGCTCCGTATCGACATTGTGTCCGATGTGATGTGCCCGTGGTGCATCATCGGCTATCGTCAGCTTGCACAGGCACTCGAAGCGACTGGCACCGCTCATGAGATCCACTGGCACCCGTTTGAGCTGAATCCGCAGATGCCCCCCGAGGGGCAAAACACGCGTGCGCATATCATCGAAAAATACGGCAGCACGCCGGAGCAATCCGAGCAGTCACGCCAGCAGATGAAAGCGCTTGGTGACAGCCTCGGGTTTGATTTCGCTTGGGATGAAGATTCCCGCATGCACAACACCTTCAACACCCATCAGGTGCTGCATTGGGCCGAAACCCAAGACCGCAAGCACGACCTGAAAATGGCGTTGTTCGAAGCGCATTTTACAGAAGGACGCGATCTATCTGACAACACCGTGCTGGCGGATATTGCTTCAGAGATCGGTCTGGACCGTGATGAAGCCTTGGCCGTGCTGGACGACCAACGCTTTGCCAACGACGTGCGCAACACGGAAACCTTCTGGCAACAGCAGGGCATCACAGGCGTGCCGGCCGTGGTTTTCGACCGCAAACACCTTGTCACAGGGGCGCAAGGCGTGGACAATTACACCAGTATTTTGACCCAACTGGCCGAAATGAAGGACTAACCCATGGCGCGCGCTGCAAATTATGATCGGGATGCAGCCCTTGATGCAGCGATGGAGGTGTTTTGGCGCAAAGGCTATTACGCCACGTCCCTCAAGGATCTGGAAGTGGCGTTGCAGATGAAGCCCGGCAGCATTTATGCGGCTTTTGACAGTAAGGAAAACCTCTACCTGCTGGCGATCGAGCGATATTTCAACTTATCGCGCGCGCGCTTCCGCGCCGAAGCAGCCGCCTCGGCCTCGCCCTTGGCTTGCTTGGCAGCGCAGTTCCAAAACTACGTCGATCTCGGTGATGGTGACCCATCTCGCCAAGCCTGCATGTTGATGAAAACGCTTGTGGATACGAAATCCACCGACCCCAAGATTGCGCAGGTATCACAAAACTATTTGAACGACATGCACGCTGAATTCGCCAGCATTTTCGAGGCCGCCCGCACCAGTGAGGAAATTTCGACGAACGCGGACCCCGACCGGCTGGCGAGACGGTATCAAGCCAACATCACAGCGTTGCGGGTCGAATTGCTACGTGGCGTGCCGCAAGCGGACTTGATCGCCTTGGCCGAAGACATGGCACAGGAAACGATGCAGCTTGGCATGACAAATTAGAAACTTTGGCGCGCTGTTCCAGTCGAAGTATTCAGCTTCTGGATGGATGATCTGGTGGGGGCGAACGCTTTCCATTTTGAGGTGGTAGAAAGGGTGCCTCCCGCGACAAAAAGCGAGGCAAGTAAAAAGGCGGTCTCGTCTCCCGCAGCAAATGTATGCAATCCGCCGTTTCCGCGCGATCAATGCAGAACAATTAACCACACCTTAACCACTCCAACCGCCCGCACCCTTAACCTAGGAAAACCCGTCCAACGGTCAGATGGAAGTCCGATAAGTGTCCGACGCGATATTGACCCTTTTAAGTGGACTCAAAAAAAGCCGCCCCGTTTTGCAACGCGGCGGCTTTGTCTGTTCAGAGGTCCCGGATCGTGTCCGGGACTGCGGGCAATTAGTGACCGAGAATCTGGCTGAGGAACAACTGTGTCCGCTCGGATTGCGGATTGAGGAAGAATTCCTCGGGCTCGTTCTGCTCTACGATCTGGCCCTGATCCATAAAGATCACGCGGTTCGCCACCTGCCGTGCAAAGCCCATCTCGTGCGTGACGCAGAGCATGGTCATACCTTCCTCGGCCAGTTCAATCATCGTATCGAGCACTTCTTTGATCATTTCGGGATCAAGCGCCGATGTTGGTTCGTCAAACAGCATGATCCGTGGCTTCATGCAAAGCGACCGGGCGATAGCAACACGTTGCTGTTGCCCACCTGAAAGCTGGCCGGGGTATTTATTGGCCTGATCGGGGATTTTCACCTTTTCAAGGAAATGCATCGCTGTCGCTTCGGCCTCTTTCTTAGGCGTCTTACGCACCCAGATTGGGGCCAGCGTACAGTTTTCCAAAATCGTCAGATGCGGGAAAAGGTTGAAGTGCTGAAAGCACATGCCCACTTCTGACCGGATCTTGTCGATGTTTTTCAAGTCCGACGACAGTTCCGTCCCGTCCACGATAATCCGGCCCGCCTGATGTTCTTCCAGCCGGTTGATGCAGCGGATCAGGGTGGATTTGCCCGAACCGGAGGGTCCGCAGATCACGATCCGCTCTCCCCGGTTCACCGTCAGATTGATGTCGCGCAGCACGTGAAAGGTCCCGTACCACTTGTTCATGTCGTGGACTTCGATGGCGACCTCGTCTGAGACCTGCATCTGGCTGCGATCCACGTCGCGTTCTTTTGTCATTTCAACCATTGTCAGGTCTCCTTAGCGGTTTTCACGCTGGAGCTTTTTCTCCAGGTAAAGTGAGTAGCGCCCCATGCTGAAGCAGAAGATGAAGAACATCACACCGATGAAGACGTAAAGCTCCCAGTAGATGCCATTCCAATCGGTGCTTGCCCGAATTGCGTTGGTCAGCCCGAGCGGGTCAAACAAGCCGATGAAAACCACCAGCGTGGTATCTTTGAACAAGCCAATAAAGGTGTTCACGATACCGGGGATCGAGATTTTCAGCGCCTGCGGCAGGATGATCAGGCGCATCGCCTGCCAGTAATCCAGACCCAGTGCATCTGCGGCCTCATACTGCCCCTTTGGCAGGGCGGCGAGACCACCGCGCACAACCTCGGCGATGTAGGCTGCCGAGAACAGGGTCACCATGATGATCACACGCAGGGTCAGGTCGAAACTCGTGCCCTTCGGCAGGAAGTAGTTGAGCAGCAGCGATGCGGTGAAAAGCCAGACGATCAGAGGCACGCCGCGGATGATCTCGATAAAGGCCACCGACAGCTTGTTGACGATCAGCAGTGGCGATTGCCGCCCCAGCGCCAAAAGAATGCCCAGCGGCAGTGACAGCACGATACTGGCGGCCCCGATGACCAACGATAGGGTGAACCCGCCAAAATCCTTGGACGCGATAAAGGGCAACCCGACGACTTCATCTGTGAGTCCATTTAGAAAATTTGTGCCGCTTCCAACTAGTGGGAAGATTGAAAGCAGGTCAAATCCGAACACATTTAACGTCAATTTGGGTTCACCGCCAAACCAATCAAGCACCCAGTTGAATGAGGAAAGAAGCAAGCTCACTGGATCGGCAAAAGTGCATAGAAATACCAGTGTGGCGACTAGCGCTCCTACAATAGCATTTGTTGCTGAAGTCGTTTTGGTGAACGCGAAACCAACAGCTATCAGCCCGGCACCCACAAGAATTGGCCCCCAGATCGACCCGCCCCATAAAAGCATGTAGCACAGAAACGGCGCCGCGGCGGTGAAGATCAGCGCTTGACGCGGAACCTTGTCAAACAGTACGGGCATCAGCCCCAAGAGGAAGACGATCAGCGCCAGCACTGGCCGCCAGTAGGCGTCATTGGGATAAAAGCCGAAAACAAGCTGCTGCCAGCGATCACCGAGAACGGCGAAACACGCGGCGGATGCATCCGGCCCCAGTGTTTCATTCCGGATCTCCCGGCATTCGCTCAGCGAAGACGCGCTCCAGATACCATTCAGGAACCAAGGCAGCGTATGCATCAGCACATAGGCGATGAAGATCACCGAAAGCACTGTCAGCGCGATATTCAGGACGCTGGAAAAGAGATTCTCGCGCGTCCATTTGACAATACCCTTTTCGCCCAATGGCGGTTCCGCCTGCGGCAGCATCGTATCGCGGACGTAGGGAACGGTTTGTGCATGTGTGTCGCTCATATCACCGCTCCACCAGTTTTTTACGATTATTGTAGATGTTCATGAAGAACGAAATCACCAGTGACAGCGCCAGATAGAACAGGCCCAGCAGCAACATGCATTCCAACGCGCGGCCCGTCTGGTTCAGCGTGATCCCCCCCAGCGTGGCACGCACGTCCGGATAACCCACCGCGATGGCGAGTGAGGAGTTCTTGGTCAGGTTCAGGAACTGCGAAATCAGCGGCGGGATGATGACCCGCATCGCCTGCGGCAGAATGATCAAGTTCATCGTCCGGTTTGGCCGCATCCCAAGCGCAAAGGCCGCTTCCGATTGCCCCTTGCTCACGGCGAGGATACCCGCGCGGACGATCTCTGCGATAAAGGCACCAGTGTATAGCGACAATGCCAGCCAGAGCGCCACGAGCGGGGTGCTGATCTGGATACCGCCCCTGAAGTTGAACCCACCGAGTTCCGGGTAGCTCAGCCCGACAGGGCGACCCAGAATAAAATAGAAAAGGATTGCCGGCACGATGGCGATCAGCAGAGCCGGCCAGAACATTGGAAGCAACTTACCCGTATCATAAAGCAGCTTCTTGGCGTAGCGGCGATACATGAACGCGCCGATCACCGACAATACGAACACAATCGCAAGCACGACAACCATACCGGCAGCTTCCGGCATCCAGGTCGGTCCGGGCAGGTAAATCCCGCGGTTTGTGATGGCAAAGCTATCGAAAATCATGGATGCGGCGGCGTTGCCATCCGCGTCAGGGCGAAAATCGCGAGGTTGCGGCATGCCTTCTGACATGATCGCGTAGATCAGCACGATCCACAACAGCAACGGCACATTGCGGAACCCTTCGACATAGACAGCCGTCAGGCGGCTCACCAGCCAGTTGTTCGACAGGCGCATCACCCCAGCCAGAACACCGATGATTGTTGCCGTGACACAGCCCATGACCGCGACCAGAAGCGTGTTCATGATCCCGACCAGCGCTGCCCGTGCGTGGCTCATGCTACTGTCATAGGCAATCAGGCTTGTGCCGATATCATAACCCGCCCGGCTGGACAGAAAGTTGAAGTTTGGCTCCAGCCCCAACTGGCCAAGGTTTTCCAGCAGGTTGTTTACCAGATACCAGATACCAAAGCAGACAAGGGCCAGCGTGACGACCTGAATGGTCATCGAACGATAGCGCGTGTCATAGATAAGCTGTTCAAGCCGGAAACCCGACTTCGGCGGACTGTCCGCTTGAATTGACATGACGTTCTCCCCAGGCTCCCGTTCTCATTTTGGCAGCCCCGATTTTCGGGTGCCGCACGCGGCGGGATGCTCTTTTGACGTTATTTTAGCGTAATATGGCGAAAGGCCCGGCACGGGGCCGGGCCTTTGCCAAAGTATCTTAGCGGAAAGGAGGCGAGTAGATCAGGCCGCCTTCGGTCCACTGTGCGTTCAGACCACGCGCCAGACCGATTGGGGTGCTTTCTCCGATGTTCTGTTCGAACAGTTCGCCGTAGTTGCCGCCAGCAGAAATCGCGTTCACAGCCCAGTCAGCCTCCAGACCGATCATAGCGCCCAGTTCACCTTCGGTGCCCAGCAGACGGTTGACTTCGGGGTTGTCGGTTGGTGCAGATGCCATGTCGGTAACATTGGCCGAGGTCACGCCAAGTTCTTCTGCAGCGATCAGCGCATTCAATGTCCAGCGCGCGATGTCACCCCATTCGCTGTCACCGTGGCGAACAAGCGGGCCCAGAGGCTCTTTGGAGATAATTTCGGGCAGCACGACGTGATCGCCGGGTGCTTCGAAAGTTGCACGGGTCGCGGCCAGACCGGAAGCATCCGTTGTGTAGACGTCACACGCACCAGCAAGGTATTGCTGTTGGGCTTCGGCGTTGGTCTGAATTGGCACAGGCTCGTAGCTGATGTTGTTGGAACGGAAGAAATCCGCCAAGTTCAGCTCTGTCGTGGTGCCGGTCTGGATGCAGACAGTTGCGCCGTCCAGATCCTTGGCCGAGGACACGCCAAGTGCTTTTGGCACCATGAAGCCTTGACCGTCATAGTAGTTCACGCCAACGAAATCGAATTTCAGATCGGTGTCACGGCTCATTGTCCAGGTGGTGTTCCGGGCCAACAGGTCGATTTCGCCGGAGGACAGCGCGGTGAAGCGTGTTTCACCAGTGGTCGGCACGAATTCGACGGCAGTAGGATCACCGAAGATAGCGGCAGCCACGGCGCGGCAAACACCAACATCAAAACCTTCCCAAACGCCATTGGCGTCGGGTGCAGCAAAACCAGTCAGACCGGTCGTCACGCCGCAGTTCAGCGAGCCACGGGCCTTCACGTCATCAAGCGTCGCCGCCGAGGCCATGCCAGCAGCAAGACCAGCTATAGTCAGCGCGCCGAAGAATACGGTTTTTTTCATTTTTACCTCTTCCTGAGTTTCCACCTAAATGAAGGTGGCCAATTTTTATTCCATCCACATAGGCAGATGAGAGAAATCAATCCGGTCTCCCGGACCAACATGTGGCAGAGTGTGCGGATTCACTCAAAGACGTCAAGAGTGACAAAGGGTGAACCAAAGGCATACGCCGCAAAAATTGGCACATTTCAGAACCTTTGCTGCGAAATGCTCTTTGTTGAAAGCCTGTTCATCTTAAATCACATTGCCGGGGGTGCCGGTATCTGGCCGGGGATTTCGCGCCCGGTGATGCCTGATCGTTAGCCGCGCGTCAGTTGATAGAACCGTTCGGCATCAAAAAACGCAGCGCGTTTGACCGCGGCCATCGCGCTGGCTTCATCATCCGCGCCCCATTGTTCGATCTGCCAGTCTTCATCAACCCGCGACACGTCCCAGGCTTCTATTGGTGTCAGCCTTTCCCGCGTGACCGCCAGCGCCAGTACCAACGATCCAGAGAGGCTGATCAGATCATGCACAGCAGCCAGTGCAAATTCGTCAAAACTGTCGATTTCCTGGGTCAGCCGGGCCAGAATCTCTGGTTTTTGCGACACATGCATGACGCCTTCGCCAACCCAGAGCCGGGCATTGAACGTCTCAGCCGCCCAATCCAAAAGCGGATCCCACGCCGCTGCCTGTCGTTTGATCAGGCCGTCAGGCCCCGGCGCGCGATAGCACAGCAGATCACTGTCGCCATACTCTGCCAGCATCGCGACCACTTCGTCCCGCTGGGTACGCACCTTGTCGATAGCAGCATTAGCCCCACGCGTGACCGGCATAGTGCCCGGATCGACCTTTTCGGTTTGTGCATCCCATTCTGCGGCGACGGCTTCGGCCAATGCGCGGGTCGGCAGAATCAGCCCGGCCTTGGCCGGTGTCTTGACCGGCCGGTCGTCCAGATGCACAGCGTGGCCGCCATCAACGGCCACAACTTTGGCCTCTGTCCAGAATCGTTTGGGCTGCCAGTCACTCATCAAGATGCTTTCGTCAGTTGGTCAAATGCCCCCGGCAAAGCCGCGAAGTCATCAATCAGAATATCAGGGTGCAGATCCTCTGACGGGTGATAGCCCCAGCTGACACCGATCGTGCGCACGCCCGCCGCGCGGGCCATATCCATGTCATAGGTGGTATCGCCAAGCATGACCGTCCTCTGCGGTTCAACGCCAGTTTCGTTCAGCGCAGTCAGGATCATGGATGGGTTTGGCTTTGATGGATGGTCATCGGCCACCTGTTCGCTGTGAAATATCCCCGTCAGCCCGTGCCGTTCCAACACCTTGTCAAGCCCGCGCCGTGATTTGCCCGTCGCGACAGCCAGCAAAGTGTCGTCTTGCGCCTTAAGAACCTCTAGCACCTCCCGCGCGCCGGGAAACAGCGGGCCCAGTTCCTTGTCCTGCGTCCGCAGCGCCCCGAAAGCATCCTTGTATCCTGCCACGAGCCTGCCCTGCGCATTGTCATCCGAAGCAGGGGACAAGCGCCGAAACGCGTGGTCCAGCGACAGGCCGACAATTGAAAGAACCGCATCGCGCGCGGGCATCACGATACCTTCACCAGCAAAGGCCATCTGCATGGCCGCCATGATTTCAGCCTGACTGTCGACGAGCGTGCCATCGACGTCAAAAATCAGCAGTCGCAAATCAGTCATCAGGCATATTGAACGGGTCAACAGGTGCGTGTTCCACCACCCATCCCACGTAATCCCATGTGTTTTGCATATGTTCGGGCAAGGGTGCCGTCAGATGCAGCGTTGCCCCTGTTGCCGGATGCTCGATGGTCAGGCTGCGAGCATGCAGGTGCATTTTGCGGCTAATCTCGCCGCCCATGCCTGCGCCCCAGCCATCGCCCAAGTTTTCTTGGCCCGATCCGCCATATTTACCATCACCGATGATCGGATGCCCGATTTCGGCCATATGCGCGCGCAGCTGGTGGGTGCGTCCCGTGATCGGCACAAGCGCGCACCATGATGCCCGGCTGCCCAATGTATCCATCACCGCATAATCACTGGTGGCGCGTTTCGCGCCTTCGGTGGTGGCCACCTCGCGCGGGTGCACACAGCGCATCTTTTCATTTTCGCCGCCGCGCCCGTGGCCCGCCGCCTTGACCAGCCCGTATTTGATCGTCGCCGCACGCGGCTGCGGCACACCGGCAATCGCCGCCCAATAGATTTTGCGCGTGTCGCGATGCTTAAGGTTTTCGGTCAGCTGTTTGGCCATCATCCGTGTACGTGCAAGCAACAATACGCCAGAGGTATCCTTGTCCAACCGATGCACCAAACGGGGTTTTTCATCATAGCCAAAACTCAGCGCCTCGGCCATGCCATCCACGTGTCGCGTGGTTTTAGAACCGCCCTGCGTGGCCAGACCAGCAGGCTTGTTGATCGCGATGATGTGGTCGTCACGATAGATCACGCAGGACTGGATCATCTTGGCGTCCGCTTTGGTCACGCCTTGCTTGGCCAGTGACGCGGCTGCGGCGGCCTCTTCCTCGGTCGGGAGGGGGGGGATGCGGACCACCTGCCCGGTTTCAAGACGGGTATTCGTTTTGACCCGCCCGCCATCAACGCGCAATTCACCCTTGCGGCACATCTTTTCGATGCGACCCTGTGTCAAATGTGGAAACAGGCGGCGCAGATACCGATCCAGCCGCTGGTCACCATCATCAGGACCAATTGTTCGTGTTTGTACGCCGCTCATGTCAGCACCATCCTTGTCAGGGCCATTCCCGCAATAATCGCCAATAGGGCGACCAGCACGGTGCCAACAATATAAACCGCCGCCTGCACCAGTTCACCACGCTCAAACAGCGTCACGGCATCCAAGGAAAAGGCAGAAAATGTGGTGAACCCGCCCAGCACCCCGGTCATCAGAAAGGGGGCAAAGCGCATGTCGCCCTTGTGCGCGAGAAGCACCACCATCACCCCCATCAGGAATGACCCAAGCACGTTGACAGCCACCGTGCCCCAGGGAAAACCGGGGCCGAATAGCCGCATCGCCGTCACGTTGACGCCATAACGCCCGACCGCGCCAATGGCACCGCCAAGGGCCACATAAGGGAGAGTTGTCATCATGCCTGTGCCTTCGCCCGTAATCGCCACGATGTCAATTCTTGCTGCGCTTTGCGCGCAACCCGGCAAAATAATCCACCCGTTTTTTCAATTCACGCTCGAACCCGCGATCCACGGGCAGGTAGTAAATGCCGCGCTTCATCGTCTCGGGAAAGTAATTCTGGCCTGAAAAACCGTCTTCTGCATCATGGTCATAATCATAACCCGCGCCGAACCCCTGTTCCTTCATCAACTTCGTCGGCGCATTCAGGATATGGGCAGGGGGCGGTTCCGATCCGGTCTTTTTCGCCGCCACCATCGCCGCCTTGTAGCCCACATAGGCCGCGTTCGATTTCGGGGCGAGCGCCAGATAAACCAGCGCCTGCGCCAGGGCGAGCTCCCCTTCGGGGCTACCGAGCCGTTCATAAGTTTCCCAACTTTGCAGGCAAACCGACTGCGCTTGCGGATCGGCCAACCCGATATCTTCCACCGCCATACGGGTGATACGACGGGCAAGGTATCGCGGATCCTCCCCCCCGGTCAGCATGCGCGCGAACCAATAAAGTGCCGCGTCCGGATCTGATCCCCGCACGGATTTATGTAAGGCGCTGATCAGGTTGTAATGCTCATCCCCTGACTTGTCGTATTTCGCGGCCCGTTTCATCAGGCGGCGCGTCAGGTCATCGGTGGTCAGCTTTCCATCAGCCTTCCAAGCGGTAATCTGTTCGATCAGATTAAGCAGTGCGCGCCCATCGCCATCGGCCATTTCCAGCAGCGCATCACGCGCGGGCCCGTCCAGTGGCAAAGCTCGATCCAACTCTTTTTCCGCGCGCTGTGCCAACCGTTCCAGATCAGTCAGGTCCAGCCGCTTTAACAGCAGTACCTGCGCCCGGCTCAACACAGCGGCATTCAATTCAAAGCTAGGGTTTTCGGTCGTCGCCCCGACCAGCAGGATCGTCCCATCCTCCATATGCGGCAGGAACCCGTCCTGTTGCGCCTTATTGAAACGGTGGATTTCATCGACGAACAAAAGCGTGCCCTTGCCGTTCTGCCGCCGCATCTTTGCCGCTTCGAACACCTTGCGCAGTTCTGGCACCCCAGTGAAAATGGCACTGATCTGTACAAAATGCAGATCGGTTTCATCGGCCAGAAGGCGGGCAATCGTCGTCTTGCCGACACCGGGCGGGCCCCAGAAAATGAGCGATGACAGCGATCCAGAGGCCAGCATTGTGCCCAGCGGCGCATCGGGACCAAGCACCTGTTCCTGCCCGATTACCTCGGAGAGTTTCGCCGGACGCAGCCGATCCGCCAACGGGCGCGGTGCGCTCTCACCCCCTGATGGGGCATGATCAAATAAATCTCCCATTATATACCGAACCGCAGTGTCAGGCGGCGATTGCCGCGCTGCGCGTCAATACGGATACGGCGTCCAGCCCGGTGCAAGGCGGAAGCAATGTCAGACGGGGCGACAATCGCCACGCCATTGATCGCACGAATGAGATCGCCGGCTGCCAATCCGACCCGCTCACCATAAGGGCCCGGATCAGTCACAACGACGCCCTCAGCAAAAAGCGGAAGATCAAGCTCTGCGATCACCGCCGGGTTTACCACTGAGGCAGTCAGTCCTGGCAGCACGTCCAAACGGTCCAAGGTAAGCGGTTCGCGCGGTGGCTGATTGGGTGCTACTGCCAGAGTGATCTGAGCTTGCATTCTTTGCTGTTCACGCACGTATGTAACATCGACGCTTGCACCAATGCCCGCAACAGTCATGCGATAAAGCATCTCGGCAGATGTGTTTACAGGATGGCCATCCACTTCCACGATGACATCACCTACCTGCAACTCCGCTGCCTGCAATGGGCTGACAGGGTGCAACGCAGTGACGACCACGCCGCCTGGGCGCGCCATTGCAAAGCCCCTGGCGAGATCAGCAGTCACGTCCTGCCCGGAGAAACCGAGCCAAGGACGCTGAAGGCTACGATTGCCTGCCCGGGCCTGCTCTACAAATTGCTGCACCAATGCGGCGGGGATTGCGAAACCAATACCGTTTGAGCCACCAGAGCGGGTCAGAATTGATGTATTCACACCAATAAGACGCCCCGCGACATCGATCAGTGCACCCCCGGAATTCCCCGGATTGATAGGTGCATCGGTTTGTATAAAATATCCGCGCCCGCCGCCGTCCGCCGCGCCGGAACGGGCCAGCCCTGACACAATGCCGCTGCTGACGGTTTGCCCTACCCCAAATGGGTTTCCGATGGCCAACACCAGCTCGCCTACCTCTACAGTGTCGCTATCGCGCAGAGCCAGATGGGGCATGTCGGCGGCATCCACCATTTGCAGGATCGCCAGATCCGCTTCTTCGTCGCCCAGCAACACCTCTGCTATATGTTCACGTCCGTCTTTTAGCACCACGCGAATATCAGTCGCCTGCCCAACTACATGATAATTCGATACCACGATCCCATCCGCTGACAGGATAACCCCAGATCCAAGCGAATTCTGTACCCGCGGACGTTGCTGTCGAAACATATCGCCAAAAAAGGGATCGCCCGCAAATGGGCTGCGCGCCTGCACTAGACGCTGTGCATAGATATTTACGACAGCCGGGGCAGCCTGTTTAACCAAAGGTGCAAAGGTCAAACTGATTTCGGCCTGCGACTGTGGCACCCGCTCTTGTGCATCGAGCGGCGGCGCAAGGCAGCATAGAATTATGAAAAGCAGGCGGATCATGACGCCTAGGATATGTTCCGCTCCCGACACGATTGCAAGGCTATCAGAATGACAAAAAGCCCCGCTGGTCTGGCGGGGCTTTGCGAAATTCACCAAGGGCGAGAGGATTAATCCTCAGCAGCCTCAAACTCGGCCAGACGGGCTTTGTCGCCGGCGCCTTTGGCGTCAACGTCACGATCAACAAATTCGATGATCGCCATCGGTGCCATGTCGCCATAACGGAAGCCGGCTTTCATGATGCGAATGTAGCCGCCCTGACGTTCAGCATACCGTGGGCCGAGGATTTCGAACAGCTTTGCGACGTGAACGTCCTGCTTCAGCTGCGCATTGGCCTGACGGCGGGCATGCAGATCGCCGCGCTTGCCCAGCGTGACCAGCTTTTCGACAACCCGGCGCAGTTCTTTCGCCTTGGGCAGTGTTGTTTTGATCTGCTCATGTTCGATGAGCGCACCAGCCATGTTTGCAAAGAGCGCCTTGCGGTGCTCATGTGTGCGGTTCAGGCGGCGGTAACCTCTTGCGTGACGCATTTTGATAGTCTCCTAGGTTTATACTTTGTCCAACGGTCTGATGCGTGCCAGCCGTATTATTGGGGCAGAATTGCCCGGATATTCCCCGCACGAGGCGGGCAATATAGTGCGGCGCAGCCCCGGACTTGATCCGAGGCCTCAAAGTCCAGATCCCGGATCAAGTCCGGGATCTTCGGATCAGTTAAAACTGATCCTCAAACTTTTTCGCCAGATCTTCGATGTTGTCCGGTGGCCAGTCCTCGACATCCATGCCAAGGTGCAGCCCCATACCTGACAGCACTTCCTTGATTTCATTCAAGGACTTGCGGCCAAAGTTCGGCGTGCGCAGCATTTCTGCTTCGGTTTTCTGGATCAGATCGCCGATATAGACGATATTGTCGTTCTTCAGGCAGTTGGCCGAACGGACAGACAGTTCCAACTCGTCCACTTTCTTGAGCAGCAACGGGTTGAATTCCAGCCCATCATCATCGGAACCAGCAGAGGCCGATTCAGGCTCATCGAAGTTGACGAAGATTGACAGCTGATCCTGCAGGATGCGGGCCGCATAAGCGACAGCATCATCAGGGGTCAGCGATCCGTCGGTTTCGACCTTCATGGTCAGCTTGTCATAGTCCAGAACCTGACCTTCACGAGTGGACTGCACGTCGTAGCTGACTTTTTTCACAGGCGAATAGATCGCGTCGATCGACATCATGCCGATAGGCGCATCTTCTGGCTTGTTTTTGTCAGCGGCGACATAGCCCTTACCGGTGTTGACGGTCAGTTCCATGTACAGATCAGCGCCGTCATCAAGGTGACAGATCACATGATCCTTGTTCAGGATTTCGATACCCGCTGTTTCCGAAATATCGGCAGCTGTCACAATGCCGGGGCCTTTGGCTTGCACGGAAAGACGCTTGGGGCCTTCGACGCCCATGCGAATGGCAACGCCTTTGAGGTTCAGCACGATATCGGTGACGTCTTCACGCACACCGGACACGCTGGAAAATTCGTGCAGCACGTTGTCGATTTGCACCGCAGTAATGGCGGCACCTTGCAGCGAGCTCATCAGGATGCGGCGCAATGCGTTGCCCAATGTCAGACCAAAGCCGCGCTCCAGCGGTTCGGCAATAACGGTCGCCTGACGCATGGGATCGTTGCCTGGCTTCACTTCCAATTGCGTTGGCTTGATCAGCTCAGCCCAGTTCTTGTGGATCATGTGTCCCTCCATTCCTGTCTGCCTTCATGTCCAAAAGGCAAACGCCCGAGGTTTAAAATGACGGATTGGGGCCGTGCCAATACAAGCACGACCCCAAAGCGTTTGGGTAATTTATACGCGGCGGCGCTTTGGTGGACGACAGCCGTTGTGCGCCATTGGGGTCACATCACGGATCGAGGTGATGCTAAAACCGACAGCTGCCAGTGCGCGCAACGCAGATTCGCGACCGGAACCGGGGCCCTGCACTTCGACTTCCAGCGTTTTCACGCCGTGATCTTGTGCTTTCTTGCCCGCATCTTCCGCAGCCATCTGTGCGGCGTAAGGTGTCGATTTCCGCGACCCTTTGAAGCCCATTGTACCGGCAGACGACCATGAAATGGCGTTGCCCTGTACGTCGGAAATCAGGATCTTGGTGTTGTTGAAAGAAGAGTTCACATGCGCCACACCTGCGGCGATGTTCTTAGAGACCTTCTTCTTGGTGCGTTTTGGATCACGTGCCATGTGTCAGACCTCCCTTATTTCTTCTTACCGGCAATGGCCTTTGCGGGGCCTTTGCGTGTGCGTGCGTTGGTGTGGGTCCGCTGACCGCGCACCGGCAGGTTGCGACGATGGCGCAAACCACGATAGCAGCCCAGATCCATCAGGCGCTTGATGTTCATCTGCGTTTCGCGACGCAGGTCACCTTCGACGGTAAGGTTCGCGTCGATATATTCGCGGATCGACAGAACTTCGGCGTCGGACAGGTCATTGACCCGGCGTGTCGCGTCAATTTTGACGGCTTCGCAGATTTCGACAGCTTTGGCATTACCAATGCCGGTGATGTAGGTGAGGGCGATAGGAACCCGCTTTGCAGTGGGTATGTTGACGCCGGCGATACGTGCCACGTGTGCAATTCCTTTTTCGTTGCGGGTCCGTCATGCCAGACCCTTTTTTCACAACGGAAGCCCGGACCAAACGGCACCGGGCTGCGTTATATCGAGGTAGTCAGCAGGTGACGGACGCGCCCGCCCTGCTTGGTGATTCTCTGATGAGATGGCGCTGTTTAGGGGGCATCAGACGAAGGGTCAAGTATGCAAGGCCCCACAATTGAGAGAGGCGTAGCCCGAGCGTGGTATAAACGTAACCTCTAATGCAATGCCGCAACCCTAATCGCCCAAGAGCTGGATGCGTTACGATGCAAAAGATCTCCGCTATTTCCCGGCCATCGCCTTTGCAATACTTTCGGCAACCTCTTCCATGCTGCCCAAGCCATTGATCGACCTCAGATCGCCCTTGGCATAGTAATAACCGACCAGCGGGCTGGTCTGCTTGTAATAGGCCATCAAACGGATACGCAGGCTTTCTTCATTGTCGTCAGCGCGCACCGGTTGCCCTGCGGCTGCGGCTTCTTTGGCCCGACCGACGATCCGACCCACCAGCGCGTCATCATCAACCTGAAGCTCGATCACGGCGTCAAGATTTTCGCCCATATCAATCAGCAGACGGCCCAGCGCATCGGCCTGCGCCAACGTCCGGGGAAACCCGTCAAAGATATAGCCGCCAGCGCCATCGTCTTTTGCCAGTTGTTCGCGGATCAGGCCAATCACGATATCATCGGTAACAAGCTCACCGCGATCCATCACTTCGGCAACCTTGTTGCCCATATCGGTGCCGCTTGTACGGGCAGCGCGCAGCATATCGCCGGTGCTCAATTGCACCATGTTGCGTTCCTCCACAAGCTTCTGCGCCTGTGTCCCCTTACCCGCCCCCGGCGGCCCCAACAGTATGATATTCATCGACGCGATGGCCCCTTACGTTTTTTTGCACCGCGTCTGCCACGCAGTTGCGACTTCTCAATAAGACCTTCGTACTGGTGCGCGAGCAGATGAGATTGAACTTGCTGAATCGTATCCATACCCACTGACACAATAATCAGGATAGACGTACCACCAAAATAAAACGGAATGGCGAGCTCTGCCCGAAGGATTTCAGGAAGCAGCGCAACCAGCGCCAGATAACCAGAACCGAGCACCAGAATGCGGGTGACCACATAATCCAGATATTCTTCGGTCTTCTTGCCGGGGCGAATGCCGGGCACAAAGCCGTTTTGGTTTTTCATGTTCTCGGCCACATCCTCGGTTTTGAACGCAACTTCACGTGTATAGAAATACGTGAAGAAAATGATCATACCACCAAAGAACACCAGATATAGCGGCTGGCCCGGCCCAAACAGCGCCAGAATGGTCGACATGATCGGCCCGGATGACCCACCGCTAAAGGTGCTGATTGTCGTTGGCAAAAGCAGCAGGGCAGATGCAAAGATCGCAGGGATCACACCGGCAGGGTTCACCTTGATCGGCAAGTGGCTGGTCGAGCCGTCATAGACCTTCATCCCGCGCTGCTGGCGCGGATACTGGATATGGATCTTGCGCAAAGATCGTTCCATGAACACGACGAACGTCAGCACCACCGCAAGCATCACAATGATCCCGATCACCACGGGTGTGCTGATCGCGCCGGACCGGCCTTGGGACAGGAACTGCGCCACGGCGGCAGGGACCTCTGCGATGATGCCCACGAAGATGATCAGCGAAATTCCGTTGCCGATGCCACGCGCGGTAATCTGTTCACCAAGCCACATCAGGAACATGGTCCCGCCCACGATCGTGATGACGCAAGATGCACGGAAGAAGAAACCGGGGTCATTGACCAGACCGCCCGCCTCAAGGCTCAGCGCAAGGCCGTAAGCCTGTGCCGTTGCCAGAACGACCGTGCCGTAACGGGTATATTGGTTCAGCTTGCGGCGGCCCTGCTCCCCCTCTTTCTTGAGGTTCTTCAGCGGCTCCCACATCGACCCAAGCAACTGCATCACGATGGATGCGGAAATATATGGCATGATTCCCAGCGTAAAGATCGCCATCCGCGACAGCGCGCCACCGGTGAACATCGACAGGATGCCCCCAATGCCCGACTGCGCGTCATCCATGAATTCTTGCAGCGCAAGGCCGTCGATACCGGGCACCGGAATAAACGTGCCCAGACGGTAAATCATCAGAAGGCCGATGGTGAACAGGATGCGTTGCCGAAGCTCAGTTGCTTTGCCGAAGGCGCTCCAACTGATATTGGCTGCCATTTGCTCTGCTGCAGAAGCCATAAGGGTCTCTTTTCATGCTAACGCCGCCAGACGGTTCCCCGTTGGCGGCGTTTGGGAAAACTTGAAGAAACATGTAAGCGACGAAAACGCCGCTCACAAGGTCTTACTCAGCCGCTGCCGGAGTTGTCACAGTCAGCGCGCCGCCAGCCTTTTTAACCGCCTCAACTGCGCCCTTAGAGGCACCGGTGACGGTAATATTGGCTTTTGCGGTGAAATCGCCCTTGGCCAGCACGCGAATGCCGTCCTTCTTGCGGCGCACCAGACCGGAGGCGACCAGCGCATCTTCGGTGATGTCGGCCTTGACGTCGATCTTGCCCGCGTCGATGAATTTCTGGATCAGACCCAGATTCACAACAGCGTAGGTTTTTGCGTTCGGATTGTTGAAGCCACGCTTTGGCAGACGTTGGTACAAAGGCATCTGACCGCCTTCATAACCTTTGATCGCCACACCCGAGCGGGATTTCTGACCCTTGATACCACGCCCAGCAGTTTTACCCTTGCCGGAACCGGGACCACGCGCAACGCGCTTCTTACGGTGGGTTGCGCCTTCGTTATCGCGAAGTTCATTCAGTTTCATGTCGCTTCTCCTCTTGCCGGAACTGACCCCCAGCGACGGGAGCGGCCAAACACGGCATTACAATTGAGTCGGGCAGACAACCTGCCGACCGGGGGCGTATAGACAAACAGGGTGCACTGATCAAGAGGGGCGGCGCGTTTTGCATGCAGGTCACAACCGGCAGAGCGACATCATCGGCCATCAACGCCACAGCAGAAACGCAAAACGCCCCCGACATGGCGGGAGCGTTACAAGACCATATGCCCGGAGCAACCCCGGTGCGCATGCCTTCAGTTGTCGGAGTAAGCCGCCCGGCGCGCCACATCGCGAATTTCCAGACGGGAAATCCCGATATCAGCAAGATCGCGGTCCGTCATCGTGTTCAGCTCTGCCAGAACCTGCGTGTAGATCGTGCGCTGGACGCGCGCTGCCTTGAAACGGGCGAGACCGTCATTGACCAGTTGTGCGACAGTCCCACCAGAGACGTTTTGAAGATTTACATTTACGAATGCCATGCGATGCACCCCTTTCATTTCCTGCGCCTCAAGACCTGACGAAGCGCTGTTACCGTTGACTTGAACCTAGCGGCTGGGTGCTTTCAGAACAAACGCGGTTTCGGAATTGCCGCCATGCAGCACGGGAATGCCGCAACTGCATCATCGCCAGAAAATTGTGCATCTTGCATATGCAGATACGCACCAGGGCAGCGATCTGCTGCGAACGGCAGCGCGTTTGCACTTCCCGCGCTCAGCCGCTAGCCATTGCGAAAAGGAGTGTCCCATGCCCCCCATTGATCCCGTTGCCCTGACCGCCGATCTGGTGCGGTGCCCCTCCGTCACACCGGCAGAGGGTGGCGCGCTCACCCTGTTGGAACGGCTCCTGTCCGACGCCGGATTTACGTGCACCCGCGTGGATCGTGGCGGGATCGCGAACCTCTATGCCCGTTGGGGCCGCAAAGGGGCGAATCGGACATTCGGCTTTAACGGTCACACGGATGTGGTGCCGGTCGGCAATGAAAACGACTGGACCATGCCGCCCTTCAGCGCTGATATTCGGGACGGCTACCTGTACGGACGCGGGGCAACGGACATGAAATCCGGCGTCGCCGCTTTCGCCGCAGCCGCAATCGACTTTGTGCAGGACACACCGCCGGACGGGGCGATCGTTCTGGCGATCACCGGGGACGAAGAAGGGGATGCACTGCATGGCACCACCGCCCTGCTCGACTGGATGAATACAGAGGGCGAGGCGATGTCAGTCTGTCTGGTCGGCGAACCCACCTGCCCCGATGTCATGGGTGAAACGATGAAGATCGGACGGCGGGGGTCGGTCAGCACATGGCTGACGGTACGCGGCGTGCAGGGGCATGCTGCCTATCCGCACCGGGCCAAAAACCCGCTGCCTGCGATGGCGCGGTTGGTGGACCGGCTGTCGTCCCACGTGCTCGACAACGGCACGGATCATTTCGATCCTTCCACCCTTGCGGTCGTCAGCATCGACACAGGCAACACCGCCACCAATGTCATCCCCGCTGTGTGTCAGGCCGTTGTGAACGTGCGCTTCAACGACGCACATAGCAGTCAGTCTATCGTGGATTGGATCGGGGAAGAGGCGGGCCGCATTGCCGAGGAGTTTGACGTTGATGTGGACATCAAAGTGAAAGTGTCCGGGGAAAGCTTCCTGACGCCCCCCGGCGATCTGTCCGATCTGGTCGCCTCTGCGGTCGAGGCAGAGACCGGACGCAGGCCCGAACTTTCCACCTCTGGCGGCACCTCCGATGCGCGCTTCGTCAAAGACCATTGTCCGGTGGTGGAATTTGGGTTGGTGGGCAAGACGATGCACCAAGTAGACGAACGGGTGGCGGTCGCGCAAATTGGCCAACTCAAAGCGATCTACAAACGGATTTTGCAAGACTACTTCACCTGACGCGCCGCAGTTTCACGATCATCCCCGATAACACTGACGGGAAATGTCGCCACCATCGCAGCATCCAGACTTTCACAGAAAGTCTGCCGCCAAATCCTGTGTCAGGAATTGGCGGCGCCGCGACCGCATGCTAGGGCTGCGCCATGACACATATCCCCTCCAAGTCCGAAATCCTCACCTGGATCTCCGACAACCCCACCAAGACCGCGAAACGCGATATCGCCAAGGCCTTTGGTATCAAGGGTGCAGCGCGCATCGAGCTCAAACGCCTGCTGCGTGAATTGCAGGATGAAGGCAAGCTGGCCAAGCGGCGCAGTTCCTTCCGTGACGCCGAGGAATTGCCGCCTGTCGCAGTGCTCGAAGTACTTGCGCCCGACGCGGATGGTGATCTTTTCGCCCGCCCGCTCGAATGGAAGGGTCAAGGCGCAGAGCCGCGTATCCTGCTGATGCTCCGCTCAAGCGATCCGGCATTGGGCGCGGGCGACCGTATTCTGGGTCGGCTCACCGTCGATGCGACCGAACATCATAGTCACACAGCCCGCATGATCCGCCGGATTGGAACCAATCCGCTGCGCATCCTTGGTATCTTCCGGGAAGGGAGCGAGGGCGGGCGCCTGTTGCCCATCGACAAGGGATCGGACAGACAATGGACGGTCGCAGCAGGGGCCACTGGCGGCGCGAAGGATGGGGAATTGGTCGAGGCGGAACAAGCCGGGCCAAAAGGTCGCCTCGGCCTTCCCAAAGCACGGATCGTCGCACGTTTGGGCGACCCGACCGCGCCGCGTGCGGTATCCCTGATCGCCATCCACCAGCATGGCATCCCCGATCATTTCCCTGATGAGGTGATCGCAGAAGCGGATGCCGCCAGCCCTGTGGCGCTGAAAAAGCGCAAAGATCTGCGTGACATGCCCCTGATCACGATCGACCCTTGGGATGCGCGCGACCATGACGATGCCTGCTTTGTCGAAGCTGACCCCGACCCAAAAAACGCCGACGGCTTCATCATCTGGGTCGCCATCGCCGATGTCGCGCACTATGTCACGCCCAACTCTGATCTCGACCACGAAGCACGCAAGCGCGGCAATTCCACCTATTTCCCCGACCGGGTTGTGCCGATGTTGCCTGACCGGCTGTCGGGCGATTTATGCTCTTTGCACGAAGGGGTAGAGCGTGCCTGTCTGGCTGTGGCGATGCGGATCGATGCCAATGGCAACAAGATCGACCACAGCTTCCATCGCGGGCTGATGAAATCCGCCGCCTCGCTGAATTACGAAGAGGTGCAGGCAGGGATGGACGGGCAACCGAATGACAAGGTGGCCCCGCTGATGGATGGTATCATCCGCCCGCTCTTTGCCGCCTATGACGCGCTGACACGGGCGCGGGCCGCCCGCCAGCCTTTGGATCTGGACCTTCCCGAACGCAAAATCGTGCTGGACGATAATGGCAAAGTCACATCCGTGCAGTTCAAGGAACGGCTGGATGCCCATAGGCTGATCGAAGAATTCATGGTGCTGGCCAATGTAGCCGCCGCTGAAACGCTGATCGCCAAGAAATCCCCCCTGCTTTTCCGCGTGCATGAAGAGCCAAGCCCTGAAAAGCTCGACGCGCTGCGCGAGGTTGCCCAAGCCTCGGGCCTTGTTCTGGCCAAGGGTCAAGTTCTGAAAACCGCCCACCTGAACCGATTGCTGGTGCAGGCGCAGGACACTGACAATGATGAGCTGATCAATATGGCCACGCTACGGTCGATGACGCAGGCCTATTACAGCCCTGACAATTTT
This sequence comes from Loktanella agnita, assembly GCF_046640325.1. Classification (NCBI taxonomy): domain Bacteria; kingdom Pseudomonadati; phylum Pseudomonadota; class Alphaproteobacteria; order Rhodobacterales; family Roseobacteraceae; genus Loktanella; species Loktanella agnita. Next base: position 28,203 of record NZ_JBJMBF010000002.1, on the reverse strand, counting down.
GGGCATTTCGGGCTGGCGCTGCGGTCCTATGCGCATTTCACATCACCAATCCGACGCTATTCCGATCTGATCGTGCACCGGGCATTGATCAGTGCCCATGGCTGGGGCGATGACGGGCTTAGCCCGTGGGACATCGAACATCTGGCCGATACCGGCAAACAGATCAGCGACACAGAGCGGCGGTCGATGACAGCAGAGCGTGACACAACTGATCGCTACCTCGCGGCCTTCTTGTCAGAGCGGGTCGGCGCGGAACTCACCGGGCGGATCAGCGGCATTGCCAAGTTTGGCGTCTTCGTCCGGCTGGATGAAACCGGCGCCGACGGCATGATCCCGATCCGGACGCTGGGAAATGAGTATTTCGACTATGACGCAGACAGCCAGACACTGATGGGGGCTGACAGCGGCATGATCATCACGCTGGGGCAACGGGTCACGGTCAAACTGGCTGAGGCGGCACCGGTCACCGGCGGGTTGATCGTCGAATTGGTAACGCTGGAAGACCGGGCCATCCCGCGCGGCCCAGCCCGCGGGCGCGGCAAGCCACCGCGGCGCAAGGTTGGATCGGCGCGCAAGAAGGCTGCCAAGACCGCGCGTAAGGTGAAACGGCGCCGCAAATAGGACCAGCGCTTTACCCGGCTTTGTACGTGGCAAGCGGGCTATAGGATCAACAGGTTGACGCATTGCTGGCAAAGCGGGAGTCGCAACCACATTTCATTGCTTGCAGACAGGTAACGGCAAGATTGTTAGGAAGGCGCGTGTTGCGTTCGCTTCTACCAACCGGGGCCAAAGACATGATCATAACACTTGCCGTATCCGGCTATCGGTCGTTGTGCGATATCGTCCTGCCGCTCAGCCGTTTGACCGTGATCACCGGCGCGAACGGCACTGGCAAATCATCTCTTTACCGTTCGCTGCGGCTGCTGGGTGACATCGCGCAAGGGCGTGCAATTGCGTCCCTCGCGAAAGAGGGCGGGCTGACATCAACCCTTTGGGCAGGTCCGGAACAGCTTTCACGCGCGATGAAAGCAGGCGAGGGCGCGATTACCGGAACCCAACGCAGCAAGCGCGTCGGGCTCAAACTTGGGTTTGCGTCAAATGACTATGGCTATGCGGTTGATCTTGGATTGCCGTCCGTGGTGTCGGCATTCGCGCATGACCCTGAAATCAAGACAGAGTCGGTCTGGGCCGGGGAATATCTGCGGCGCAACAATGTTTTTGCAGAACGGCGTGGCCCCGGTGTGCGCATTCGCAGCGACAACGGTGCGTGGGATCAGGTAAAAACCACGCTTCCCCCGTTCGACAGTATGATGACCCATGCTGCCGACCCCCGCAGCGCACCGGAATTGCTGGACCTGCGCGACCGTATGCGCGGCTGGCGCTTTTATGATCAGCTTCGGACAGATCGCGACGCGCCGGCCAGAAAGCAACAGGTTGGGACCAGAACACCTGTGCTGGCGGGGGATGGCGCGGATATGGCGGCGGCCGTCCAGACGATCTTTGAAATCGGCGACCAGCAGGCATTTCACCGAATGGTCGCTGACGCCTTCCCCGATAGCACGGTCGAGGTCAGGGTTCGCGATGGCATCTTCACCTTGCACATGCGTCAAAGGGGGCTGCTCAGACCACTCAGCACGGCTGAATTATCGGATGGCACATTGCGCTACTTGCTTCTTGTGGCGGCCCTGATGACACCACGACCGCCAAGTTTGATGGTTTTAAATGAACCGGAGACAAGCTTGCACCCTAACCTGATCGCCCCGCTGGCCCGGCTGATTTCCCACACATCGCAAAACACGCAGATCGTGGTTGTCTCGCACAATCAAGCGCTGGCCGACGCGCTGCATGGTGATGACACATTGACCCACCGCCTTGAGAAAGACACGGGCGAGACTGTTGTGTGTGAGGCAGAACCAGTCGGTTGGGCATGGCCAAAGCGATGAACGACAGAGCAATCGAGTGGCCCCCTGAAACGCGCGCCGCGTTACGACGCGCGCGCCTGTTTCAAATGATAGGTCAGACCGTGATAAATCAACAACCGCACCCGTTCCGGCACGATGTCTTGCGCGCGCATAAAGATCACCGCGCGATTGCCTTCAATCTGGTCGGCCTCCGGAAAGGTATTGGCATAGGTGCTGATGATATTCGTCGCGCAATGCGCAAACAGGGCCGCTCCCCCGTTCTTGGCCATCCCGATCCGCAAGGTTGATCCTGATTTCGTCTCTGACGTCAGATAAGATGGCTGACCCCATTTCAACGTTTCCTCAATGCGTCCGACCTGCGGCGTGTCCCAGGCCACGCTCAGGATCAGATCGCGCAGGGTCAGTGCCATGTCGCGCACATCTGGCGGCAAGGCGTCGTAGGCGTCAGCAACTGCCGGGTTGTCAAACGGACGCATCATAGGCCCATCTCCTGTGTCATACGCGCTGCATAATCAGACAAAACGGGATCATCCGATACCCTTTCACGCAAAGCAGTCGGCAAAGGCCCGGCCATTGCGGCACTCAGCATTGCCGCGACAGGATAATCGGGCAGGTTGATTGTGTCACCCAGCAGGTATGGCTGATCCCTTAACAGTGTCGCGATGGCCATAAGATCAGGTTCGATCCGTTCCATCCGCGCGATACGATCAAAACGCCCAAGGCCTTGCGTGTGCATGCCTTTCATCACCGCCTTGCGGATACTGCTTGTGATCGGCTTGCGCAGCAGCCCCGGAATAGCGTCAAAATACGTGTCGCGAATAATCGGCCAGACATCATCATCGCCCCAGCGATCCATGAGGATATGGAAATACATGTGTTCCTCGGCCATCCGGATCAGCGCGTGACCAAGCACCCGGTCAGCCGCCACGCCCCAGAACTGCGCCCCCTGCTCTTCCAGATGGGTTTGGATGTCGTGGCTGTCTGCAATAATCCCCTGCGCGGTGCGGATGGCGGGCAGTTTGGCATAAGGCATCTTGCGCGGGTCATTACTGTCTTCGCGCTGCCAATCTACGCCTGCCGCCTGCAACAACCACATGGCCTTGACGCAAAAGGGGCTTAGGCTGGGCTGACCGAAACCGGCCTGATAGGTGATAAGAGTGATCATAGGGGCTCCATTTAAGTTGCCCCCTTATGCCGGTTGGTGCTGACAATTTTTGGCAGCAGCATTAAGCTATGCGCATGTCCCGCACCGCCCGCCTGTTTCAACTGATGCAATCGCTGCGCCGCCATGCGCCACCGGTCACCGCACGGCAGCTTGCCGATGACACGGGCGTCTCGCTGCGCACGCTTTACCGCGATATCGACTCCTTACGTGGCCTTGGGGCGGTGATCGACGGCACGGCAGGTTACGGCTATGCCCTGACCGAGGACGCCGCCCTGCCGCCGATGATGTTCGAAGATGAAGAGATCGAAGCAATCGTGCTGGGTCTGCGCGAAGTACAAGCGGTCGCCGATCCGGCGCTGGCGCAGTCGGCCCGAAACGCGCTGGCCAAACTGCAAGCGCGGCTGCCCGGTACTCAGGCGCACCGGCTGCAATATGCTGTCCTGCACGCAAAGCGTATCGTGCAGCCACCCGTCCCCACTGTTGATGTGCGCGCGCTCCGGCAAGCAACATGGGACGAACGGACCATTCAACTGGATTACATTGATGCCGAAGACCGGGCGAGCACACGCCGTGTCGACCCGCTTAGCATCGTATTTCTAAAGGACACCCATAATCTGATCGGCTGGTGCCATCTGCGGCAGGCCTATCGTAATTTTCGTCTGGACCGGATGCAGAACCTGACCGTGACAGAAACCAGCTTCCGGCCACGGCGAGTGCCGATGCTGCGCGCGGCATTGGAAGAATTACAGCACTGCTGGCCAGAGCCATTAAATATAGATGCACAAATGGTGGAACTGTCAGAGAGTTGATTTCGTTCTCCCTTAAATTACGCTTAAATGCGCTAAAAATAGTAGTGGTGAGGACAGGTTTATGAAACGCAGACAATTTATCGCAACGGGCATTTCGGCCATTGTGGCAGGCAGTGCCGCACAGGCCGACGCGAGCGGCTTTGGCAATTGGGTCATGGGATTTTACCGCCGGGCAAAGGCCGCAGGGATTTCCGACCAGACTTTCAACGCAGCATTTTCGAACGCGCGCTATTTGGCGGAGAGTATCGAACGCGATCGCAATCAGGCCGAATTTGTGCGCCCGCTGGGGGAATATATGGCCACCGCAGCCTCGGAAACGCGCGTCGAAACCGGGCGCGCCATGCTGCGCCAGCACGCCAGTCTGCTGTCCCGGATCGAGGCCACCTATCAAGTCGAACCCCATGTTGTGCTTGCTGTCTGGGGGATGGAATCGAACTACGGTCAGCGCCGGGGCGATACCGATGTAATTTCCACCCTCGCCACACTGGCCTATGACGGGCGGCGCGGGCGGTTCTTTGAACAACAGCTGATCGCCGCGCTTAAAATCTTGCAACGCGGCGATGTGGCCCCGCGCAACATGACCGGCAGCTGGGCCGGGGCGATGGGCCATACGCAGTTCATCCCCACATCGTTTGAGGCCTACGCGGTTGATTTCACTGGCGACGGGCGGCGTGATATCTGGGCGGATGATCCCAGTGATGCGCTAGCCTCTACCGCCGCCTATTTCCGCCGGTTCAACTGGCGCCGTGGGCAGCCTTGGGGGGTCGAGGTCACCCTGCCCCGCAATTTCGACTTCACCCAAAGCAACAGTCGCTCGCCTGCCGCTTGGGCACAGCTAGGGGTGCGCGGCGTCGATGGGCAGCCCGTGCCGAACCACGGCGATGCATCGCTGATCTTTCCCACCGGCGCTGACGGCCCGGTCTTTCTGACCTTCGCCAACTACCGCACGATTTCGCGCTATAACAACGCGCAGGCCTATATCATCGGGGTCGGACATCTAAGCGACCGGATCAAAGGGATGGGCCCGTTGCGCACTGCATGGCCCACCGGCGACCGCCCCCTGCGCCGGGCGGAGCGTGTTGAACTGCAGCAAAGGCTGACGGCGGCAGGATTTTCCACCCAAGGCGTGGACGGGCAGATCGGGCCAAACTCCATGACCGCGATCCGGGCCTACCAGCGTAGCGTCGGCCTGCCGGCGGATGGGTTCGCGTCGCTGTCGCTACTGCAACGGCTGCGGTGAACATTCACCACCCTGCATACAGGACACCATCATATTCAACGTAGCCTGATCTGGCTGCTCAAAGATCATGCCACCGCAGGCTCCGGCTTCCATTGTGACCGGGGCACCATCGGCCCGCACGAAATATAGCGCATCAACCCCGCTGCGGGCGGACCCACACCACGAACCGGCGCAGGTGACCTGCAATGCGGCGGGGCTGATATAATCCGATGTAAAACCTTGGCGTGTCAGCCCTTTGCCACGAAAAAATGCATCAATCGGATCAGGCTCTGCCACCGGTATCTGCGACACAGCTTCCGGCAGCGCATCCGTATCGAACGTCAACTGGCCATAAAGCACATAGTAATCATCCGGCGCAGCGGCCACACGGTTGAACGTCTCGACCGGGTCAGGGCGCATACAGCTCAGCGCAGCGGATTGCGTGGCAAGCGCACTCAGCGCGAGGGCAAGGGTGAAACTCTTCATTCGCATTCTCCTTGATATCAGACAGCGCGCGTTACGCGGCTTGCAACAATAGGACGGTCGCCACACCGCGATCCTTGGCGGCAGGCAGAATTTTATGCGCGGCTCAGTATTTGCCCGCGAACTCTGCCAGCACCTGTTCATAGACGGCGCGCTTGAACGGCACGATGGCATCAATCACCTGATCACGGGGCATCCATTTCCAGGTGGAAAATTCCGGATGTTGGGTTTCCAGATTGATCTGGTCATCGCTGCCATGAAACCGCATGAGATACCATTTCTGTTCCTGCCCGCGATAGCGCCCCTTCCAGATACGCGGCACCAGATCATGTGGCAGGTCATAGCGGACCAGCCCGGTGCTTTCGCCCTCAATGGAAACGAGCTTCTCCGTCACGCCGATTTCCTCTTGCAGCTCACGCAGGGCCGCATCCCGTGTCTTTTCGCCGGGATCCACGCCCCCCTGCGGCATCTGCCAGGCGTCCTGATCGCGGTCGATCCGCTGACCGACAAAGACATGCCCGCGCGGATTGGTGAGCATGATACCAACGCAAGGACGGTAGGGGAGTTTTTCGATTTCGTCAGGAGTCATAAAGTGGCCTTGATGTTTCATGGTACAGCCTTTGGATACCTCTCCCAGCTTAAGGCGTATCGCCGGGTTATCGAATAACAAGACGGGTTTGGTAACCGATATGCTGTGCAATCCACAACAGATTCTGGCGTGATACCGCCACGCAGCCCGCAGTCGGACGTCCGGGACCACGCCATTGATGCATAAAGATCGCAGACCCGCGGCCTTTGACCACATAAGGCCAGTTCCAGTCGGTCAGAATGATCAGATCATACATCGGATCGGATCGGCGCAGGTTTTCGTGGCTATAGTGATGGGGCGCACGCACCATCATATTGTAATCCGGATCGCGGATATCATCAGACCAAAGATCAAACGGACCAATCGGCAGCGCCCAGTCTACCGGTTTCGCCATCCGGTCAGCCCGATACAGCATCCCCACAATACGATGCACACCACGCGGCGTCGCGCCATCGCCCTCTGCCTTGCGGTCCGTCAACGCGCCGCGGCCGATTGTGCAGGGGAAACGGCGGTTCATGAACCTTAGATGGGTAGGGGTGAGAACAAGGTCGACGGAAGTCATGAGAGAGAGATATAGCGATCAGCACCGAACATGTCAGCAGAGGGTGGCCGCAAAAATTGTTGATGGCCGCTCGGAGCCCGAACTGTAGGCCGCTGCGCTTTGCACCAACGTGTGCTTTCGGTGATGGGTGAAAAATGTTTAATCTTTACCTTGAATAGGTCAGAAAGCATTCTTTGAATTCGAGACCATCGGTGATCGGTCAACTGAGGACGAAAAATGCGAAAAAGTGAAATCGATTCGATGTGCTTCGAAAAAGGACGGATCACTGGGTTTAAGCCACGATTTCGCTCCATAGATGATGATTGGGAACGATACACAGAAGCTTTGGTAGAACTCGTCGACCGCGGTGTTGTGGCGCATGAGAAAGGGCGCTCGCTCTATGACCTATATTTACAAGACCTAGACGAATGGCTGACCGAGTTCTATTTCGAGCAAAAGCGGTTTGACCAGATCGAAGCACACTACACCCCTACAGGAGAAGTTTCTTTTGGTCCGATATGTCCAAAACATCTGATCGTGTTCGACCGGCTGCAAGCGATGGGCGAGGGTGCGCGCGTACGGCGGATTTGGCGCTCACATACGGGGCTCATCAAGGGGGAATTCTGGTGGTATATCGGTGAACGGAATGCGGGCTTTCGTATGGCTAAATATTATCAAGCCTCGGAACAAAAACAGCGCCGCGAATACGCAAAACTGATCGGCCAAATTCCAGAGATGAAGCGAGAGTTATTGGCCATCATGGCTAACTATCGCAAAACGGCGGAAAAAACCGGTGCTGGTGAAACGGAACTGACCCGTATTGATGCCGATATTGGTGCAATTCAGGCCGAAGAAAGACCGCGTCCCAAGGGTAAACCCGATCCGCGGAAAATGGATGAAGATCTGTTTTGGAACTTGATTGATGAAGGCCTGATGGATCAGCCAATAGGCGAACGGATTGACACGCTTCCCGAAAGGCTGGCCGCATTCAAAGCGACAGCAATTCGCGACTTTGAAAAGATCCAGCGCAGCCTTGATGCGCGCGCCTATCGGTGGGACATCTGGGCCTTGGCCTATCTGCTACAAGGTGGATGTTCAGATGACGCATTCGAGGACTTTCGGGGCTGGTTGATCTGGCAGGGACGAAAGGTCTTTGAAGGCGCGCTTGCGGACCCAGATAGTTTTGATGTGACCTTACATAGCGGCACGGCCAGCGGAATAAATGGATTACGAGACGCCGCACCCATGGCCTACGAAATGCGGCAAGGCAAGGCGATGAAGCCAGTGAAGATAGTCCGGATGGATGTCGCCGGACCCGAAATTGTTGAAGAAGAATTCGCATCTGCCTTACCGCGGGTCGCAGCTCTCGTCGGTACCTGATCCCTTAACCCCTCTGCCGCTGCTCAAATTTACTCCAGCAATTCTTTACAATGGCAAGGTTACGGGAAGCTGATAAGGGCTTGGTCGGCAAGAATATTTCGAGCGATCCCATTTTGTCGTGTTCTACAATTCTCCCAATGGTTTTTGGCAGGATTGAGGAAAATCCTGCCAAAGCTCGCGTTAGTGAAATTGCAGCGAAATGGTGCTTTGTCCGCATAGCGGACCCTATCTTTTACAACAAATGTCCCGACTTTGCCGCCTTGGTCGCCAAATAGGCATGATTGTGGGTGTTTTCGCCGACTTTCAGCGGCACGCGTTCGACCACGTTAATCCCGCTCTGTTCCATCAACGCTACCTTGGCGGGGTTGTTGGTCAGTAGCCGGACGGATGAAAATCCCATCTGTTTTAATATCTCGGCCCCAATCCGGAAATCACGTTCGTCATCCTCAAACCCCAGCCGGTGGTTTGCCTCGACCGTGTCAAACCCCTGATCCTGCAAAGAATAAGCCCGCATCTTGTTGGCCAGCCCGATGCCCCGCCCTTCTTGGTTAAGGTACAGCAGCACACCTGCCCCCTCATTCCCCATCTGCCGCAACGCGCCGCGCAGTTGCGGGCCGCAATCGCATTTCAGTGACCCAAGCAGGTCACCCGTGAAACAGGCCGAATGCAAACGCGATAGGACCGGGGCCGACCGATCCGGGCGACCGATTTCGACGGCGTAATGTTCCTCTGCCCCATCATCCGGGCGGAAAACATGCAGGCGTCCGGCCTCTGATACCTCTAACGGTACCCGTGCGCTGATGATCGGTTGCAACGGGCTAAGCGCAGTATCCACAACCGCCGCTGCCGGGATCAGCGTCAGGTTATGGGTGCGCGCGAAACCTGTTGCATTATCAACCGTCAGCACCAGTGCGGCAGGTAATAGGCGTGCCGCCTTACACAGCGCGATGGCGGCGCGATGCAGATCCGCCACCCCATCCCGCGCCGTCTGCAGTGGCCCTTTCATCGGAACGCGCAGATCATCAGCCGGGTCAGCAACCGAGCGTACCCAGTACAATGTGGCATCATCCGGCAGCACAATCCGGGCGATATCGCCATCATACGCACGGGCCTTCAGCGTCTCGGCGCGCCTGCCGGTCACAGCTAGCACCGGCGCGCCGCCCAGCGCGCGCAGATGCGCCAGACGGGCGGCATCCAATGTTTCAACCGCCAGCAACACCGCGCCGCCATCCAAGACGACGGGCACGCCCATGCGTAGGTCGGCGCGGGCGCGGGCCAGCCGTTCGGTGATATCGGGGAAAAAGCTCATTTCAGTCCACCTGCCTTTGTTACAGCAGATAGCCCCAATCACGGCGAAAGTGAAACATTTGCACGATTAATCACACGTCCGTGTGAAGCTTTCGCAAAGCGCCTTGTCTCAGACGTACCTTAAACACAGATCAGTGATAGAACCGAAGGAGGATGTCATGGGACAGCTCAAGAAAATCTTGCTCGTCGATGATGATGACGACCTGCGCGAAGCGTTGGGTGAACAACTTATGATGACCGAGGACTTCGACGTGTTCGAAGCCGATGATGGCGCCAGCGCAATGGCAAAGGCGAAAGAGGGTCTTTACGACCTGATGATCCTTGACGTGGGCCTGCCTGATACGGATGGCCGCGAATTGTGCCGGGTCATGCGTAAACAAGGCGTGAAATGCCCGATTGTGATGCTGACCGCGCAGGATAGTGACGCTGATACGATCCTTGGGCTGGATGCGGGCGCGAATGATTACGTCAGTAAGCCATTCAAATTCCCCGTTCTTTTGGCGCGTATCCGCAGCCAGCTGCGCACGCATGAACAATCAGAGGACGCGGTGTTCCAGCTTGGGCCATATACGTTCAAACCTGCCCAGAAACTGCTGGTGACAGAGGATGACAAAAAGGTGCGGTTGACCGAAAAGGAAACCAACATCCTGAAATTCCTCTACCGCGCGACCGAAGGTGTTGTCGCCCGTGATGTGCTGCTGCATGAGGTGTGGGGCTATAATGCGGGCGTCACGACGCACACATTAGAGACACATATTTACCGTCTTCGCCAAAAAATTGAACCAGATCCGTCCAATGCTCGCCTTCTTGTGACCGAATCCGGGGGCTATAGATTAGTGGCGTAGTACTCCACCCGGCGGTCAGATTTCCTCCCCTCTCTGACCGCCGGTTTTTAGTAATCCCGCCGGTGATCGGGTCATATCACCACCTCCCTGTTGGACTTGCCCGGGCATTGCGCCCGGGCTTTTTTATGGGCTTTCATGGAACGAAATCGGCGTGGCTTGCGTTGGTTTCATCAACGAACACAACATGAAAAGGTGCCCTATGAAAACCGCCAATGATTATCTTGATGCGGCACATGCCGATGTTCCCCGGATCAGCAGTGAAGAGGCGATTGCCAAACATAAGGCGGGCGGTGTGACGTTCATCGACGTGCGCGACAGCGCTGATATTGCGCAGTCGGGTACCATTGCAGGCGCGGAACGTGTGCCGCGTGGTTTTATCGAATTCGCCGCCGATCCAGAAACGAAGTTTCACAAACCTTTCTTTCAGAAAGACACCCCGATTTGCCTTGTTTGCGGTGCGGGTGGTCAGGCGGCTCTCGCCGGTAAGACATTGAAAGAAATGGGTTATACCGATGTCACCAATATCGGCGGTGTGCCCGACTGGAAAGCGGCAGGCGGCCCAATGGAAAGCTGAAGCTTCCGATTAATTGTCGAGCGCCTGCGCCCAATCGGCGATCAGGTCGTCGATATGTTCGATCCCGACAGACACCCGGATCAAGTTTTCCGGGATGCCTGTATGGGGCTCGATCGAGTGGCGGTGCTCGACAAGGCTTTCGACACCGCCCAGCGACGTGGCCCGCAGGAATAATTGCAGTTTCCCGGTGATCCGCAAAGCGTCGACCCGGTCGCCGGAGACGAGCACAGACAGAAGCCCCCCAAAACCGCCAATCATTTGTTTTTGCGCGTTTTTATGTCCTGAATGATGTGGCAGACCGGGGTAGAATACATCCTTCACCGCCGGGTGCGCCAACAAATACTCGGCCAGCGCCTGCGCATTTTGCGACATCCGTTCCACCCGCAATGGCAGCGTGCGCATGGCGCGGGTCAGCAACCACGCCTCAAACGGGCCGAGGATTGCACCCGCCATCTTGCGATCATCGCGGACTGCTTGCCAAATTTTGCTGTCTTTTGAGTTGGTTGACAGCACCCCGGCCAAAACATCCGAATGCCCGTTGATGCCCTTGGTGGCGGAATGCATTACGATATCCGCCCCGTGATCCAGCGCCCGTGTCAGGATCGGGGTTGCGGCAGTAGCATCGACCACCAGTGTCGCAGTGCCAGTATCCTTAACTGCCTGAATATCAATAGTTTTCAGCCATGGATTCGACGGGGTTTCGATAAAAATCAGGTCTGGATCATGGGTGGCGGCAGTGTCGGTCAGATCGTCCGCCTCGGCCGTGATCAGGGTGATGTCCCGCCGTTCGCAAAAATCCATGATCCAAGCGGTGGTGCCCCAGTAGATATGCGATTGCACCAGCGCTGTGGCACCATTTGGCAATGTCCGAAACACCGCAGCAATCGCGGCCATACCTGAGGGAAAAAGCAATGTTTCTTGCGCGTTTTCAAGCACTTGCAAAACCGCCTCTGCCTGTCGCAGGTTGTCGGAATTATCGCGGGAATAGATATTGTCGGGCCGGACAAGATCGTAATTCTCGTCCCGCAGGAAAGTGGTGGAGGGCTGCAATGCAGGTACGACACCGCCGGATTGCGGGTCAAGTGCGCCAGCGGCATGGGCGGCAATGGTGGCGGGGTGCTGGATTTTCTTCATGCGCTTATCTGGCGTAGCGGGGCCGTCCGATGCAAGAGGCAAAGCAACGTCCGGGGCGTTGCATCGGGGGCACCGCGCGGTGGAGTTCACCCGCGAAGCGCGAATAAATGATCAATGCCACAATTAATGCGATTTTCGCTATCGGCATCCCATCGGAATTATGTCGGAATTGCGTCGGACCCTTTCGCGCAACCCTGCATGGTAACCACTGCGCGCGGTGCAATTATAAACGCACGGTTAAGGTTTCAGCCATCGCCGTTTGACGCGGCACCCACAGCCTGTCACCAATGGTTCTGCGACAGGGGCGCCCACGGGCTGAGATGCACCCTTCGAACCTGAACCGGATAATGCCGGCGGAGGAAGTTGCAAAAGGGCGCGCATTGTACGGCCTTTGATCGCGCTTCCCTGCCGGTTTTGAGAAGTGAGATCACATGACCTTTACCGACCAGCTTTGGGCCGAAACGGCCAGCCTGCAAACCCAGATACAGAGGATGCCATTCAATGCAGAACTGACGACGGGCACCCTGCCGCATGAGACGTTTCAGGGCTACATTATTCAGGACGCACATTATCTGGAAGGCTTTGCGCGTGCGCTATCGCTCGCCGCTGCCCGCGCGCCCGATGCGGACACGATTGCGCAACTGGCTGGCTCTGCCGGTGGGGCGGTCGCGGTGGAGCGACAGTTGCACAGCGATTACATGGCACGCTTTGGTGTGTCCCCCGAAAGCTTTGCCGCGACGCCGAAATCGCAGGCCTGCGACCACTATGTGAATTTTCTGCTGAAATCCTGCGCTCTTGATCCGTTTCCGGTAGCTGTGACCGCGCTTTTACCCTGTTTTTGGGTTTACCGCGAGGTTGGTAAGTTGATCCATGACAGGGCTGTACCCGATCACCCCTATCGTGCGTGGATCGACACCTATGCGGGCGAGGCTTTCAGCGCCTCGGTTGACCGGATGCTGGATCTGACGAACCGTTTGGCGGCTAAGGCTGACGGCAACATGCAGGCGCAAATGCGCGCGACATTTGAACGGTCAAGCTGGCATGAATGGCATTTCTGGGACAGCGCCTATCGCCGTGCCGGATGGCGGACCGCCTAAGATCGGCCATCTATTGCCCGTCTGGCCCAAAGCCCGGTGGTGTTTGCTGCCGTGTGCGCTAGGTTTGGCCTAACGCTTCTGGAAATAAGGATTTATTTGTATGCCACGTATAGATTCACTGATGTCGCGGGGCTTGGTCCTTGCGCTTTGTGCAAGCTGCGCGGCCAGTGCCGATGTGGTCCCTGCCCCGGAAACCGGTGCGGCCTGCCCGGTGATCGAAAGCCGCGACTGGGCCGCTTGGATTAACAAGATGCCCGGCCCGGAGAGTGATGGGCCGCCATTGCATGTGACTGGCACCGTGACCCTGCCGACCCCCGGCTATGATCTGACCTATAGCGCCGGGCCGCTGGATCGCAGCATGCGCCCGATGCAGCATATCAACCTGCAATTCACCCCGCCGGATGGCATGGTGGTGCAGATGATCGCCGAAGACGAGGTGCATATCACGATCCCGGCGGCATCGGCCCAATATCGCGGCGTGACGCTGCATTGCGGGGATCAGGTGCTGGCCGAGATTGGCGCGGTCGAAAGCGTCTACTAGAGCATTTCGATTTATACCTGAATCAGCAATCGCTGCCTTTCGCCTGCGGCTCAAACGCAATTGGTGATCTGTGATGTCTCAGGTTAAAACCGAAACGCTTTAAGCGTTATGCGAAAGATTTAGCTGACGAATTCGTCCCGGCTGTAGCCTTGCAGAAAAAGCAGTGCAGTCAGGTCGCCGTGGTTGATCCGGATATCGCATTGCTCTTGCACGCGCGGTTTGGCGTGCAGGGCAACACCAGTCCCGGCACGGCCCAGCATACCCAGATCATTGGCCCCGTCCCCGACGGCGAGCACATCACTTTCGGTGATGCCGCGCGCTGTGGTGATTTCGACCAGCGCGTCGATCTTGGCCTGTTTGCCCAGAATGGGCAGCCCCGGTGCCCCAGTCAGCTTGCCATCTGCGACCAGCAAGCTGTTGGCCCGGTTTTCATCAAAACCAAGTGCTGCGGCGACCCGTGCGGTGAAAGCCGTGAACCCGCCTGACACCAGCACCGCATAAGCGCCATGCGCCTTCATCGTGCTGACCAGCGTATGCCCGCCCGGCATGTGGGTGATCCGCGTGTCGAGCACGTGGTCAATGATGCTTTCATCCAGCCCTTTCAGCAGGCCGACACGTTCTTTCAGCGCCTCTTCGAAATCAAGCTCACCATTCATTGCCCGCGCGGTGATATCGGCGACACGAGCGCCAACACCCGCCTCTGTCGCAAGCTCATCAATGCATTCTTGCCGGATCATCGTGCTGTCCATATCGGCCAGCAGCATCTTTTTGCGCCGGTTCTCAGCGGGTTGGATGATCAGATCGACACAGGCCTTTTGCAGGTCATGCCAGACATCCCACCGGTTGTCTGGCATGACTGGCACTGGAAATTCCGCAGCCTCGTCAATCGCCAGCCAGGTCACATCACCACCGCCCCAAGCATTGCGCAGATTATCGACCAGCGCCCCGTCCAGTGTCCGTTCGGTCGGGGTCGTCAAGAGGGTGACAATGAACATGGGGGAAGTTTCCTTTTGGCGTCACGGGTGTCGCGAAAATCATCTCGATCGCCGGTCTAGTGACATTTTGCCGCTTGTGAAAGCCAAAAGCCGCCGCTATTTCGGCCAGTGGGACACCCTTCCCCAACGAAGGGCGCATATCTGTGAGGATACCAGCAATGGTCATGACCAAACCGGCAACGCGGCCGGGTAATCCGCGTTTTTCGTCCGGCCCCTGTGCCAAACCCCCCGTATGGAAATTGGATGCTTTGCGTGACGCGCCTTTGGGCCGGTCGCATCGGGCTTCTGTTGGTAAGGCCAAGCTGGCCGAAGCCATTGACCTGACCCGCGAGATCCTTGGCATTCCGGCCGACTACCGGATCGGCATCGTACCCGCATCCGACACTGGCGCGTTTGAAATGGCGATGTGGTCGCTGCTGGGTGAACGCCCGGCCGAGATGGTGGCGTGGGAAAGCTTTGGCGCAGGCTGGGTCACGGATGTGGTCAAGCAGCTGAAGATCGACGCACAGGTGCATACCGCCGAATATGGCGAGATCGTCGATATGGCGGCGCTGAATTATGACAATGATGTTTGCTTTACATGGAACGGCACCACATCCGGCGTGCGTGTCCCGACAGGTGATGTGATCCCCGGCGACCGGGCTGGCCTGACGCTCTGCGATGCGACATCCGCCGCTTTCGCGCAGGAGTTGCCATGGGACAAGCTGGATGTGACAACCTTTAGCTGGCAGAAAGTCATGGGGGGCGAGGCCGCCCATGGGATGCTGGTACTGTCCCCCCGCGCGGTAGAGCGACTGGAAAGCTACACGCCCGCCTGGCCCCTGCCCAAGATTTTCCGCCTGACCAAAGGCGGCAAGCTGATCGAAGGGATTTTCCGGGGCGAGACGATCAACACGCCCTCCATGCTTGCGGTCGAGGATTACCTCGTCGCGCTGAAATGGGGCCGGTCCATCGGCGGTCTTGATGCGCTGATCCACCGGGCCGACGCCAATGCCCGTGCGATCTGGAATTTCTGCGCGGCCTATGACTGGATTGCCAATCTGGCTGTGGACCCGGCAACGCGGTCAAACACATCCGTCTGTTTGAAATTCACCGATGACCGGATCACCGATGGTGCGGGTTTTGCCAAAGCTGTGGCGAAACGGCTAGAGGCGGAGAATATCGCGCTGGATATCGGCGCCTATCGCGATGCCCCCGCGGGGCTGCGCATCTGGTGCGGTGCAACGGTCGAGACTTCGGATATCGAAGCGATGCTGCCCTGGCTGGAATGGGCGTTCGAGACCGAGATCGCCAACCAGTGATCCGCTGTCCCGGACTTGATCCGGGACCTCCCACAGAATTGAAGCAGAGGCCCCGGATCAAGTCCGGGGCAACATTCCGAATAAATGCAAGGAGTGCGCCAGATGGCCCCCAAAGTACTGATTTCCGACAAGCTTTCCCCCGCCGCCGTGCAGATCTTCAAGGATCGCGGCATTGATGTGGATTTCCAGCCTGACCTTGGCAAAGACAAGGACAAACTGCTGGAGGTCATTGGCCAATATGACGGTCTGGCCATCCGCTCGGCCACCAAGGCGACCGAAAAAATTATCGCAGGGGCTGATAACCTCAAGGTGATTGGCCGCGCCGGGATCGGGACTGACAATATCGACAAGGATGCCGCATCGCGCAAAGGCATCATCGTGATGAACACGCCTTTCGGCAATATGATCACCACGGCGGAACATGCTATTGCGATGATGTTCGCCGTCGCGCGTCAAATCCCCGAGGCCAGCGCATCGACACATGCAGGCAAATGGGAGAAATCGAAATTCATGGGGGTGGAGCTGACCGGCAAGACCCTCGGCGTGATTGGCGCGGGCAATATCGGCTCTATCGTTTGTGACCGCGCACGCGGGCTGAAGATGAAGGTCGTCGCGATGGACCCCTTTCTGTCCGAGGAACGCGCCACCGAAATCGGCGTGGAAAAGGTCGAGCTGGACGAGTTGCTTTCCCGTGCGGATTTCATCACCCTGCATGTGCCCCTGACCGCAGACACCAAAAACATCCTGAGCGCAGAGAACCTCGCCAAGACTAAAAAAGGCGTGCGGATCATCAACTGCGCCCGTGGCGGTCTGGTGGATGAAGCGGCGCTCGCCGAGTTACTGAAATCCGGTCATGTCGCTGGCGCCGCTTTTGACGTATTTGCCGAAGAGCCTGCCACCGAAAACCCGCTGTTCAACCTGCCCAATGTTGTTGTGACCCCGCATTTGGGTGCGGCGACGACCGAAGCGCAGGAAAATGTGGCCTTGCAAGTGGCGGAGCAGATGTCGGATTACCTGCTGACGGGTGCGGTACAGAATGCGTTGAACATGCCGTCGGTCACGGCGCAAGAGGCCAAGATTATGGGCCCTTGGATCAAGCTGTCCGGCCATCTGGGCAACTTCATTGGGCAAATGACCGATGAGCCAATCAAGGCGATCAATATCCTGTTTGACGGCGAAGCCAGCCACATGAACCTGAAGGCGCTGACCGCGTCGACTGTGGCGGGGATCATGAAGTCGATCAACCCGGATGTGAACATGGTGTCCGCCCCGGTGATCGCAAAGGAACGTGGTGTCAAAATCTCGACCACCAAACAGGATCAATCCGGCGCGTTTGAAGGTTATATCAAGGTCACGATTGTTACAGATACCCGCGAGCGGTCGATTGCGGGGACGGTGTTTAGCGATGGCAAGCCGCGCTTTATCCAGATCAAGGGTATCAATATCGACGCTGATATCGGCGCGCATATGCTTTACACCACAAACGAAGATGTTCCTGGCATCATCGGAACTTTGGGAATGACGCTGGGTGAGAAGGGCGTGAATATCGCGAACTTTACATTGGGCCGGTCAGAGGCGAAAGGTGAAGCGATCGCGTTGCTTTATGTTGATGATCGTGTGCCTGATGCGGCGATCAATGCCCTGCGCGACACAGGCATGTTTCGGCAGATCAAACCGCTGACGTTCGACGTCTGATGACCCTTTGCGTAAGGTGGATCCGGATCCACCTTACCTGCCGCGCGCTGGAGATTTCATGACCCCCATCTATGCCATTGGCGATATTCACGGCCAAAAGGCCCAATTAGATCAAGCCCTTGACCTGATTGCGGCAGATGGCGGTACGGATGCGCGGATTGTGTTTTTGGGCGATTATACCGATCGCGGCCCGGACAGCCGGGGTGTGATCGACACATTGATCGCGGGCCGTGAGGCGGGTCGCAATTGGGTGTTTGTGCGCGGCAATCATGATCGCCTTTTCACCCGCTATGTCCGGCAGGGGCTGGGCCATGATGACAATATCCGCTCTGGTTTGCATTGGTTGAACCCGCGTCTGGGCGGGACAGAGACGCTGCGCTCTTACGGTGTTGTGGGACAGCCGCAGTTTGCGCGACATAAACCTGGGGAAATTGAAATTCTTCTGCGTTTCGAAGGGGTTGATGGCGTGATGGAGCCTGACGACCTGCATCGCGCGGCACGCGATGCGGTGCCTGCGACCCATCTGGATTTCCTTGATGGCTTGCCCCTGACCCATGTGACGGATGATCTGATCTTTGTGCATGCCGGGCTGCGTCCGGGGGTACCACTGGCGGATCAGACCGAGGATGACTTGATCTGGATTCGCGACGGATTTCTGGAAACGGGCCATGATTTCAAGCGCTTGGTGGTGCATGGCCATACGGCGCTGGAGCATCCGCAGCATTTCGGCAACCGCGTCGATCTGGATGGCGGGGCGGGCTATGGTCGTCCGCTGGTGCCTGCTGTGTTTGAGGGCAGGGATTGCTGGACCCTAACCCCGACAGGGCGCGTGCCGCTGCGCCCGTGAGGCGGCATTGCGCAACGTTCGGTGCTGTCGGATGGGTCGGCGCAGACGGGGCCGCGAATCAAAGGTAAATCTGCTGTTTTTCTGCGATTTTCGGGGTGGATATCGCGTCGGACACTTATCGGACTTACGTCGGACCCGTCAGTGCGTTTTGGCGGGTTAAAGCAGCGCACGGTGGATATGTGAAGGTAGCGTTAAGGATTTGCCCCGGCGCTTAATCCCGCCGGATCACACCTGTGACGGCGGCTGCGCCGATGGCGGTGACGATCCAGCCGAGCGTGATCAGGATCCAGCGCACCCACCATAGGTGCCAGCCCCAGCCGCCGCGATTGGTGGAGGGCGCCCATGCGGCCTCTTGCCCCAACGAGATGATGGGGATGACCACATCCACGGCATAGGCGAGGCTGTGGAAGGTCTCAAAATCTTGTCCCTGCGCGTATTTCTCTCCCCACGCCGCTGCCGGGTTGGGGTAGGTTTCGCGGTCAGTTGCAAAGCTCTGCCAGTCTGCGGATTCGAGGATGACGGGGGAATTGGGGGCGAAATCGCCGGCGTGCCAAGCTTGGTAGGCGAGGAACCAGCCGATAATTATCAACACGGGGAGTGAACTATACGCAATACGTTCAGGCTTATAGCCGTAGCCTAGAGACCAGCGGAATATCAAATCCACGAATATCAAAAAACTATTGAACGGTAGCGCGCGGAACCATCCTAGCTTTCTGTTTCTCTGGCGGCGCAGATACGCGCGCTGCTCTTGCTCCTGCGCGACCATTATCTCGCGCGCTTCAGCCCGATGCCCGCCTTCGCGCAGAGTTTTGGCGAGTTGTTCGTAGGGTTGGGGGTGGAATTTACCGCCCGAGATCGCACCTTTTTGCAGCCAGTCCAGCCGCTCTGCCGCATCAGTGGTGCCATGCAGAACATCGTAAGTGAAGCCGACAAGTGAAAGCTCATCGCATTTCGTCCAGCTTTCCATATCGTCGACCAAATCAGCGACATGGGCCGATGCCAGGTCAATCGCTCCTTCCGCCACTTTCACATCACGCCAGAGAAAACTACCTTCCACCTTCATCCGCTGTGCATTCAGTGCCTTGCCATCCGCATTGTGCAGGCTGGCACCGGTGCAATCTAACTCACCACTGATCGCTGTGCCGGACAGGCACACCTCTCCCTCGCTCTGCACATCGCTCAGAAAGACACCCCCGCCGATATGCGCGCCTTGCGCGTCCAGTGCATACCCATCTGCGTTTTGCAGGCGGGCCCAATCACAAACCAACTGACCGGAAATGGCCGCACCGGACAGATTCACTTCTCCTTCACTCTGAATGCTGCGTAAAAAGACATCACCAGAAATTTGCGCTCCTTGAGCACCCAGCCCTCCTCGTAAGGTGCTACCTTTCAGCAATAATCCAGCTAATGTGCTTTGCAGCATAACTAGCTCCTCTGTAATATTGCAGTTGAATAGGAACAGCGCTCCTTTGGCAGTGGAAAAGCTTAGATCAAGCGTATCTGCCATCCATGCGCCCTGCACTAGCACGCCTGCCGCCTCTGTCCGGCAGTCTTTGCAGCCGCCGAGGATCAGGTAGCGTAGGAGGGGCGCGCGTATCAGGGTTTCGGGGGTTTTGATCTTGGGAACGGCCTCGCCGATTTCTGCGATTTCGCCCGCTTTCGCGGCTGCGATCAACCTGTGTTCGGCGGGGGTGAGCTTGTCCGCGTTGATCAACGCTTGCACATCGGCCCATTGCCGGATTGGGGGGAGTTTATCTTCAATCATTGGGTCACTTGGGAAATATATTTTTACACGTTAGGGGTGTGTGCTGTGTTTGGCAATGGTGTGGGAGGTCCCGGATCGGGGTCCGGGACTGCGGTGGCGTAAGTGGTGCGCCTTGGAAAATCCGCAGCGTCGCGCTATCCCGCCTGTATGCCGTTGCAGTTTGATGCTCTTTCCCCGCTTCTTGCCCATGGGTTTGATACCGTGATTGATGTCCGCTCTCCGGCGGAATTCGCTGAGGATCATGTCCCCGGTGCGATTAACCTGCCGGCGCTGGATAATGATCAGCGCGCCGAGGTGGGCACGATTTACAAGCAGGTCAGCCCGTTTGATGCTCGCAAGATCGGGGCGGGCATGGTGATCCGCAATGTGGCCGATCATATTGATGGTCCGTTGCGCGGGATGGATGGTGGCTGGCGTCCCTTGGTTTATTGCTGGCGCGGCGGGCAGCGGTCGGGTGTGTTTCGCACGATCCTGTCGGAGATCGGCTGGCGTGCCGAGACGATCAAGGGTGGGTATCAGAGCTATCGTCGTTTGGTGGCCCAATCCCTATATGATGTGCCCCTGCCCCATCGTCTGGTGCTGCTGGATGGCAATACGGGCACGGCGAAGACGGATCTGCTGCCCCGCCTTGCCGCGCGCGGTGTGCAGGTGCTGGATCTGGAGGGGCTGGCCTGTCATCGCGGGTCATTGCTGGGGGCGATGCCCGGTGGGCAGCCGCGTCAGAAGGCTTTTGAAACCGGGCTTGCCGTGGCGTTGGCGGGGCTTGATCCGGCCCGTCCTGTGGTGGTGGAGGCGGAGAGCAGCAAGATTGGCCGGTTAGTGTTGCCCAAGATGCTGTGGCAGGCGATGCTGGCTGCCCCCCGGATCATGATGGATGTACCGTTAGCCGCCCGTGCTGCCTATCTTGCCCATGCCTATCGTGAGGTGATTGCGGATACGCCTGCGCTGGCGGCGCGCCTTGCCCCGCTGCGCCATTTGCGCGGCAATGCGGTGGTGGACCGTTGGGTTGCGCTGTCGGCGGCGGGCGCGTTGGAAACGCTGGCGGGGGCGCTGGTGGCAGAGCATTATGATCCGGCCTATGCCAAATCCCGCCGGATCGACACCCGCGACGTGATCGCTGTGGTGGCGGCGGGTCGGTTGGATGATGCTGGGCAGGACCATGCGGCGGATCGGATTGCCGCCATTGTGGAGGGGTCTGATGAAGGGTGCCTGTAATTGCGGCGCGGTGGCGTTTCGGGTCGATGCTGATCTGCGTGATGTCTATGTGTGCCATTGTTCGATCTGTCGCCGCTATAGCGGGGCGCAGGGTATTGCGGTCGTCGTTGTGCCCAATGCCGCGTTTGCTTGGCTGCACGGGCAGGACAATATCCGCAGTTGGGACAAGCCGGGTGCCGATTGGCAGGCGCATTTCTGTGTGACTTGCGGCTCTGCCCTGCCCGGACCAAATGACCCTGATCGTATGTTTATTCCTGCCGGGTTGCTGGATGGGGATGATGCGGGGATGGCCGTGGCGCATCATATCTGGGTTGGGTCCAAAGCCGCGTGGGATGAGATTGGTGATGACGGGCAGCAGCATCCGGAGGGGTTTGGGTCGGCACCGGGTTGAGGCATTCCCGCGCATGTCGATTGAGGCAAGGCCGCTGTAGCGCCCCTGCCCCTTCGTTTAACGCATTTCGCTTTCGTCCGTGACCATGATGCTGTCTGGTGCTGTGCCGTTTTCCAGCCAGTTTTCCAGTGCTGTCAGCGGGTCGATATCAGCCCTTGCGATGCCCCCCGGTCCTGCGGCGAGGCCGCAGTGGTCCATGCCGGGGATCATGTATAACGCGACATCTTGGGCCAATGCCTCTGCCCCGCCTGCGGCGTCTTCGGCCCGTGCGTGCCAGTCGGTTGTCATAGAGGGCGGCACGATGGCGTCGGCCCAGCCGTGCCAGACGATCATCTTGCCCCCTGCGTCCCGGAACGCGGAAATATCGACGTCATCTGCGTTAAACATGTCTGCCGCTGCTGCCATGCGCCCCGGATCACGGTCGAAATCGAAGTCCAGCAGTGAATAGCTGGGACCCGGATCTTCGGGGAAGGCCATATATGATCCGAAGGCCTGCCCGAAGAGCGGGTTGATCGCGGGGGCGCCGGCCCCATCCCCTGTCAGCCATGTCCGCCAGAACGGCTCGGACCCTGCGGGAATGCCTGCGGCTGCGAGGACTTTACCTGTGGAATCGACCGGGGGGTTGCGCCATTTTGCGACAACCTCAATTTCCTGCGGGGTCAGGCATTGCGCGTCTGCGTTGCCAGCCTCGCAGCCGATCACCGATAGATCGACGGTGCAGGCGCGGGGGTCGGCGATCAGACCGTCTTTTGTCCCGTCGGCATCATCGCATTGCCGCATGACTTCGTCGCCGATCAGATCGGTTTTGTCCGCTTTGAGGATCGGCGTGCCGTCCGGCCCGGTGTTGGCTTGCACCTGCCACGCCAGCGCGGTTCCCACCAGTGCGGTTTCATTCAGCGCGGGCGCGCCAGAGATGATCCCGTCGAACATATCGGGGTAGCGCAGTGCCGCCATATGCGCCATGCGCCCGCCGGTGGAGCAGCCTTGAAAGATCGCCGGGCTGGTCGCGCTGTCATAAAATGCGTCGATCATCACCATCGCGACCCGGTTGGTTTCCCCGATTGACCGCCAGCCCCAATCGCGTTCGGCATGTGGGTTGCCATCCGCCCAGCCCGCATCCACAGAGGATAGCCCGTGATGGCCGCTGTCGCTGGTGGCGGTCGCGTAGCCTTTGACCAGTCCCGGCACCATAGAGTTGATCAGATCGCCGCGTCCGTGCAGATTGCCGCAGAACCCACCGCACCCGGCCTGATAGTATCCCCCGTTCCAGTTTTCGAGCGGCAGGCGCACCTCTATCCCTATGGCTGGGAGCGCGGTGGCGCGGATTTCACAATAGGCGGGGGCCTCCGCTGCGGCATCCATCACACGGGCCGAGGTCACATGACCGGAGTCGAACACAATATCGCGCATGGCGTCACATTGCGCTGCGGGGTCTTCCTGCGCCACTGCCCCGCTGCCGGTAACAAACCCGGCCCCCATAACAACAAGCAGGGCCGTCTTTTGAAGTCGTTTCTGCATGGTCGTTCTCTCCTTTGTGGTTGATCTGCCGTTTTGGGCGCGCGCGTTCCTTTCGTGATGTGATTATGCGCGCGTCATAGGCGGCGACACCGTGATGGTGACCGTGTGGAGCGGGTTTGTCATGCTGCGAATCTGTCTTTTTGGCCTGTCGGGTGGTTTGATCGCAAGGCCACGCACCAGAAGCGGGGGGGGGTCGAGACCCACCTTACGCTGCGGTGCTATTGTATCAGACGCGCCAGCGGCAGTGATGGACCGCCAGCGCTGACGGGTTTTTAAAGCGGGAGAAACGCGTCTTTTTCGGGGTCATAGCCTTCGAGCCCGCCTTCGCCGATATCATTCCACAGGCCGTGCAGCGACAAGACGCCGTCGTCTACCGCTGTTTTAACGAAGGGGAATGTCATCAGGTTTTCCAGCGAAATCAGGACCGATGCTTTTTCCAGCGCCCGTTTGCGCGTGGCGTCATCGCCCTCTGGCAGTTGATCGTAGCCCCGCCGCAGCATGTCCATCCAGCGGCCGACGAAGCTGGTGGATTCTTCCAGCTCTGGCGCGTGGCCTGCGCACATGTTGTAGCAACCTTCGACGCCGCCGCAGCCAGAATGCCCCAATACGATCAGATGCGCCACTTTCAGCGAGGTGACCGCATATTCCACTGCCGCCGATGTGCCGTGGTGTTGCCCATCGGGGTCATAGGGTGGCACCAGATTGGCGATGTTCCGGTGGATGAAGAATTCGCCCTGATCCGCCCCGAAAATTGCCGTTACATGCACCCGGCTGTCACAGCAGGAAATCACCATCGCGCGCGGGTGCTGCCCGTCTTCGGCGAGCCGCTTGTACCATGCTTTATCCGCAGCATAGGTGGTTGCCTTCCAGCCGTGATAACGTTTGGCCAGATACGCGGGCAGCGGGCGGGCTAATTTCATGGTATTGGTCCTTTCCTACGTGCCGCAGATATATGTCGCATTTTTCTGAATTTCGAGCGGTTTTTGCAGGGGTTTTCAACCTTCTGGGAACCTTGATGCCCTAAGTTCTGCCCCTATGGACATTATTACACCATCTCTGGCCCCTGTCGCCGTCGAAGCCGATCTGGACGTGGTTCTGCTGCGCTGCACGGATCAATTGCATTTTGACCCCACCCCATTGTGCCGCCTGTTTGCGGAAAAAGACAGTGTGGAGGCGGAAGAGCAGCTTTGCCGTATTCTGGAAGATATCGCCATGCGGCTGGACATGCTGCAACAGAATATGTCGCGCTGCACCTTTGACAGGATGCTGAAACCTGCCCGTCGCATCGGCACCATCGCCGATCAGATTGGCCTGACAGAGGTCGCGATTTCCGCCGGTCATGTGGTTGCCTGCCTGAAACAGGCGGATGGTATTGCGCTGGCGGCGACGATGGCCCGGCTGGAGCGCGCCTTTGACGTGGCGGTGTCTGAGGTTTGGAATTTCCGCGACACTTAGCGGGACGCCCCTTGCGGACCGGCGGCGGGCCGTTACTCTGTCGCGCGAACACTGCTGACAGGACACTTTATGACCCTTGCTTTTGCCGTTGATGCCGGCGCTGCTATCCCTCTTTATGTCATTTCGGAAGATGATCTGGATCAGGCCCTTGCTGATCTGCCGGATCAGGCCCGGCCTTGGGCAAAGTCGCAGGGCTTTACCGGGGCGCTGGGGCAGGCGCTAACCGTGCCGGACGCCAATGGCGGGATCGCCTGTGCGCTTGCGGGCTATGGCACTGCGAAAAAACGTGCGCGCGGTCGGTTTCATCTGGGCCAAACGGCCAAGGCGTTGCCACAGGGCGTTTACCGGATCGCTGGCGGTCTGGAGGGCCGCGCACTGGAAGAGGCGGCACTGGCCTGGTTGTTGGCGGGCTATGCGTTTGACCGCTATCGCAAACCCGCCCCCGCTATCGCGGCACTGGTCGCGCCCGAAGGGATCGACGCGGATCGCATCGCGATTATTGCCAATGCAGAGGCGCTGACCCGGGACCTGATCAATACGCCTGCGTCAGATATGGGCCCTGATGAGCTGGAAGAGGCCGCCCGCCGCTTGGCCAGCGATCATGATGCGAGTGTGAATGTCACCACCGGCGATGACCTGATCCCCGCCAATTTCCCGCTGATCCACACGGTTGGTCGCGCCTCCACCCGCGCGCCACGCCTGATTGATATTCGCTGGGGCGACAAAGGACCGAAGCTAACGCTGGTCGGTAAGGGTGTGTGTTTTGACACAGGCGGGCTGAATTTGAAGCCCGGCAGCTCTATGGGGTTGATGAAAAAGGATATGGGCGGGGCGGCCACGGTTTTGGGGTTGGCGCAGATGATCATGGCGCTGCACCTGCCTGTGCAGCTGCGCGTGCTGGTGCCAGCGGTCGAAAACAGCGTGTCAGGTAATGCCTTCCGCCCGCAGGATATTCTGACCGCCCGCAAAGGCCTGACGGTTGAGATCAATAATACCGATGCCGAAGGGCGGCTTGTGCTGGCCGATGCACTGACCCTGTCGGATGAGGATGAGCCGGATCTGGTGATTTCCATGGCGACGCTGACGGGTGCGGCCCGTGTGGCGGTTGGGTCTGATCTGTCCCCATTCTATACTGAGAGCGACGCCCATGCGCAGATGCTGGCCGAAGCCGCAGCAGCGGTTGCGGACCCGGTGTGGCGCATGCCGTTTCATGATCCTTATGAGGCGATGATTGAACCCGGTATCGCTGATCTGGACAACGCCCCCTCTGGCGGGATGGCCGGATCGATTACGGCGGCGCTGTTCCTGCGCCGCTTTGTGGAAAGCCCGTATATGCATTTCGACATTTATGGCTGGCAGCCCAGCAGTGCGCCGTCGCGCCCCAAAGGTGGCATCGGCATGGGTGCCCGCGCAGTGCTGGAGGCCCTGCCCCGGATGCTGAACCTGTGACGGATCGACGATTGAGCCCTGCCAATGGGCGCGTGGCGGCAGCTCATCTGGCCGGGCAAGTCGTGGCAGACCGATATGTTGATGGCACGCCAATGATGCTGGGCCAGCCGGTGACGGACCTTTGCGCCACGCCGAATGGCGCGCGGGACCGGCAGTTGCTGATCGGGGCCATTGTCACGGTGTTTGAGGATCGCGCGGGCTGGTCCTTTGTGCAGGCGGCGGATGGCTATGTGGGCTATGTGCAAAGCGCGGCGCTACTGCCCCCTGTGGCCCCCAGCCATTTCGTGGCGAGTGTGGCGACCCATGCCTATGCTGCGGAGGATTTCAAATCCGCCGATCTGATGGCACTGCCCTTGTTGAGCCGGGTCACCGTGCTGGACGAACGCCGCCGGTTTTTCGAAACCAATCTGGGTTTTATCCCGAAAGCCCATCTGCGCCCGCTGGATCGGCCTTTTTCCGATCCCGCCACGGTGGCGCAGATGCATTTTGGCGTGCCCTATCTTTGGGGTGGGAATTCCACGCGGGGGATTGATTGTTCCGGACTTATTGCCGCCGGTCTGAGCGCCTGCGCCCTGCCCTGTCCTGCCGATAGCGACATGCAAAGCGCTGCGCTGGGGCAGGATATCACCGGTCCGTTGCAACGCGGTGACCTGATTTTCTGGAAAGGTCATGTGGGGATGATGGTCGATGGCGAGACGCTGGTGCATGCCAATGCGCATCACATGGCCACGGCCTATGAGCCGATCAACAAGGCAATCGCCCGGATCGCGGCGCAGGACGATGGTGATGTGACAGCGCGCAAGCGACTGGGGTGAATCACAACAGAGCTTTTGGATTTAGTTTACTGCGCGAATCAGCTTGCGTTCGAGCACGCGCAGCACTTGGCGCAAATCCTCGCCCCGTTTGAGGATCTGCCCATCCATGCCAATCACCGCATATTGCCCTTGGCGCAGCCGCAGTTTGGGGCGTTTTTCAATCCGGTAGAGCGGATTTTCAGCGGTGCGCCGAAAGGCAGAAAACACTGCGACGTCGCGCAGTGAAGAGATACCATAGTCGCGCCATTCACCGGCGGCGACCATGCGTCCGTAGAGACCGAGAATCAGGTTCAGTTCAGTCCGGTGGAATGAAACGCCGATCGCGCCCTGGAACGGGGTGGATGAATGCAGGGTCATAAGGCAGATTTGCGCCTATTTTCGCAAAAATCAACCGCTGGTATCGCCTGCCTTGGTTCCGCCTCAAAATGACCACTGGGCCGCCGCAACGCTTACCAACTCGGAACACAACTATTCGTAATAAATTACCGCATAGCGAAATGCTACCCCGGTGTCGCGGTCAATAGCCCCCACCCAGTTCGTGACATCGGGGACTTTCTCTTAATTCCCAGACAGTTAGCCGCAGCGGATCGACGCGATAATTTCGTCCTGGCCAATCTCAAAGTTAATCCGCTCTGGCCGGAAATCCATCGTGACCATGTCACCGGGCCGGACAAGCCGGACCGGCCCCAAGATCAACCGGCGTTCCAGCGCCTTGGCGTCCTGACCGATCAGATCGGCGTGGGCGCTGGCATTACAGGTGTCTTCCGCCGGGGGCGGGACGGCATGTTCTGGCACGACGCTACAGCCTGCCAAAAGGATAAGAAGTGTAAGGTGTTTCATCCTGTCAAATTGCACCGTGACGTCCGGAAATGGCAAGACCTGTCGGCTATGCGGTTGAAATTCTGACGCTTATGCATGATCGTCGCCCCAAATAAGAAGGAGAGATCATGATGCGCACGAGAGCGGCGGTTGCGCTGGGGGCTGGACGGCCTTTGGAGGTGATGGAGGTGAACCTTGATGGTCCCAAGGCGGGCGAGGTTCTGGTGGAGATCAAGGCGACCGGCCTGTGTCACACCGATGAATTCACCCGCTCTGGCGATGATCCTGAGGGGCTGTTTCCCGCCATTCTGGGCCATGAAGGTGCCGGCGT